>JBIKKO010000090.1:0-13214 GCA_044360315.1 Oligoflexales bacterium
ACTGGTTGTTAGAACGTTGAAAATGAGAAAGAAAATAGATCGACTCGAAGGATTGGCCGATGCTATTATTGGAGCGCCTTTGAGCACTTCGCCATTTTTGCGCAAGCCTGCAATAAACACCCATGCAATAGGCATTCCTTTTTCTACCACGGAGTCTGGTGATAGTGAGGAAGAACTAAATACTTACTTAACAGAAGCTTCAGCGGAGGTCGTCAAGATACTTCACGCTCCAAGTCACCCAGCTGCAAAAGGATCAACGCTTATCTCAGCGGCGATCGAAAGATTGAAGGCTAAAGGGCATAAGATCGAGCTAATATTGATCACCGGCCGACCCCACACCGAGGTTATAGAGCAGATTCAAAGATGCGACTTTGTAATTGATCAAGTTTATTCCGATGGTCCCCTCGCAGGGCTGGCGACCGAAGCAGCATGGTTTGGTAAACCATCTGTTGTTGGCGGATACGGCTTCGATAAACTTAGACGCTTTATTGCGTCGGATAGTTGGCCACCATCTAGAATATGTCATCCTGATGAACTTGAAGTTGTCATTGAAGACATGATTATCAATATTGACGCTAGGGTGAAGGTAGGTCTAGAGGCGCAGAAATTTGTAAGACTCAACTGGAGCTCCATAGCGGTAGCCAGGAGATATCAGCACATTATAGACGGCAACATCCCCCAAGAATGGTGGTATGACCCAGCTGAGGTAGAATATTGCGAAGGAGCAGGCCAACATGTGGACGTCACCAAAGCCAATATAAAGGCGATGGTAGGGTCTTATGGTAAAGAGTCTCTTCAGCTCAGTCATCGCCCAAAACTAGAACAAGCTTTTTTAAAATTAGCTGGTATTAAGGTCAAACAGTGATGCTGCGGGCGTTTTTGAAAGATGGAGCTATTTATACAATCCCGGCTCTAGTGTCCCGCGGGTTATCCCTGTTTTTGATCCCACTCTATACAAGAGTCCTGAGCCCAGAAGACTATGGATCTCTCGATCTTTTTACTATGTTTGCGAATATAGTTAACCTCACAATTTCACTGGAAGTCTCGCAGGGTGTGGCGCGTTTTCATGCTGCTGAGCGAGACCCGAAAAAAAAGGTTCTATACGCATCGTCGGCTCTTTGGTTTACCGTATTTTGCTACACTATTTTCGCTGTGCTTATGATCGCATTTGCTCAACCATTTTCGGAACTGGTAATGGGTCAAAGCGAACTAACACGAGTGTTTAAAATCGGTATAGTTTATGTCTTTTTCAATGCCATCTTTTATCTGATACAAAATCAGCTGCGATGGGAACTTCGAAGCAAACAGTTTGCTATAGTTAGTCTTGTTTATTCAATAATTACGGCAGCAACATCGGTTCTTTTAACATACGTCTTAAATTGGGGACTATCTGGATTACTCTGTGGAATGCTGCTAGGAACGATTGCAGGATGTTCGTTCGGCTTATACTGGTTATGGAGTAGTTTCAGACTTCAGTTCAGCAAATCATTATTGGCTGAAATGTTGCGGTTTTCCTCCCCACTCGTACTTTCTGGAATTGCAGTTTGGGTTAGCTTATATATAGACCGCGTAATGATAAAAAAATTTTTATCACTTCATGAAGTCGGACTATACGGTGTCGGCTATAGACTGGCTAGCTTATCTGGACTGACAATGGTGGGTTTCCAAGGTGCACTTACTCCTCTGATTTATTCAAAGCATCATGAAACTGCTACACCGAGTGAAATCGCTAAAATTTTTAGATTAGTGATATTTATTTCGCTGCTAGTATTTATAAGTCTTGTGCTGTTCACGAAGGATATTCTTTATTTTTTCACCACAGAGCCATTCTACGCCGGAGGATCAACGGTCATTTATCTGGTCCCAGCGATTTTTTTGGGAAGTCTCTATATATTCGCACCTGGAATAGGAATCGCCAAGAAAACACATTATTCGATTTGGATTAATATTGTCGGGGCAAGCGTCAACCTTTTACTAAATTATCTGCTCATACCGCATTTTGGAATTATTGGCGCCAGTGCGGCCACTATGGTAGCTTCGCTCGTCTTATTCCTTATGCAGCTAATACTTAGCCAGCGATTTTATTATGTACCTCATCGATGGGGTCCGATCCTAGCATCGGTCTTACTGGCCTGGTCAATTGCCTTAATAATTCCAACTATTGATCTTGCCGTTAGGGAGCGATGGGCCTTAAACCTAATGAGTATTTGCATATTTGTTTATGGTGCAGCACTCGCGGGATTAATTTCTTTAAAACAGATCAAGAAATTCTGTAGGGAGGTCAATTATTAGTTTTTGATCACTAAAACCTAGAAACTTAAGGCTATCTCCATCGGATAATCTCTCTATGATTTACAGAAAATCACATACAAGTAAGAAACCAGATGACTCGGATATTTTTGTCCGAGAAAGGAATCTAAATACGGTCGCTACCGACTCATCAAACAACTCATTTACAGAGTAAGAGTCTTTCGACCGATCGCAAAAGCACCTCTTCTGATCTGTCAAAAGAAAGCTCTTCTGCGGCGACATCTAATGACTTCGCCATTGCTTTTACAGAATCAATTTTAATTTGAGTCAGTGTTTCTGCAATTGCTTCACTTGAACATGCAGGAGCGATCCAACCGATATCATATGCTTTAGTTAAATTTTCAAGATCTGGTAATGGCGCTATCAAGACCGGCAGTCTAGCCTGAATAAAGTCGAAAAACTTGTTCGGCAAACAGTAACGCTGGTTAAAACTCGACGCTGGATACACAAACATTCCAATGTCGTACTGAGAAATCGTTGAAACAATCTGTGCCGTCGGTACCGGTGGGTGAATTCGAATTCGGTCACACTCCTCAGCATATTTTTTTAGTTTTTCCATATATTTCTGATTAGTCGGAACTAAGTACAAATCAAAGGAAAACTTTGACCCAGCCAAAATCACACCTTCTACCATGCAGTCGATGCGACGCGCGGGATCAGAAGCGCCGTGATGTACAAGCTTAATTTGTTCACTACCAGGGACTTGCATGGATTTTTCATGTCTTGGATGAAAGACGGGGGCATTATATACAACTTCGGGTTGCGCTTTATAATCGGATGCGTAGCGTGAGGCTAAACCTGGAGACACCGTGAGCATCCCACCAACTTTTGGAATATACTGACTACAAAGGTAATGTTTATAAGGCTTGACAAATAGTCGAAAGCTTAGGCTTTCTTCAAATTCCGCCGGCGAAAACTCATGCGCATCGAATAACACTGGAACGCGTCGATCCGCACCTAGTTTTAAGGCAAGCGGTAACGTATCGATGTCGTTTGCGACGATTAGCTCATAGTTGTTACTATCAATTTTTGATTGTGCGTCAACAACTACAGGATTTGTCCAATAGTACTGTTCAAACTGACGGGCCGCCAGCAAGCCTCTGCGGGCAAATCTGTGGAAACCGACCAACCGCTTGTCTGAAACCAAATAAGATTCGCCGGAAACAAATCTGGGCAAGCCCCATGCAAAAGTATCGACAATATACAGCTTCGATAGAGCTTCAATTTGCCGACTGACACGCGCATCCCTCGATAAATCTGACCAGGATAAAACAGCGATGCGCTTCAAGCTAAGCCTCCTTCTATCAGTTAGGTTTTACCCAGAAAATCAAGCTTTGACTATATGAGAGGCAATTTGGCGATATATGCCGCGCGTATCCACGAGCAGCTGACTATTGAGGCGAATCAAATCGTAGTCAAACTTATCATGATCAGTCGCAATCACCACGCAATCGAATGTTCTGAGCATTTCTGGGGACAGCTTTAGACTTTCCATATCGAAACGATGCTTGCGCATGGCCGGAAATTTAGGCACATGCGGATCAGAGTAGGACAAGGTAGCTCCCTTATCTCGTAGCATCTCCATGATCTCTACGGAGGGTGACTCACGCATATCATCAACATTTTTCTTGTAAGCTATACCTAGGATCAAAATCTTACTTCCCTTTAATGCTTTACCATGTGCATTTAAGGCATCTACGACCTTTGAAACGACGTACTGCGGCATAGAGCTATTAATTTCACCTGCAAGTTCAATAAATCTCGTGTGAAGACCATATTCGCGAGCTTTCCAAGTCAAATAGAACGGATCGATCGGAATACAATGTCCTCCGAGACCTGGACCCGGGTAATAAGGAACAAAGCCGAATGGCTTAGTGGCTGCGGCATCGATGACTTCGTGGATATCTATGCCCATGCGATCGGCAACCACTTTCATTTCATTCACTAAACCGATATTTACGGCTCGATGAATATTCTCTAGAAGCTTTGTCATCTCTGCGGCTCGCGTGGAACTCACCGGAACTACCTTATCGACAATAGATGAATAGAGCGCAACGCCAGCCTCTAGGCAATTCTTGGTGACACCGCCACACACCTTCGGAGTAGTCTTCGTATTAAAATCTTTGCGTCCCGGATCCTCGCGCTCTGGAGAAAACACGAGAAACGCGGTTTTGCCAATCTTTAGCCCCACTGACTCCATAATAGGCTGAAGGACCTCTTCCGTAGTACCTGGATAAGTAGTACTTTCGAGCGAGACAACGTGCCCCTCTCTAAGATATGGCTTTAGGCTGGTTATCGTTGATACAATAAAACTCAAATCTGGTTCACGGTATTGATTTAGTGGTGTGGGCACGCATATAATCAGGGCATCCACATCTTTTGCTTTAGAAAAATCTGTTGTGGCCTTAAATCCCTTCGAGAGGGCAAACTTAATTTTTGAGGATTCGATATGCTCGATATAAGAATCCCCCTCAGACAGTCGGTTGACCTTAGAATCATCAATATCAAAACCAACGACTTTATAATTTTCCTCGCAATATCGTAGAACGAGTGGCAACCCAACATAGCCTAGACCTATAACTCCCACTACGGCAGATCTATCCTTAAGCCTTGATACGGTATCAACTGACATGTTCCAACCCCACGTTTTAGATAACATACACCATGAGATAATTTTCTAAGACCTTCTCCACACAGGTAGAATTCCCAAGGTCTCAAATCATCGCCAAAATCCTGGAATTAGCAACATAACATATACAGTAACTAATTCAAGGACATCAGCACATTTGCCCCAAAGCAAAGACGCGTCAACCTACCAAGAGCTCGATGGCAGGCGCCGCTCTCCGGACTTTGTACACTATTTTAAAACATCCAACTCGACCAAAGCCCTCTCCTATGAGAGACTTGGTAGCTTTTAGATAGGTCGTAACCACTTATTTCTAGGGAGCTATTCTTGTTAAAGGTATGCACCATCGTAGGGGCTAGGCCTCAGTTTGTAAAGGCGTCCGCAGTTTCTAAAGCATTTTCTAGACACCAGGGGCTTACAGAAGTTCTCATTCATACTGGTCAGCATTATGACGATATGATGTCAGACGTCTTCTTTAAGCAGTTGGAGATCCCTAAACCTCGATACAATCTAGGCATTGGTTCATCCAGCCACGGCAAACAAACCGGTCAAATGATAGAGAAAATCGAGAACATCCTGCTAGAGGAAAAACCAGACTGCGTGCTGGTTTATGGCGACACAAACTCCACCCTTGCCGGCGCACTGGCCGCTGTGAAGTTGCACATTCCAATCGCTCACGTCGAGGCCGGCCTGCGCAGCTTTAACCGGCGCATGCCTGAAGAGATCAACCGAATCTTAACCGATCACAGTTCCGATCTGCTCTTTACACCGACTGCTTTGGCCACTAAAAATCTGCACCGTGAGGGCATATACGGAGACCGCGTACTGTGCACGGGTGATGTGATGCTTGACGTTGCCCTCTGGACTAAGGAAAGGCTCCATCTTGATCCAAGTCTTGGCTCACCGTTGATGAAAGACAATAATAGATTTGCTTTAGCCACGATCCACCGGGCAGAGTCTACCGATCAAATTGAGATATTAAGAAATATATTGAGTATTTTAGGCAGGTTGTCTTCGGAGATTAGCATAGTTTGGCCGATCCACCCCAGAACAAGAGCAGCCATCGATCGAGCAGGGTTAAGGTCAATGACAGATAACATCACTATGATTGAGCCCGTTGGCTACTTCCCCATGACCGATCTTATTTTGCGCTCGAGCTTCGTTGTTACTGATTCTGGCGGCTTACAAAAGGAAGCATTTTTTCACGGCAAACCCTGTGCAACTCTGCGTACTGAAACGGAGTGGGTAGAGCTTGTCGAAGCTGGGTGGAATCAACTCATCGCGCCCTCAAGCGACCCCGATGAAGCTGTCCGTAGGATTCTGTGCGCCCAAAGTGATGCAAAGGAAAGCCAACGTCCCGCACTCTACGGTGACGGCACAGCTGGAAGCAAAATTGTCGAGGCATTATACAAGTTCCTCCAATGAGAGATCGTTCTTCAAACAAGCTCCTTCCCCACAATTAACCGATTCTCTGAAAACTTCTAAGGACCCGCGTCGACTTCCAAATAAGCAACGTCTCGTCCCAAAGGGGCTATAACCCTTGGTGAATCATGGCTGCAGAAGATCATGAGAGAACTACCAGACCAACTGGCTAAATGGGCAGGGCCACTATCCATCGCGTAAACCGCGACGCTCTGCGAGCAAATCCTTAAAAACTCTGTCAAGCTGCCATTCCAAGACTCGGCAATCAACCCCTGACCAAGGAAAAAATTCAGACATTTGTTTTGCAGCTCGAGCTCAGCAGATCCGGTTGCCACAACAATCTTTTTTACACCTGCGGGCATTTTTTGCAAAATGAGTCTCATATGTGAGATGGTCATTTGACGAGTATGCTGGCTCGCCCCTGGATGAACGACCACATATGGCTCGCGAATGCCGTTAATTTCGGCAGCCTTCGGGACAGCTGGATATTGCAGAGGGCGCCGCGACCCGAACATAAACAACAAAGACTTACGACTTTCATAAAGAGGCTCACCCCTATCAAATAAGCCAGCTGCATGCGTCAACAGTCGCGCGCCACCGGAGAGCGGCACGCCAACCCTCACCGGAATTTTCAAACACCAAAAAAACAAAAAGTTCCTCCAATCTCCTCTGGTCTCACAGGCCATAGTCGGCAAATCAGTTTTCAACGCGAGGACTGCACGGTAGAAATTTTTCCACTTTTGCACAGAAAATATACCGCCGCCAACCCAAGGCAAATGGAGCGGAATGAATCTGTCAATGAGACCCGGACTTATTAGCTGATCCATCCAAGGCTGAGCCATCAAAGTAATCTTGGCACCCGGATAGTCGACTTTAAGCGTGTGAAGAAACGCTAACGTCATAACTCCATCTCCGATGAGATGAGATGAGATGAGATTCTAGCACCAATAAGTTATCAGGCTTCAAGATCTGACTGACATTCGATCCTTTTCTACCCAAAAACCTTAAAATACCATCGATCCCATGACCCACGCGTTCAAGCCATGGATTAAATCTCTGATATCTGAAAGCGGGCGGCAAGACACTGACGATCACTGCGCTATTTTTTAACAAGTTAAATCTCCAACGAGCGACAAACCGTTGGTCGTTTCTCAATTGGATTAGTCGCCGACAACAACATAAAAAACATACCGACACTAGACCATAGAACATCAATACACATCATGAAAATGAGACTCAAAAAAATCGATTTTTGTATTAGGCTAGCTCCCCAGATGCCTGCAGTAAACTTGTAAAATAAAAACAGCAACATGGGGATCATAAAATAAGACCAACTTGCCATTGCAACATTAACACCAAGATTGTTTTCTTTTGCCTTAAAGTCAAAGTCACTCATCACGATATTTCTCTGAGCGCTCCCAGCAAAACCGATACCTAAAGGATACCTGTCAATAATAGCCATAGCGATCAAAGGCGAGCGGCCATACTGATCAATATCGGGCGACCAAGCCCTTGTAACAGAATCAACAATTTTATGATTTAGAGAAGAATAAATCTGTACTTTACTCAAAACCATATGTGCTGGAATCAGCATCGCTGGCAATAAAACGAATAGGGGCAAACATACGATAATGGTCCTCGCCGACAGACGCTTCAGCAAGGCAATAACTCCAAAAAATGGTATCAAGATAAAAAACAACCCAAGGGAAACATAGCCGGTTGCCGATACATTTAAAAGAAACACCGCAGAAAAAAGACAAAACAGTAATACCCTAGAGGGACCCCTGATCCACACCAAAATTGCTAGGAGCACTGGGAATGTCATTTTTGACAAATGACCACCTTCATTCGACACACCACCAAATCTTATCCCGCCAAAACCAGCGCTAGGCATGGTGCCAAATGGCGTAACACCGTTATAAAATTTAACCATTTGGATCCCATAGACCAGGGCGCCGATCAAAAGCGAGGTCACGAGTGCTATACCAAAAATCAGGCGCGCAACAGGAACTCTCTTTAATCCATAAAAAAGAATCGTCGCTGCAATCAGAGATATCACGGGCCGCACAACCAAAACCAACCGATGAATTAGCTGTTTATCGTCGCCTAAATCGTAATAAACGTATACAAATCCGGAATGCAGCGCGACCAAACACCAAAAAATTACCCACTGCCAACTGATTTCAATTGGACGATCAGGTTTCAGTAGCGATTCAAAACAATAAGAAAACGTGGCAATCAGCGCAAAAAAATCCGAGGGGAACAATCCCATAATCGCAAATGAGGGGTTGGTAAATGGCATTAAAACAAGTGATAAGATTGCTGCAACCAAAGACAAAGGCACTTTGCGCAACAGCAATAAGAAGACTCCAGTAATTAAACCTAGCATCCCAAACCAAGCTACGCTCAGATGCATGGCCTCGGGGCTATAAAAATACCCCCCAGCGAAAAACTCAAATGCCGAGCCAAATGGATAGCGAAGATCAATCAAGGGCACCTACATAAAATCCTAAGACATGATGGCGAGAGCATGTTTCCAAAACTAAAGCAAACACCGTATTTTTACATGGGTTGGCTGCATAGGCAACCTAGTACCTCCATCCCAGATTTTTTTTCAAAACGCGAAGGGCGCGGTAGCCCTAGAGAGCCCCAAGGTTCGATTGACCAAGGTCCCTCCTTAAGCTATAAATATCCTTCAAATAGTAGTTGATTCTGATTCAAAACAAGTAAATAGAGCTTACACCTCAAAGGTCCTTACAAATGTCTTCGACTAACAAACGAAAAGCACTCGTCTGCGGAGCCGGTGGGTTCATCGGTAGCCACCTGGTAAAACGTCTCAAAGCCGAAGGCTACTGGGTCAAAGCTGTCGACTTGAAGAAACCAGAGTTCTCGCTCACCGCAGCCGATGATTTTGTTCTCGGCGATTTGAGAGATCAGGCGGTTTGCAGAAAACTATGGGACGGCGTAAAGTTCGACGAAGTGTATCAATTAGCTGCTGATATGGGTGGGGCTGGCTATATATTCACCGGTGATAATGATGCTAATGTTATGCATAACTCGGCAACAATAAATCTAAATATCGTAGAGCTTTGCCAAAAGCATGGTGTTGACCGCGTGTTTTACTCATCCTCGGCTTGTATGTATCCTGCTTATAATCAAGAGGACCCAGATAATCCAAAGTGCACCGAAGACAGCGCTTATCCGGCTGCTCCAGATAGTGAGTATGGCTGGGAAAAACTCTTTAGCGAACGACTTTATTTGGCCTACCACAGAAATTTTGGCTTAAAGGTTCGGATTGCTCGTTTCCACAACATCTATGGGCCTGAGGGTACTTGGACGGGTGGAAAGGAAAAAGCTCCAGCAGCAATTTGTAGAAAAGTAATTATGGCCCCCCAGGGTAGCGAAGTAGAGATTTGGGGTGACGGAAAGCAAACCCGATCATTCCTATACATCGATGAATGCGTGGAAGGTATCCTACGTCTCATGAGGTCTGACTTTACTGGCCCCGTCAATATCGGCTCCGAAGAAATGGTGACCATCAATCAGTTAGTTGATTTGGCAGCATCGATTGGCGAGAAGAAAATAATCAAAAAGCACATACCAGGTCCTACGGGTGTTCGTGGACGAAACTCAGATAATTTTTTGATTAAGCAAAAACTTGGCTGGGCGCCATCAAACGACAGCCTTCGCAACGGCCTCAAAGAAACCTATCGCTGGATTCAGCAGCAGGTCGCAAAAACAAACGCTGTTGGGCAACCCTAGCTGCATGAAAATTTCAGTTATTACAGTCTGTTACAACAGCGCAAAAACCATACAAGACACTCTCGACTCGGTGGCGTCACAAACCTATACAAACCTTGAGTACATCATTGTTGATGGATTATCAAAAGACAATACGATGAGTATTGTTGATAAAAGTCTTCCTAAACTCCCCGCGAACACCATTATAATCTCTGAAAAAGACCGCGGGATCTATGACGCCATGAATAAGGGATTAAAACAAGCGTCTGGCGATGCGGTGGGTTTTTTAAATTCCGACGATGTATTTGCTGAACCTAACGCCGTAGCCAATATTGCCGAGACTTTTAAGACAGAAATTGTCGACATTGTTTACGGCAACATAGTTTATACAAAACAAGATGACCTTAATCACATCACGCGCACATGGCGAACTGGAGTGCCACCTAAACATGGTATGAGACATGGGTGGCACCCACCCCATCCAGCCTTCTACGTAAAGCGGTCAGCTATCGATCAAGTGGGAGGATTCAATCTCAGTTATCCAATCGCCGCAGACTACGAAATGATGGTTCGTATGATCGAGAAACACAGACTTAAAACGGCCTGGTGCGATCATACTACCGTAAGGATGAGAGAAGGAGGAACCAGCAATGCAGGTCCTTCCGCTATCTATAAAGCAAATCTTGAGTGCCTACGCGCCTGGAAGGACAACCAACTTTCACCATCGCCACTGCTTATCGCAGGAAAACTAGGATCGAAACTGTTGCAATATATTGCTACGATCCGCCATAACAGCAGGGGTCGTTGAACTAGTTTTTTAAAACGACTGGATCAAAAGACAACTTATTTCATTTTGCCAGTCGCGGCGCAAACGTTGCGATAACGCGCCTTGTAATGGACACCATAAACTTGATTACACAGTCCATAATAGTGACAAATGCAGCCTTAATAGAATAAAACGTAATATTGATTTATGGACGGCCCAAAAATATGGTTCGCAAAAGGCTCCCCAACGCCCAACTATTGCATGTTTGATAAGGATCTTTGCTACTTGATCTCTAGCTGGTCGTTGCGAGCCTACACCGTCCCTTTTATCAACTTAAAAGCGAAAGCATGTCTTCATAACCCAAGTCCCAATCGCTCCCGGCGGTAAGTACCGTCTTGAACCCTGCGACACCAGCCCTGGTTTTCAAGATACCACAGAACCGTTTTCCTAATACCGGATTCAAAACTCTCGGCAGGCTTCCAGCCAAGCTCACGAGTTACTTTTGAGGGATCAATTGCATAACGTTTATCGTGTCCTGGACGATCCTGGACAAAAGTCATTTGTTCACGGTAACTTTTACCATCACTTCGAGGTTTTAATTCATCAAGTAGAGCACAAATTGCGCGAACGACCTCTATGTTCTGTTTTTCGTTATGTCCGCCAATGTTATAGGTTTCACCTACACGACCTTTCTGAAAAACTGTAACCAACGCCTCAGCATGATCTTCCACATACAGCCAGTCGCGGACGTTATCTCCTTTTCCATAAATAGGAAGGAGCTTATTGTCGAGGGCATTTAAAATCATCAGAGGAATTAACTTCTCTGGGAAATGATAGGGACCATAGTTGTTACTGCAGTTTGTTGTAACCACAGGTAGATGATAAGTCTCATGCCATGCTCGGACTAGATGATCACTTGCCGCCTTCGATGCGGAGTAAGGAGAATTAGGTTTGTAGGGCGTTTCTTCGGTAAATAAACCCGTATCACCCAAAGCGCCAAAGACCTCGTCTGTGGAAACGTGATGAAATCTAAATTCCTTTTTTCGCTGATCTGATAATTTACTCCAATAAGAACGCGATGCTTCTAGGAGAGTATATGTACCAATAATATTCGTTTGGATAAATTCACCAGGACCATCAATCGACCGATCAACGTGACTTTCAGCAGCTAGATGCATCACGCCGTCTGGCTTATACTTCTCAAATAAGCCCGTGATCGCGCTGCGGTCACACACGTCAACTTTTTCAAAGCTATAGCGTGGATTTTTTTCGACCGACGACAATGATTCCAAATTCCCGGCATAGGTCAGCTTGTCAATATTAACCACATGCCAATCAAGTTTTGCTATAATGTGCCGAATAACTGCAGATCCAATAAACCCAGCACCGCCGGTTACGAATATTTTCATAACTTTTTCGCGCTCCTATACATTACGATAACGTGTCCCCCGACGTTAGCTGGCCGACATTGTAAAGTCCAGGATAATCCCAAAGTCCCGCTTTTCAGAAAATGCTCGCCACACCTATTCCTAGAGTGGATTTTCCCATTAGATAGGCTATATTAGACGTCTTGCACGTCTAACGACATAAGGATTACGGCCATCATCCGCCTCAATAAGCTTCCTGCTGCTGCTGCCCGTCTTGGCGCTAAGATCTATGAGACGTTTTTATTAATCTATAATGTCATAACCTCGCATCACCCTCGCGATGTCAGTGCGATTTTAATCCGCAACTACACTGCTGCACAACATCAAGCTCAAGCCTTGCTTGATCGAATCACCGACTGCCCTAGCATGACCTCTGGAACCTTGCTCATCGTCATTCCATTTCGTAATCGTTGGGATCTAACAGAGGTCTGCCTAAACAGTTTGAATAAGCAAGCTTTGCCTGAAGCAGTTAAACTCAAGACGATCCTTGTTGACAATCAATCAACTGAAGCTGAGACAATACAGCGCGCCCAGCAGGCCTCGGAGCGTTTTCCGCGGCTAAATATAGACGTCATGCAGGCCGCCTATGAATTCAACTTTAGCAAAATGAACAATGAAGCCTATAAAGCCTTCAAGGAACCCACGACAAAATGGGTGTTTTTTCTTAATAATGATATTGAATTGCTCGACACAGGGGTGATCTCCAACTTTATTAATCTTCTTGATCGGACGCCAGAGGTCGGAGTGGTTGGCGCCACACTACTCTACCCAGACCGGCGCATTCAGCATATTTTTGCTGCACCCGGCGTTAAGATCATCGCCGCACACCCTCTTCGCGGCTTTCCTTACGACAGACAGTGGCAGTGGTTCAAGAAATCTGTAAGGCCTGTGGCCGCCGTGACGGGTGCTGCCATGATGGTTA
>JBIKKO010000016.1:0-37910 GCA_044360315.1 Oligoflexales bacterium
CGCGGGTGAATAATTTTGTCAAAATCCCTGCCGGCACCTTTATGATGGGTTCTCCTACGACGGAGTCAGGTCGAGATTCAGACGAAGGCCCTCAGCATCAGGTCACGATATCCAAAGGTTTTGAGTTACAGGCGACCGAGGTGACTCAAGGTCAGTGGGTGGCTGTGATGGGATCTAATCCAAGTGACTTTAAAAGCCCTCAGGACTGTCCTGGTGAGCATGTCGAGTCTGGTGGCGTGCGTATGTGTCCAAATAACCCAGTCCAGCAGGTTAGCTGGAATATGGCCCAGGAATTTATTCAAAAGCTTAATAGCCGAGGAGATGGATACCGTTACCGATTACCGACGGAAGCCGAGTGGGAGTATGCAGCCCGTGGTGGCACGACAGGTCCATATGCTGGAGATTTGGAAGCCATGGCTTGGTACGACCAAAACTCAGGCGGTATGACCCACCCTGTGGCTAAAAAGCAAGCAAATGCTTGGGGTTTGTATGACATGCATGGCAATGTTTGGGAGTGGACTGCCGACTGGTATGCGTCGTCATACAGCAGTGGTGCTGTAACTGACCCGACTGGTCCTAGTACGGGCTCCAACCGTGTCGTTCGCGGCGGCGGTTGGGACTACGGGGCGCGGTTCTGCCGCTCTGCCTTTCGCCACAACCTCTCGCCGGACGACCGCGGCGGCAACCTTGGGTTCCGCCTTCTGAGGGCTAACCCTTGACCCTTTTACCCTGTTACCCTTGGCTTGAGTTATGAGCGAACACCGGAGCCGCCCTGCCCCTTTTAAGGGGCAGTGGCCTCGGTGGAGTGTTAGGGTTTAGGTTGATGAACTGTGAAGTTTGCAGAGGATGAGCGCGGCCCGACGGCGGCCCGTAGCCGCGAGAGCCAGGTCGCTTCAGCGACGGCGTGGCGGCAGGTGCCGGCAGGAGGGTTTGCGCGGTGCTGGTTGTGGGTGGAGAGGATACGCCGCGCAGCGGCGTCGCGATATTTTTCGGCAGCGCGCCTAATAAACGCGCATACTGCTGGCTTTAGTTTTTAGAGTTGGTGGGTGGCTAGACGATAAGATCCATGATCAAGGTTTTCTCTGGGATTTTGTCGTGACGCCATCGTCCTTTATTGGGAAGCCCAGGTTAGACTGATGAGAATTTAAAATAGAGCCACATTGTCTTTGCGTTCTGGTGCTGGCGCGTATTAATAATCCTTTATAATGTTAATAGTGTCCGAGATTTCAAATCTAGAGTCCCCTGAGCTTGACTCTGGGACGAGTTGATATGCAACTCCCGTGACCATCCGATTCGGTTCTGCAATCACTATACGGTAAGCTCCAAATCCTTTGCCGTCTGAAAAGTTTCCTGCAATCACAGCGGCAATATCCGGTTTGTTCTTAAAGAAGCTTTGAAATACGGGACGCTTCCGCAAATTCAGACGCTGAAGACAGAGTCCACTAAGCGTAAAACTCCAAAGTACTTATGCTCCTAATTACATCAATTAGGAAATCCGTGAAGAACAAGTTGTGCGCATCCTCGATCCCCTGAGGAAATTTTTGAAAGTGGCTGCCAAGGCTAATGGTAAGATTATGAACTTTGCGCCCATGGCGAAGGATGTTGGAGATGATGAGAAGACGGTGCGAAAATACTTTGAAGTTCTTGAGGACACGCTCATCTTGTCTTTTGTCGACGTCCTTCATAGGTCTGTGAGAGATATGATGAACGGGTCTTTTTGGCTGGATATTGAACCCCATTATAGCGGCTCACGCATTGATAAAATCTTAGCGTCCCGGGCCATGGGGGCATCGTGGTGCCTTGTGAGATGGGCATGCGAGTTACGAAGCTTTTGCCAATTGATGTTTAAAGTTCACGCGTCGTCTTTGCGTTAAAAATTCAGAAAATCGCTCGGGCGTCATGGCCTTTGGATCAAGCCAGGTTTCCATATCTCTTTCGTTTAGGATAACAGGACAGCGGTCGTGTCCCGCCCGTGCGATGTCTTCAGTTGGATCGTCCGTGATGATAGCAAAGCCCTTAAGGTAAGGGTTTGATCCCTGGCCTTCCATATAGGAAAAAATCACCGGTACGATCAGATCTTCCCCATCATCAGGCCTAAATTCGATGATGATTTGTCGATCCGTTGCAGGCTTTTTTTCTGTTGGAGTTGGCTTCCATAATTTCTCTTCGGCTTCAATCTTTTGCTTTCTGGACTCGGACTGCCTCTGAAATTCGGTTTCCACATCCATTATGGTCACAACGCCAGCACATAAAAGATCTTTGACGGCAACCCATTCATAGAAGCCATTAAGGACCACCACTCCATGATGCTTCGTGAATGCGTTTCCCCAAAACGAGCTCCCCAAATTATCCCGTCTTGCATTAAACGATGAATACTTGTTTGGATCTTTGATGTGGGGTGGTGGGTAGGAGCCGTAGCGCATCACCTCGGCTAGCCTTCGCCCGTCATGATTGAATATAACGGGGGCATAATGACCTGGATAGATCCGATCTCTGAGGGGAGGAAACGATTTGCCGTCTTCATGACTGGCCTTCGTGTAGGCATCAATTTGCTCACGGACCGCTAAGGCTCCGTAGCGGCGTCCTAGGTCATTTAAGTCTTGCTTCACAAGCGCGCTGTAACACATGTTATACCTTTTACTCGTTATATTTACCGATTTAAGATTTGCCTCAGAGCGCTTGCGATTTTTTTCTCAGTCCTCGTTTCCAACCTGGATTTACGCTTCAAGATATAGACATCACGCCTGACCACAGGGAATGTCTTGTCCAAACTCACTTCTTCAAGTCTAAAGTCAAAGCCCACCTTCTCATTGTGAAACCTAGCCACAGGCTCCGGTAAGAAGATGACTGCAGACCCACGTCTTACAAATTCGAGACCTGACTCCATCAGGTCAACCTCAAATCGGACCATTCGTTCAAACATGTTGTCGGGCCATCCGTCTAGTCCTTTAACACCCGTAGGTGAGCCTTCAATGGGTCGAATAGGGATAACAAAAGGCAGTTCGTGGACCGGAGTTTTCTCAAAGGAGTCTTTTAGCCGGTAAACACCCATCTTGAGTGACCCGACTTTGTAGAACTCGACATCTTTCGTGGGAATCGGTAAGTACGTGATCCCCAAATCAACGATTCCGCCAGAAATAGCGTTTTCGAGTTCTCCAGGGATCAACTCAAGAAGCCTTATGGGCAATGTTTGCCATGATGGGTCTTTAAAAATATGGCTGACGAGGTGAGTGCTGAACACCTCAAACGTACCGACCGCGAAAGGTCTTTTAGTTTCAGTGTTTTTTTCTGTTAGAGACGAAATGGCCGCCAGTACGTGCGGAATTTTTTTATAAAGATCCCTGCCTTCCTCTGTGATCTCAAGTCGCTTACCGTGAGAACAAAAAAGGGTGACGGAGAGTTCCGATTCAAGTTGGCGGATGGATTTGTAGAGGCCGGCGTGAGAGATATTCAAAAGCTCCGCAGCCTTTCTTAGATGCGACGTTTCAACGAGAACTTTAAATTGTTTCAATCTATTGGTTTCCATAAGCAACCAAAACTTTACAACAATTAACTTAAAGATACCAACAAAAATGGCTTCAAGCCAGTGATCCCGGGGAATCCAACCGTTGTGATCGTTAACTTTACCGTAGCGTTCCTGCCACCGATAAAACTTACTTGCAAATATTCCAATCCAACAGATAAGCACAGTGTATTGGCCCAGCGTCAACAGGGACACTCAAACGAATGGAGAAAGCTTCATTCACCTCTAATTTCTACAGCGCACTCTAACCCCATACGGGCTGCAAACCAGGTTAATTGCAGGGTCGCCGTCTTGAACCAAAGTTGCTTTAAAGCACGGCTCATCCATATCTTCTTTTTTTAACTCCAAACTGGACTCATTGAAGTGAATGGCAAACGTGCCGTCTATGATTCTAGCAGCGGCTGTTTGAGTGTCGTCACGAACATAGTCGTCACCAGTTGTAGGGTTGTACTCTCTGGTCATAACAGTCCAGAATTGATCTTCCGCATTTTTTTTCATTTTGAGATAAAGGGCATGGTCGCCAGCCAAGTCCGCCGAGCATACAGCAAAATATGGCATTTCAGCCTCAGACTCTCCTGCTTGAGTATGGTTTGTAAAAACTAGGGAAGCCACACTTCCAACTATGAGGGCCAAAATTCGTTTCATAAAGCATCTCCTTATTTGTTAACGCCAGGTCGAAATGACAGGCTTGATGGGTGGCCTTGTAAGGATTTCGAGCTAAAATTACCAATATAAAGTTAATATAGTAATTATATCGTTTTGGAATGCTTTGGAGTCTTGTTAAGACTCCTACAATTTTAAGATAATCAAGTTTTGAAAATCAGCTCCAGCCCGTACACACTCGCTCAGCGAGTTCAGCAGAGTAACCGCTAATTGGCGGTTCACAAACGAAGGCAGTTCTACCTATCGACCAGTCAAAAGGTAATCAGTCTAGGGCTCAATTTCTCTTTATCGGTGACGCTGTGAATCCGACCAATGGCACCGCGTGATGAGCAGGGGCAAACCTTGTTGTCATTTTGACTGGGCATCGTCTTGTGCGAGTGGTAAGTCTGAATGACAGAAACAAAGTGATGGCCATTTGGTGATGCAAGAAATCCAATGAAAATTGGGATAATGATCAGTGGGTTGAGTGCGTCTACGGATAGATTTTTAGTTTGGCTTTCTCCAAACTTTCTCATAATTTGTTAATCATATTTTGACTAAAAAGTAGCGGCATCTGAATTTGCGATTTTTTCTTCTCGAGATTAGTAACTAACTCCATCGGCGGGCTATAATGTAGGTAAGGGACCATGTCTAGTTGCCTTAAAATCAGGCTAATGAATGGCGTAGTTGTTCCGATACTAGAGATTGGGTTGCGGTGAATTTCAGTAGGACTATGTGACGAGCGATGAAGATACATAACTTCAAAATCAGAATTTATGCTCTGCATGCAGTGTTGGCTGTCCCGTTATTTGTGCGTCCCGAGATCGTGAACGCAATGTCGCAGTCGATAAAGCAAGTAAACAGCGATGCGGCCGCGCTTAAGTCGAGTCGAGACGCAGTGAGATCGTTTTTCGATGATGATGTGGGTCCTGCGCTCAGCTTTACGCAATCTGTTCGCTCCGTGTTAGAACGTCGAAGCAATTTAGGCCAGGCCACGAGTCAAGTGGGAGTGTCATTTAGTAAGGATCCAATGCCAGCGCGGCAATGGCTTAGGACTCTGCAGGCAAAAACGAAAAACGTACCTCTGAGTCAATCAGACGTCGAGCTGCCGAAAGTTCAATGTAAGATGACGGGCAACAGTCTTGCAGTCGCCTGTAACGACTCGCAAAACACGTTGGTCCAAATTCCATCGCAATCAGAGCAGGCTCAATTTGCTGGCTACTCTGATCATCTGATCAGGCAAATCAGACTAGAAGCAAAAGCAGCCTACGCGATATCTCAGCGCAATCAAAGGCAGGTACCGGTAAATGAAACTAGCGGCGATGACATTGTGATTGTTCCAGGTGCTCAGGGTTTGGTGACGGTGGCAGGCGATGGGATCGACTTTAAGGCTGTTGGTGAATCACGACTCGTTGTGTTTGATGAGCGTCTAAAAACAGCCGATTGGTCTATATTTGTCCGAGATCCTAAAGTGATCTCATGGGATGCCTCAGAGGCAAGGCTTTCAGCCCGTACGTCGGGAACTACCGAGGTGTTCGTTGTTATGCCGACAAGCATAAGTATTATCAAAGCAGTGGTTGGTGATTCTGGAAAATCAGAACTCGTTGCAGGACTTCCTGCCGCTAAAAAGTCAAATCCTGCTGCCGTTTCTGAGCGAAAGCTTGACATACCGCGATCGTTGGCAAGTCTTGATGGTCTCGATGCGGCGGTTGCGCGCAAGTCTCATACGGCTGGCAATCATAGTGGCTTGTCTCAGGTAGCGCCAGATTTATCAGTATCGCAGGCCGTGGCGCAGGTGGGTACGACTGCTATTGTGAATCAGTCTGCGTTTTCTCGCGCAAAATCAAAGATCATGTTTGCCTCACCCATCATTAAAATTGTTGATGAGAGATCTAATCCCGGTGTTACCAATTTCCCACTGAGTGGCATAAGGGTGAAAATTGCAGGAACAGATTTCAAAGAGATCACGAATGCTCGCGGTGAAGTTGAGGTGCGTGATGTGCCAGTTGGAGCTAGACTCATTTTGGAAATTTCTGATGATCGAGGTCACATTTTCCCACAGATCACCGAAGTCTCGATGGCGCCGACAGGGATTTCCAATCATGTAGCCCCTATTTTAGTAACGGCGAGACGTTTCTCATCTATTGATTTTATTGCTCGTAGTGCTGGTTTGGTGCAGGACATGCAGAAGTCTATGATTTGTGGCACTGTAACAGGTGGACCTCATGCTCTAGCAGGGTATGCTGTCAGTTTGGATGTTTCTGCAAGCGTACCAATTTACTTTAACAACCTTGGTCTCGTTGACGTTCGCGCAAAAGCTACAGGTCGCGACGGTAAATTTTGTTTCCTCAATGTTGAGCCTGGACCAGGAACAATTGCTATCCGTAACGCTCAGTCAGGAGACACTCTAGCGACGTCCCTAGGATTTGTGGCGGGGCGTCATCACGAAGAGCGGTTTAATCTTAGCGAAAGAAAGAACATCGCGATTACAATGGCTGCTGTTGCAACCGCAAATGAGCAGCTTGGCAGTGATTTGGCGAGAGCCAATCGGCATGATGCCGCATCCTCGGGCGAAGTGTATGCGATTGGAAGTGGTGAAATGATGGTGCCTATGGATGATGGGCGTTTGATGACAGGGTCGCCCGTCTTGTCGTTTAAGGGCCGTGTTTGGGTGGCTGCGAGTTCTGCTGATCACGACACTACCGTTCAGCCGTTGTCCATGCGATCAGGACCTAATCAACAGGTTATTAACATGGTTCCAAATGGGTTTGTGAGTGACTTGGCTCATTTTGCTCATGCTATTCATGATCAAGATTTGGGAAGTGTCGTGGTTGAGCATGGGTCGCTTGACGGTCAGGGTAGTGGCTCACTGAAGATGCGACTTGTCGATCCTTTTGGAAATGATGTGGGTGATGGCTGGTATTTTGCTGATAATCCTGTTGCAAAAGCGGTATTCTTTAATGTGCCTCCAGGCATGTATGCAGTCATTGTGGAAACCGAGTCAGGGCACTGGCTGGCCACAGATTCTGTTTTGGTCTACAGTGAGTCTTTATCTTACGTGAAGACGGGAAGTCAGCTTGAGCGCCAAGTCTTGGCCCAGCGCGAGTCTCAGTAGAGTTTCCTTTACCAGTTTAACGTCCAACAAGGGCCGAAGGTCTGCCTTGCCCTTGCTGTGTCTTGCCTGCGTCTAATAAAAAGACGCTCGCGATGGCTTGTAGTTCTTCTATAACCCTATGTAATCAAAGGCCCCGGTAGTGGATTGCAGGTCGTGTTGCTTGCTTTTTTAGGCCCTTATATTTTTACAAAGTAAAATAAAAAATACTATAACATACTAAATTTTATAAGTATAATTGCCGATACGTATGTTGATCTTTAAGGGGGGCTAGACTTGGATCGACCAAGCATCACAAGCTACACAGACCTCATAAAATATGTCGCAGACATGCTCGCCTATCGTAAGGCGGCGGATCCCAACTTCTCTGTCTTGGCGGCGACGAAAACTCTACGCCGGATGTCTCCTGCGTTAGTGTCTCTTATGGTTCAAGGAAAGCGGAAAATTACATGGGACCGTACGGATGAGTTAAGCAAGCTTCTTAATTTAAAGCCCTCAGAGCGACAATATCTGCGAGATTGGGTTTTGCGAACAGAGTCGGGGGATAACTCAAATGACATAAAAAAACTAGGAGCTCCCCCGATTGGAAGTCGTAGACACGCGTCAAGTCATATCCTTACTGATTGGGTCAATATTTTTGTAAAAGACGCATTTGACTTGGAATATATAAGACAGTCACCAGAGGAGATTTATCCACTACTTGGCGGTATTGCTTCGAAACAGAGAATTGATCGATCAATTAAATTTCTTATGCAGCATGGATATTTGAGAAGAAGCCTCAATGGTCAAATTGTTCCGGAGTCTCGCCTGCATTCGGTAGATCAAAATATTCCTGATAATAAGATTCAGCAGTTTCACAAAGCACTGTTACAAAATGCGAAAGAAGCCATTGATCAGTATTCGCCGGAAAAGCGCTACGCCAATGCTCTGGTGTTGTCTCTCAATGAAGAAACTTATCGAAAACTTCTGGAGATCATCGCTGAACATGCGGAATCTCTTCAATCTTTTGCTGAAACCTTAAGGGAGGGTTCTATGCTTTATCAGGTTACGATTAATGTTAGTCCTACTGGGGGGCAACGCCATGACAAAAAGTAGAGGCAGCAAGGCCGTGTTTTGCATTCTAGTTCTGTTTTTTGCTGTGATAATCCATGCGTCGCCTGTGAAGTCATCGACTTTTATCGGTAACGGCGGTGATACTCAAGATCTTGACTTGGGCATAACGTTATCTGTGATCAACTCGATTGCTACACGCCTGACGTCGCCGCAATCTGAGTCACTATGCACCTGCTCTGATGAGTGGCAGGAGAATGACTTGTGTAGGATGCTGCGACAGCAAACACCAGAGCAAGTAAATGCCTGTCGGGACACGATCCAAAAACACAGTCGAGCGTTGGCGGCTCTATCAAAGCGAGACTCCATAGTAACGTTTGAGTGGTCGCAGTCAGAGTTGTTTGTGAAAGGTGTTGGTTCTTCGGCTGCGAATAGACCCGTTGACGCAGTAACTCAGACCAAAGAGGGAAAAATCATCATAGATCGCAGGCGGTTTAACGAAATGCCGATGTCTTTTCGTGTTGCACTGATCACTCACGAGCTGTTTCATTTAATATCATTTGATGGCGCTTACTTAAACGATGAGCAGGCCGTCCCACCATTTTCCTCCGGGCGCGACATGCTTAATACGCTCGGAGCCGCCCTTGCAATGGAAGCTAATGAGCAGGGGGTTTTTAATGAGTTTGTAACTTTGAAAAACGTATCGCGGGCTGCTAAAAATCACCGCATCTATTTGGAAGGTCGTGGTGTTTCACATAATCCGCAGGTTTCCAAGAGGCTATTAAGATCATCGAACAGTGCAAGCACGGCTCTAGGATATACCTACGAGTTTAGTCGTATCGCAGTCGGTATTTTATTTGAAGGGATACTGAACAAAGGAATGCCTGAAGGTATCAGAGTCGAAGAGTCTCTGTCGATGACTCATGTTAATACCCAATTTCGGTTTTTTCCGATCACTAAAAAGCTTTCGCGATTTAACGAAATGTATCTAAGTCTTGGTTTGAGTGCAGGTGCGGGTGGAGCGAAGTATACGGCAAGCACGTCGCGTGTAAAAATTTCTGACAAAGCCCCGGTCGTTGCCCTTGGTGGTCTTTTTCGTGCTCATATTCCACTAAATCACGGCATCTGGATCATAACGGGGGCTGACTTTAGGCATGTGAAGTATGAATACAAAAAGTTAAATATCAGCGGGACTGAAAATCAAACCTTATTATCGATAGGAGCATCATATGGATTTTAGAGTATTTGCCCGTGTTGCAACGGTTGTATTAATTTCGTCCTGTAGCGCTGGTTCAAAAATTGACGATGGCCGGATCGGCTCTCCCATTTCGGAACAGGCTGGACTCTATAACTCTTATGGTCTCAATTCATCGGTCATATTCTTTGTCGATCTACCTAGTCAAAGAGTTATGGGTGTTGGTCTTGACGACTTTGCAATTAAACATCAGTTTTCGATAAAAAACAGGGGTCCTGAGCAATATGTTGCGATCGATCTAAACGAAAAATTTGTTGTAAACTTCTCCAATAAGCACCTTGACGTCTACGGTCTCGACGGCGGTGTTTACCCGCGGCCCTTTTCGTTTCAGGGAACGCCCCAGTCTGTCGCCTATAATCCGTACACGCGAGTGATGGTGATGCAGGATGATCTTTCAAGTGTTGGTATCTTAAAGTTTGCAGAAAATGGAGCAATCACGAAGTCGTGGCTGGGCGGACCACAAATTGAAAGTAATGAATCGATTGTTGCTGGGGATCTTGATAGGTCGGGTCGTTTGGTTCTGTCGCTGACCAGCGGATCGATTTCTGTGGTCGACATTGATCAGACATTAGAAAAGCAGTCGTGGCAGGCATCAACATTTAGCCCAGATTTGGGTGTTATCAAATGGATCGCACCCCTTGCCAATCAAGAGGACCTGGTGATGGTTGCTTCAGCTACGAAGATTGCCGTTTTAAACGTCGCAACCAAGACCGTACTTGAATCGAAAGATCTAAATACCGATGCTCAGTACATAAAAAAATCCAAGGCAGGAAGGCCGCATATTTATACGCGGCGCACAACAGGAGTTGAGTTATACCTGCCTAACTTAGCCGGTACGATCGAAGTTGAAACCATTCGTGTTGATCGCTTGTCAAACTTATCTATGGACGACCTCGAACAGTCTTATTTAGATATAGACGCCGGGACGATTACCACACTCTTTAGTCCGGCTCGACAATCAAAGTCGATTTTGAGGTTGCGTCTTTCGGATGGACTAGTTTCGGTCGAAAAAAGTCTAGAAGTTGAAGGCGATGCAAGTTTGAATGCAGCCAAACTCTTTGTAAACTACGATGACCCCCTTGGGGCTTGCGAGTTGCATCATCTGGACTCCTCGGAGGTTAAAAGCCTTAAAGGTTACAATTTTGATTACTTTCGCAACCAGAAATAAAATCCCCGGATGACGAACGTCTTTGCGAGTGACGACATGTTAAAAGTCAGGTTGATGGGATGTGCTGCTGATATAGTCGGCCAGGTCTAAGCAGCAGCCTGGCTTTAGACTCAGGTGAATATCATGAGCTAAGGTTAGGGCGCCTTTAGCAAACAGTGAGCGGTTAAACGCTCGGTGTCCTAGTGAGATCTCTTCATGGTCACTGATTAAACGGATCTCATGTTCTCCAATGATTCCCCCGCCACGGATGGCGTGGATGCTGAACGTGTGCGGCTGACGCGGTCCTTTACGATCATTAATCACCTTTAATTTTGGATTAGCGCGCTTAACGATCTCAGCGAGAAATAAGGCCGTGCCACTTGGAGCGTCCTTCTTCATACGGTGGTGAGCCTCGATGATTTCAATGTCAAATCCATGATCAGAGAGAGCTGTGACGGCCGTACCTATTAGTTTTGCTAACGTAGCAACCCCAAGGCTCGTGTTACCAGCGATAAGAATCCGATGCCGGCCGCGTTTAGCAGCTATCGATAACGCGCGGATCTCTTTTGAGGATAGTCCCGTTGTGCCAATTAAAACAGTTTTATCGGAAGCCGATTCCAGGGCCTTGGCAAGCTTTAACGTTGCTGTCGGTGCACTAAAGTCAATGACGACGTCAGCCCCCTGAATGACGGCACAAAGTGCCGATTGTGAATGTTTAAGGACCGCAGTGTGCTCGGCATCAAAGGCCTTAATCTCGTTTCGACTAACAGTGGCTGCAAGTATTAAGTTAGGGTCTTTAGAGGTTGCTTCCACAAGCTGCTGGCCCATGCGTCCTTGCGCCCCATGGATCAAGCAAGCTAGTTTCCGAGCGCTCGCTGTTTTCTTTGAACGTTTCATAGGGGGCCTTATGCAGTTAAAATGGCCTTAAGATTGGCGCGTGTTGAGTTGATGGTTTGTTTGATTAAGACGTAGTTTTCGGGCGTGACGGGCGCAAGAGGAGCTCTTAAAATGTTTTTACCTAGGCTTTCGATCTCAAGGGCTGCTTTAAGTGGGCATGGGTTTGTTTCGCAAAACAAAATATCGATCATTGGCATTAAGGCTTTATGAATTTCCAGTGCACGCAGAGTCGCCCCAGACTTATATGCGGCCGTCAGTTCAACCATGGCTCTCGGGAAAATATTTGAAACAACACTGATGACCCCTTGACCCCCGACGGCAAGACTCGCTAAATATGTCGGATCATCTCCACTTAGGATGTCTGCCTTGGAGCTGTTGACGACGCGGCTATAGAGGGCAACATCGCCGCTGGCCTCTTTAACAGCCACCACGTTTTTGATTGTGGTGAGTGTTGCAATCGCTGAAGCCGTGAGAAGTTGCGCGGTGCGTCCTGGGACATGATAGAGACAAAGGGGCACTTCAACGCTTTCGGCAATCATCTGAAAATGGAGCTTTAAACCGGCAAGGCTTGGCTTATTGTAGGGAGGTGTCACGATGAGTAAGCTATCGGCGCCTGCGTCGACACATAGCTTGGATAGTTCGATACTTTGAAGGGTGTTGTTGCCGCCACTACCAGCCATAACGCGTATGTGTGGGGGTAAAAAAGCCCTTGCCTTTCTGACGAGTGAAATCTTTTCTTGGACCGAAAGAGTTGGTGCCTCACCCGTTGTCCCGCTAATGACGACCCCTGATACACCGCCTTCGGCCTGCTGTGCTAAGTGTTTTTCGAAGTAAGACCAGTCGATGGCTCCGCCATCCATGAATGGTGTTGCGATAGCTGTCCATACTCCTGAAAATTTATTTGAGGTCATCACGAGGTTTATCCTTATCATCTTGGGGTTTTGACGCCTTTTTGTTCTCTAAATTTTCTGTTGTCGACCCGCTTTTAAAGGGAATCTGCGGCCGGGGATCGATGACTTCTGATATGACGTCTTTTTTAACGCCACATCCCCCAACGATAAAACCACAGATCAGTATGACTAAAGGAGTCGAAAACGGCATGGCGACATTTAAAGATTTACGGATCTTTTTTGCTGTCTCCATAAACCGTGATTTTGCTTCAGATCCTCCTGGTGTCGCTGTCAGGCTGTCGGATGTTAGAGTTGTTGCAAGAGCCAGGGTGTCGGCCCTTAGCTGAGGATTTATCTTCTTTAGTTCTGCCTCTATGAGTGAGGCTGGTAAGGTATTGTGTGATCGGCAATAGTTCATTAGGTCGCGGGCAGCATTCGTCGCATCACCTATCGCAGCTCCACCTTGAATAAGGCTGCAAACGACGGCTCGCTCAACATCCGAAGAGAGCAGGTCCAAGCCTCCCAGTCTATCCTTTGGCGAAAGGGCTTCCGTAAATAGCTTTGCAGCAAAGTTCATGCGTTCATTTAAGATAAAAACTTCATGAAGAAATGATAGTCGTCGCGTCTCCCAGACATGGATATTCGAGCTGACCTCAAAACGAAGACCCGATAAATGTTGGCACTCAGCCGCTAAAATCTCGCAGGCAGCTTCGAGTTCCTTCATCTTGTCAAACGTGGCGGTGTTTTCTCTAAGGCCTGCAACAATTTGCAGGATGCTAAATGACATTTCATCAAATGCCTGAATGATGCGTCTTAGGGCTCTTTGTTCCGTCCGGCAGTAGCTTAAAGTCTCTGTTTCAAGGCCGCTAAATCCCACCTGCAGGGCAATACGGTGTTCGGCCACGTACTGTTGTCCCAAAGTGTCTAGGATGTCGGCTGGTCGCATCAGTGAAAGATCATGAATAACGACTTTTAACTCAGTCGCAGTATCGTGCAGGATCTTTGCCGCATGACAAAGTACTGATGGAAAAAGTTCGCGACGGGAATTATAGGCGTGGGAGTGACTGATAAACGGCCGATTCATGAAGAGTTCAGCTTTTTTCAAAACCTGATCTGCCCAATGAGCCAGCGAAGTGCAGCTTTCAGCAAGAACGTGACGTGTCGACATCCTTAAGTGGTTCCATGCAAGTCCTATGACCCCGTATCTTGCAGATAAGATTCGTATAAATTCATCATCGAGGTCAGTAAGTAGTGGTAAAACCGATGACTGCGGCGAGGCTAACTTAGGCGTGATGGTTGCAAGTGATAGCTTGAGATTTTCAACCGATCGTTCGCCAATGAGTTGCTCGCTTTGAAGTGCCGCAGCGTAAGACGTCAAAAAATCAATGGTTGCTGCGTTATCAAGCTTTAAAAAGGACGTCCAGTCTTGCATAGCCCCTGATCCTCCTGTGACCCTCATAGTTTACAATATATTAGTTTTACAATCATTGTCAGTTTGCAAAGTAAGCAAAGCTGTCGCAAACCCGCTTTGGCTTCATGGTAACCGCTGGGGTTTAAAAACGGGGCTGTAAATCAAAACGTAAAGCACCCTCGGCGTTAGGCTGGCAGTCTAAGTCAGCCTGACGTTTAGGGTGCGTGTGTGGCGAGAATGTGGCTGTTAGGCTCGTTAGAACTTGACGGCAAAGCTCGTGAGAAGTCCTAGGCCCATCTGGGTGCCCTGAGTACTAGACATCTTCCAAGCTTTACCGGGGTTAGCAGCAGCAGCGCCGATCGAAAGCTCAACCTCTCGCTGATACTGGTAGGTGTACATAAGGTCTAGCTCGTAGCCAAGGTCTGAGCCGTAAAAACCCATAGGCCGGCTGGTTTCAGTGCCGGAGTTAAGATAACTGACCAGATCTGAGGGAGCTGTTTCAAGTAGTCGTCCGCTAATCAATTTTATCTCAAAGTTTCCAGCTTCCATATTCTCGTAGCGGTAGCCTAGACTGTAGATTGTGGCATTCATGATCCGCTCGGGGTTGTAGACCCCGCCGACGGCCGTGTCTCGGGAGGTCGATCTGCCGTTGAAAAATAGAAGTGCGGGTCGAAAGTTTTTGTGAAGAGCTAGTGCCGAGGCCCTGTTGTTGCCGCGCTTGGCTTCGCCGATGGCCTGGTTTCGCTCTTCAGACGCTGATCCTGAGTCAACATAGTAGCCATCGGAATCGCCGGGGGCATAGGCGTAATCTGCAAACAAGACGTGTCGGCGAAGATTGCCCTCATTAAACTCTTCAGGGCCTAGGGCAGCCCCAGACTTGTGGATCGTGTATTCAAGTTTACCAGCCACAGCCATCGAGTTAACGTTGTTTGTTATCGTAGCTTCGTCAGTTGATCGCTTGCCACCCATGGCAACGACTGCGGGATCTGCCGTTTTTCCGAGGCGGAAGATCAACTCGTTTTTAAGGGAGAACTTTCCAAAGTAGAAGCCAGTATAAAGGTCAAAGAATTTTACGTCAGTCTTCGTGTCGCCAGATAGAATATTCGAGAAGTAGATGGAAACTTGCTTGGCAAATGACCCGGGGCTTTTTGTCTTTAGATCATCGTAGGTGATTCCAAAGAAGAGCTGGTCCATGTCGTCGCCAGCAGAGTTTGCACCAAATTTTCTGCTTCTTTTGCCAAACTCGGCCTCTCGTTCTCCGTCTTTGACAGGGCTGTCATAGGGGTTATCGATCCACACACCAGTTTCTTGTAACCGATCGATCCCAAAAGTAAATCCAAGATCTTGATGTTTTTGCATGTTGACGTCGCACGTGATGCCATCAAAGATTGAGGCATCTGTGTCAAAGGGGCGCTTACCACTATTGATGAACGCGCCGATACCAACGTCGCGGCTGCGTCGCCCTGCCGTCACAATGCAATAATTAAATGCATATTTGACATATGCTTCGCGTATGATGGGGATCATCGACGAATAGCCACTGTCGATAGCGCTTTGGCTTCGACCATCACAAGAATCATCTGTTGCAGGGATGTCGCCGTCCGGGCTACGTCGGCGTTCGCATGATTTAGGTTTTGCAGAGTCACCTAGATAAAGGTGGCCCGTATCTTCTCCAAGTCCTAGTCGAAGATTAAAACTTGCTCGGTCGTTGGCCCGAACTTCGCCGTTAAGGTCAAAGGAGATGCGAGTTGCCTGATAGGTTCCGCGATCTTTTTGAAATTCTGGAGCAACCTGGGTCTCGCCGATCAGACCATAATGACCATTACCGTCTAGAAAGAAGGCTTGGGCGGGAAACGATGCCGATAAGCCGATGAATAAGGCTGCCGCTGAGGATTTGATGTGCTTCATGTGCAAATGCCCCTATGTAAAGCTTTAGGGGGGGATCTTAACTGTCTTTGACAGGAAAACGCAACCTATGAACGCCACTACAGCCCCCGGTTTCTTCATTCACGGTAAATAACATCCCATAAAACCAGAGGTCGTGTTTTGCGGGTTCAAAGTTCTTTTTTTCACCAGTACGCAGGCGAAGCACGGCGGCCTTCGGGTCTATGCCGATCACACTGTCGTAAGGCCCCGTCATGCCAAGATCGGTGACGTAACCAGTGAAATTTTTAAGGATTCTTTCATCAGCTGTCGGCACATGACTGTGTGTACCATAGACAACAGACAAGGCTCCTGCGAGGTGTTGACCCAGGCCTTGCTTTTCGCTTGTGGCCTCGGCATGGATGTCCAGCAGACGAACCTTCACATAGCTTGGGATCAAGTTTAGCAGCTTGTCAGCCATGGCAAAGGGGCAGGAGTTTTCACCCTTCATAAATACTTTACCAAGAAGATTCATGACAGCCATGCGTACACCTGCTTTGGACTCAATGATTTTGAGTCCTCGTGCAGGTTCGTCGACATTTGACATATTTGCTGGCAAGACAATTTTCGGATGATCGCGAAACTCGTAAACGTCGCGCTTATCCATCCAGTGATTGCCCATGGTGACACAGTCAACACCAGCGGCAAGGAATTCATCAAAAATCTTGCGGGTGATTCCAAATCCTCCAGCCGAGTTCTCGCCGTTGACAATGATAAAGTCAGGTTGAATGGATTGGCGGACCTGTGCAAGACCGTCATGAAGAGCGTGTCTTCCAGGCCGTCCTATGACGTCACCAACAGCGAGTATGGTAATCACTTCGCGTAATCCACAAATTTGCTTTCGCGAATGACGGTGACTTTCACCTGGCCGGGGAAGGTGAGTTCTTGGCGCATTTTGTGAGCGATATTACTTGAAAGGTCGATGACTTGCTGGTCCGATACTTGCATCGGATTCACTATGGCATGAACCTCTCGTCCTGCCTGAATCACGAAAGCTTCATTGACGCCGCTAAAATCTTTCACGACCTTCTCCATGTCAGCAAGGCGCTTTACATAAGTTTCTAGGATTTCTTTTCGGGCACCGGGACGATTGCCCGACAGGCTGTTTGCTGCATAAAGCACAACCGCGTACGGTGTGGCATTATTCAGATCTTCGTGGTGGTGCATGCGAATGGCTTCAACCACCTCGCTTGATTCCTGGTAGCGCTGGCAGAAGTCAGCTCCTATGTCTGAGTGGTGACCTTCAGTCTCTTGATCGACGGCTTTCCCAATGTCGTGTAACAATCCACAACGTTTGGCTTTTTTTACATTAAGTCCCATTTCGCCAGCAATAATGCCACAGATGTGAGCCGTTTCAATGCTATGCTGAAGTATGCTTTGCTGGCCGGCGGTGCGGTATTTTAACTTGCCTAGAGCCATGATTAGCTCAGGGTGAAGATCTGTGATCCCCGTGTCAAAGCTTGCCTGCTCTCCTTGCTCGCGCACCACAAGGTCAAATTCACCCATCACTCGCTTAACCGTTTCCTCGATCCTTGCAGGGTGGATGCGACCGTCGCCAATCAATCGCTCGATGGTTAGCTTGGCAATCTCACGACGAATTGGGTTGAAGCATGAAATAATAACGGCCTCTGGCGTATCGTCGATAATTAAGTCAACGCCAGTAGCTTGTTCGATCGCCCTGATGTTTCGTCCTTCGCGACCAATGATTCGTCCCTTTAAGTCCTCGCTAGGCAGGGCCACCACCGTGATGGTCGAATCACTGACATACTCACCACTGATCCTTTGTACCGCCAGACTGACGACAGACTTGGCCCTTTTGTCGGCCTCCACCTTAGCATCGGCTTCGATCTGGCGGATCATCTCTTGGGCATCTTTTTTGGCCTGACTCTCAAGTGATTTTATGAGTTCTCGTTTGGCCTCTTCCTGGGACATGTTGGCGATGGTTTGAAGGGTTTTACGACTGTTTTCGAGGACTGCCTCGCATTCTACACTCAGCTTTTGGTAGTTTTGCTCTTCTGCTTGGGCCTTCTTGGCGATGGTTTCTAATTCCTGTTCGCGTCGGTCGAGCTGTGAGAGTTTCTTCTCAAGAGCATCCTCGCGCGACTTTAATTTCTGTTCAAGTTTGTTGATCTCACTGCGACGCTGTTTAGCTTCCTCTTCAAATGCTTGTCGCGACTTCCGGCTGTCGTCTTTGGCCTCGCGAAGGGCTCCTTTCACCATGTCGTCAGCTTCCCGACGAGCTTCATCTAAGACCCGTTGCGATTCCAACCGAGCATTTTCAAATGCGCTGGTTAGTTGTTTTTTGTGGAAAAAAAATCCGATAACAAGCATTCCGATAAGAACGCCAATAATAGCAACGAGAAGCGTGGTCAAATCCATATCCTCCACGCCAAACCAATTGGTTGGCGGACTTAGTTCAGCGAAACAAAAAACTCAAAATCCCAAGAACTCACCGGGGTTAGACCCACTATCTTAACCCTAAGCTAGGTTATAGGTAAACGGCAAATCGTAAAATTAGCAATAAATAGGCCCCCCGTTTGTTCCTATCCTTCAAATCACGCCGGTGATTTGGGGTCGGTTAGCGAAGGGCCTTCAGAAATTCCTAAACGAGTCTTAGATCTGTAATTTTAGTTGTTTGTGACAACAAACTCAGCGCGGCGATTCTTAGCCCAAGCATCTTCGCTGTGACCTTGAACAACAGGCTTCTCTTCGCCATAGCTGATGGTTGATAGTCTTGCGCCATCTACACCAAGTTGGGAAAGGAAGTTTTTGACTGACTGTGCGCGACGCTCGCCAAGGGCAAGGTTGTATTCTACAGTGCCGCGCTCATCGCAATGGCCTTCGATCTGGATGGCAGCGCTTTTGCTTGCTTTCATGGCTTCTGCCATGGCTGTTAGAGTTGATTGTGCTTCAGGGCTTAAAGTGTAGTCGTCAAAACCAAAGTAGATCGGCGCAGTCTTTAACTCAGTGCTAACGGGCACGTCTCCGCTCGGTGCAGCAGGTGTTTCCGTTGCAGCCGAAGCAGCAACAGGCTCTTCGATCTTCTTCTTATCGTCTGTACAGCTTGTTCCGAGTACTAGAAGAAGGGCAGTGATCGACAAAGTGGACTTCAATAACATTTGGTTGTCTCCTCAAATAAGACTCATTGGTTTTCGAAATGAACCAGCTCGGTGAATCAGTCAACCATCACTGACATTTCATATGACCAATAATGTGCCTAGCATTCGACAAAAATGCAAGCCCCTCGTGGGCTTAGGTCAAATTGCTTAAACTCTAGCCGTCCCGTTTAAGCTGTCTGGAATCTTCACCTGAGCGCCTAAAAACGCACCTTCTGAACGCCACCTTTTGGCTCTCCTGGTGTTGTGGTTTCCGTCATGTCCTTAAACAGGGCATCACTCGACTGAAATCCACGGTCTTTCGCTGCAGCATCAAGAACATGGCCGCCCCTGTTCATTCTTTAATCACGGGTTCCGTCCGCGAGATCAGCTTCATAGTGCTGGACTTGTGGGGCTGCTGGGGTTGGTTAACGAGCAGGCATTGATCTTGTTTGTCAAAGAACAAGAGATGTAATGGTTTGGATTTCGATGAAGTAACTTCGCGATTTACAACACTACAACACTTTGTTGTAATTTTCTTTGACTTAGGTTTGACCGGTTGCTAACCTTTTTTGAGACATCATTGATCGAGGTTGGCTTGTGAGTGTAAGAAAAGATTTCCGCGAATATCTTGAGGTCGAGCTCGCACGGCGTATCAAGCAAAACCCACGCTATTCATTAAGAGCATTTTCGAAGGCCTTAGGTATCGATGCAGGTAACTTGTCGCGCTGTTTGAATGGGCACGCAAGCATGTCGTTTTCGACGGCCGAAAAAATCGTTTCTGCGATGAATTTGACAGCTCATGACCGAGCTTCGTTTTTGCACTCGCTTGCTATGGCGAAAAAATCCAGCAAAGCGTTGGATCCTCAATCATCGGTGAAATCAAAAGTAGGTCAGACACCCCATGTGGAGCTTGACCTTGAAACGTTTGAAGCCATTACCGATGTCTATCACTATGGCATTTTAGAGTTAACGTATCTAGAGCAGTTTTCCTCTGATCCAAATTGGATTGCGGCTGAATTGGGGATTTCAAGCATTGAAGCCAAGCTCGCCATCAAACGATTGGTGAAAGTTGGGCTTTTGCGTGAAGTCAATGGCAGGTTAGAAAAGACTGTTAAACCAATTTTAAAAACAAAGCCTGGAGTGACAACCTCGGCGGCGCTTCGTCGGCAACAAAAACATGTTTTAAGGCTTGCGATTGAAGCCATCGAAAATCAGCCGATTTCGCAACGATGCAATGTTTCTATGACCATCCCGATCGACGAATCAAAGATCGAAACCGCTCGGGAGCGAATTGTCAAGTTTATCGATGATCTGTGTCTTGAGCTTTCCTCAGGACGGAAAACAAAAGTTTATCAAATGGGTGTTAGTTTTTTTTCACTTCATGGAGGGGCGAAATGAGAGGTGCATTGTTAAAAGCAACATGGATTTTATCTTTCAGTCTTGTTTGTGGATGTCAGGCCGCAAGTGAGGGCAGTGGGAGCTCGGGGGGAGACGGAATTCGGGGGGTGTTTTTGAACGCCAAGGATTTTGCTGTGGATTCTACCCTAAAATCTAGTGCAGAAACTCGATTGAAGCTTACAACTGAGCTGGTTAGTGATTGGGTTGAGGAGAATAGGGAAGATCTAGCGCTCGATGTTCAACTATCCAAACATATTTGGATAGAGCAAGAGCAGGCAACTTGTGCAGTGACTGATCGAAGTCCTCGAGCTGATATCACTCTATCGATCCCCTCGTGTCGGGATGATATCAAAGACAGAGAACGGGCAGCCTTCTTGCTTGTCCATGAGTCGGTCCATCATTTTGGGATTGATGACGAGTATTTTGCTGATCAAGTCGCCAGAAGCATTATAAACGTTTCGCGCACCGGGTCTGTTGCCGAAAACCACGTTGTTCTTTCGGATCCGGCGCCCGCCCGGGATATTGAGTTTAATAATCGAACGGCGACCAAACTCGATCCTCATCATGTTTGCCACTACCAGGGGCTTGATCATGATGTGCATTGGGTTTATCGTCCGGACGTATCCATAGAGTATTTTAACGGTGACACATGGATAAGGAAATCTGACGGCATCCGTGTTCAAACCATTGGAAACGCAAAATTCAAAATTTTGACCAATGACATCCTGATCCAAACTAATTTTATTTATATTGAAGACTGTCCAGTGATCGATATTCGCCTGAAATTGCGTTGAATTTAAGCGTTGACTTAGGGAAACCTGCCGTCGGCCATCCCATGATTGACGGTAAGGTTCCTAGCAGCTATCTAAACCCTGACCTTCACTTTCAGTGCATCAAGAAGCTTATACTGAATGCCTGAAAAGCTTCCAGCTGACATAAAGATCACGGCGTCGCCTGGGGCGATATTTTCGATCATTTTTCCGAGAAGGTCATCGTTTGATTGAAACGCATGGGCTTTGGCTCCGATTTCGGAGGCAAGGACCGTGGTGTTCATTCTCTGATCACTCGGAATTCTTTTATCCTCAGGACAAGGTCCAATGTAGATAGCATCGGCAAGTCCAAGGGTCTTAACGTAGTCTTTTTGGAACGTGTTACGCCTGCTCGTGGCATTTTTTGGCTCAAAGGCGACGTGTAACTTTCGTTTTGGATAGACAGCTTTAAACCCTTGGATGACAAGTCCTACGGCTGTCGGGTGATGAGCGAAGTCTTCAAAGATATCGATATCTCCAGCGTGACCCAAATGGTCAAGACGACGAGCAACACTCTTAAACGACGAAATGGCAGAAGCGAGTTGTTCCTTTGAAACCTTCTTGATCACGGCATTCAGCGCCAGGCTTTCAATGGTGGCAATAACTTGGGTGACGTTGGCGAGCATGTGGAGACCGGAAAGTGTCGTCTCGAAATGAATGGGCCCAAGGGTCTTCGTGTGCACGGTAGCTTCCCAAACTTGAGTTCCGCGGTCTTTCTCCCGCGCAGACCATGGGCCAAGCCATACGTCCGCTGTTTGATCTTTGCCTGTGGTGGAAACCTTTATCAGGCGGGCCTTTGGGGAGATTCGTTGGAATACATGTCGAACACGTTCGTCGTCCCAATTGGCCATGATGGCACCGCCGTGCGGCACTATCCGTGCAACATGGTCAAACTGGGCCTCGATGGCTTCGACGTTTGCATAAATATCGGCGTGATCATACTCGATGTTGTTTATGATTAAATGATGTGGATGGTAGTGGAGAAACTTTGGTCCTTTGTCAAAAAAAGCCGTGTCATACTCGTCTCCTTCGATGACAAACGTTCGGCCTTGTCCAAGTTTAAAACTTCGCGGGAAATTGTGGGGTACGCCGCCAATGACAAAGCCTGGATCTTCGCCGAGTTCTGTTAAGACGTGCGCCAAGAGCGATGACGTGGTGGTTTTCCCGTGTGTACCAGTAACGACAACGGAGACGCGCTTACTGAGAAACTGTTCTCCCGTTAATTTAGGAAAACTTGTGTAAGGAGTGCCGCTACGAAGCAAGGCTTCAAGTTCCGCGTGGCCCCTTGAAATCGCATTGGCTACGACAACGAGATCAGGCGTCTCCGCGGTGATGTTTTCCGCCGCGTAGGGCGTTTTAACTGGAATATTGAGTTCTTCAAGCATGACCGACATGGGTGGGTACATGGCGTTGTCGCTTCCGATGACCTTAAAGCCGGCCTCCTGACAAAGTCCCGCGACGGAAGCCATACCGGTTCCGCCAATTCCCATAAAATAGATAGTAGATCCTTTTTTTAGTTCCATAATCTGACCCTTATGTGACTTGTGAACCGAGGGTCCACGTTAGTTTGCCGTTTCTAATTGTCCCCATAGACCCCATGACAATCGGGATGTTGGGGGAGATGTGACCAAAGTCAGCTGATGCATACGTCGGTATTTTAAATCGGGTAAACACTTCGCGCTGCAAAATGGCACTGTAGTCAGGTATTTTCCCGTCTTTATCAGTAAAGGTTCCCATGATGATTCCTCGGACACCAAAGAGTAAGCCAGCCTGCTTCCACTGGGTTAACATTCGCATAACGAGGCCAGGGTTTTCGCCGATGTCTTCAAAGTAAAGAATATAGCCGCCAAAACTTTTAGGGAGGTAGGGGGTTCCGATCAATGATGAAAGAACTGAAAGGCAGCCTCCAAACAAGAGACCTTCGACCCCGTCAGGGCTGTTGTCGATAGGACAAGCATTCAGCGTCCCAGACGTTTTTATTCCCTTTAGCACAGCCACAAGATCTTCGATGTCGTTGGAGCCTGTCTTTCTCCAAGTGGTCGTCGCAGGCATCGGGCCGTGGATGGATGATCTACCAGTTAATGTAAACAATGCTGACTGAGCTGCGCAGACGTCGCTAAACCCCACGATTGGCTTAGCTTTGGCCCTCAAAACCTTCTCCCAGGGAATAAGATCGATCAGGTCACTTGCCCCGTAGCCACCGCGAGCCCACATGACGGCGTCACTGTCGTCTTCCAGTAGGGCCTGGTTGAGTTCCTTAGAGCGGTCTAGGACTCGTCCAGCCGTCCAGATCCATTCCGTGTTAGGAGTGATATCATTGAACAGGATCTTGAAACCGAAGGCCTCAAGCTCTTTGATCCTTTCAGCTAGGAGGCCCTCACGGTCTGGGCTTGAGGCTTTGATAATGCGAATGGTTTTCACGTCCATGTGAAAACGGGTCTCCATGTTTGGCGACCGCGATCTTAGATTTAGGACCCCGGGCGCAGGTTGTGGTTCATACTTCACCGCATATGGCTATCTAGTGTACCAAAATTTAAGAAAACTGGCGGCCCCTAACCTAAGATTGGTGACGGCAGGCCGCATGCAATGAATTCTACAGGACGTGCCCCCTGTCGCCGTGATAAGATATAAGCTTTCTGGGATCTTAGCCTGGTATGCGGTTTGCCCCGCATGCCCCGCCGGGCAGCAACTGAAGAGGATGCCAATTTGCAAAAAAGAGTTTTATCGGGTTTTAAAGACGAGGCTCGCGAAACTTTGAAGCTTTGTGAAACAATGAAGTGAGGGGGTGCTGAATGGTTGTTTGGAGTCATTCATTAGTCCTAAATCTGTAAGATAAGTGGAATAAACTCATGGCCTATAAATTTGATTGTCGATACTTCAACGGATACAAGCCTTGCCAATTTAAAAGACCTTGCGACGGTTGTCGCGACTATGCTCCGGTGGGGGCGCGTGTTTGCATCGTATCACTTGAAGCTCTCGGAGCTGTTCTTAGATCGACCGTTTTGCTCGAGCCAATTAGGAAGAAATATCCTAGGGCCCACGTCACGTGGATCACATATCCATCTGCAAAATCCCTGCTCGACCACAATCATATGATTGATCGCCTGCTGGTCGTGGATGGGAAAAACAGCCAGCTTTTTGATCATTTGGAATTTGATGTCCTGATGGCTGTTGATAAAAGCCTTGAAGCCGGCGCCTTGGCCGAGCGCATTAAGGCAAAGCAAAAGTTTGGTTTTGGTCTTGCTCCGCAAGGTCATATACGACCATTTAATCAAGAGGCCCAGTACCAGTACGATGTGGGTCTTGACGATCATTTGAAGTTTAAAGTTAACCAAAAGCCAGAAACGCAGCAGATTACCGAATCGATGGCTATGCCATGGACTCGTAGTGAGTATATTCTTGACTTAACGCAAGAGGAACAAGGTGAGATCAGCAAGCGGCGTGCAATGGTCCTTCAGCCTGGCACGAGAGGCATTATTGGTTACAACACAGGTTGCAGCTTACTTTTCCCCTATAAGAAATTCACCGTTGAGCGAGGCATCGAAGTCATTGAGCAATGGCGCAGGCGATTCCCCGACTTTACGGTAGCTCTCCTTGGTGGGCGCGAGGACACCGAAAGGCAGGCCATGATGAAGGCAGCCTTTCTGAATGATGATCGGGTTGTGAATACGCCAACAACCGATGGGCTGCGAAGTGGGGTCCTTTGGATGGCCACGTCAGACCTGGTTTTGTCGGGATGCTCTCTTGGTATGCATATCGCGATTGCTTTAAAGAAGCATGTCATTGCTTGGTTTGGCGTTAGCTGTCTGCAAGAAGTTGATCTTTATGATCGTGGCATACGCTTACAAGCGGACGTAGCCTGTTCGCCATGCTGGCGCAAGAGTTGCAGCAACGAACCGAAATGTTTCGATCGGGTGGAGCCAAAGTTGATCGCTGATGAGACAGCAAAAATTTTAAGGGAACTACAATTATGACGATTCATCAGTTAAAGCTTACGTGTGGTTTCGTTCGTGATGCGCTTCGTGGGAAGTCAAAGACGATCAGTACAAAATTTGACGAATCTCGAGTCGTTCACAAGGTGTCAACTGATTCGCGAAAGGTTGGTCCCGGTGATTTGTTTGTTGCCTTAAAGGGTGAATCATTTGATGGCCACGAGTTTATTGCCCAGGCTGTCGAAAAAGGCGCGATTGCTGTCATCTGTGAGAAATATCCAGCCGCAGCTCCCCAGGAAGGGGTCGATATTTTCTTAGTGGAGAACTCTTTGGAGTCGTTTCGCCTGATGGCTAGACATTGGCGTGAGTTGATTGATCCAACGGTTGTCGCGGTTGCGGGTAGTGTCGGTAAAACAACAACCAAAGACATGCTGGCTGCAATTTTATCAGCTAAATTTCAGCATATAGTGTGGACAAAAGGTAGTGAAAATGGATTTGTTGGTTTGCCGATGACGCTAATGGCCATTGATCGGGACACCGAGGCGGCCGTGATCGAAGTTGGTATAGATGCTCCAGGAGCCATGATTCAGCATATTGATCTCGTTAGGCCGGAGATTGCACTTGTCACAGCGATTTCGGAGGAACACCTGGAGTGGCTAAAGGATTTAGAGACCATCGCCCGCGAGGAGAATTTGATTTTGGAGGAGACGGCGCGAGCCGGTGGCGCGAGTGTCATCAATCTCGATGATCCTTGGATAAAGCCACTGTTTCACAGCATCCGGTCCCATCGTAAGGTTGGGTTTACGTTGGGTGGCGTGGCAGGGCCACAGACGGTTGCAGGCCGGTTGGTGGGCCACGTTTTAACGATAGAAGGGCTTGGTCGGGAGATTTTCTCGGTGACGTGCCCGCTTCCTGGGGAGCATAACGCTAGAAATCTTTTGGGAGCCATTGCAGTTGCTATGACTTTAGGAGTTACCCCTGACCAGATTGAGGAGGGGCTTTCGACATTTGCCGGCTCAGGCGGACGCAGCCAGCTTGAGATTCTTCCAGGAGGCAGTCATGTGCTTTGTGATTTTTACAACGCTAACCCAGCCAGCATGAGGGCCGCGTTTCGCGTGGCTAAGGACATACGTCGAGATCGTGGGTGTCTTTGGCTGTGTCTTGGAGACATGAAGGAGTTGGGCGCTCATGAAGAAGCTTTGCATCGCGACTTGGCAAAAGATATCAGAGACCTTGGTCCGAATGTGAAAGTCTTGTTACTTGGCCAACGAATGCGGTGGCTTGGCTCAGAACTCCGGCAGGTGGCACCGCAGATTCCCGTACGGGAGTTTGATCAGATTGAGTCGCTGGCAAGTGAGTTAAAGATGAATTTAAGTAACCAAGATTTTGTTTTGATCAAGGGTTCACGCTCCATGCGCATGGAGGCGTTGTGGCACTGTTTAAAGCAGCACGTTTAGCCTGCATGAAAGAATAACCTTAACTGCACATCAGGAGGCTGCGTGGCTTCGAGACCTAACGCAGCCTTCACTTTGAAGACATCTCAAACCTTCATGAACTGATAGGTCCCACGAAGGTTCGCCAGACGACTGGTCTGTTTTAATCATTCCCCTAAAGTGACAAGGACTTGAAAATCTGGCATTTTTGATTTCTCGTACCAACCATCTCACAAGTAATGCGGAGGTTTCCATCACTCGACTCAAAATTCTTAATTTTAATTGAGCTGCCTACTATTTCTTCTTGCAAATCGAGTGCCCCATATAGCTCATTAGCCGATGTGCCGATTAAAGTATGCCAATGGCGACGCCCTCCATCAGGGGGGTTGACGCCGTAGTTCCCCCCGCTTTTAACTCTTGCCGTGAATCTGCAATTTGAGCCCTCGATCTTCACTTGACACGATATTGAGAAATTCTTGTCTGTCGTGGCGAAGGCTTTCTGCTTTTCTTTTGTGCCCGATAGAATCTTGGCGAATTCTATTGCTGCACGATCCTTAATGTCGAAGTATGTGGTAACTAAATCACTTACTGGGGCCTCAGAGCTTGCTGGGGGTCTTGGTGCTCTTGGTGCTCTAGATTGCATGTCAGAAGCCGATTCCGAATTTGTTTTGCAGCCTGAGTAAACCGTAAAAGCCGCGATCAATGACATAGGTAAAAATGCTATCTTGTATGCTCTCATTCAAAATTCTCCTTGTGATTAGTATAGTACTCTTAAAAGTGTAGTCCTTCAGTTCCTTAGAAGCAAGTTGCTGCAAATTCCAGCGGCGAGTCTCGAGTCTCGCTACAGCGCTTGCTGAACTTAGGTCTCAATGGCATAGCCTCCAAGGGCTTATAGGATTTTTTTAAGACCGTGGTTTAGGTAACGACCAACGATCCGATGATTCCTCTAGTCATAACGCCACGTCTTCAGTATATTTTCAAGGCGCCTCCTAGCTTTTTCTGCTGGCCAGAACGTGTGATTTTAATACAAAAAAAGGACTTTAAATTATGTGTGGATTTTTAGGTATTTTGGACATCAAATCTGACGCCACAAGCCTTAGATCCAAGGCCGTCCAATTGGCGAAGAGGTTACGTCATAGGGGTCCAGATTGGAGTGGCGTTTATTCAGACGAACGAGCTGTTTTGGCACATGAGCGGCTAGCCATTGTCGATGTGGAACACGGGGCACAACCGCTCATTGATCTTGAAACAAAGCGTGTTCTTGCCGTAAACGGAGAAATTTATAATCATCTTGACCTGAGGGCGTCACTAAAGAGGTCCCATGAGTTTCAGACCAAGTCTGACTGTGAGGTTTTGCTTTATCTTTATGATGAGCTAGGGTCGAAATTTTTGGATGATGTAAACGGTATTTTTGCATTTGTGATATATGATCCAAAAGATGGTTCTTACACCATCGCTAGAGATCACATTGGTATTGTTCCCCTCTACTGGGGGCGCGATGCGGCTGGGCGATTATTTGTAGCAAGTGAGATGAAAGCGATTGTGGATTCGTGTGTCGAGGTGTCTGAATTCCCTCCGGGACATATCTACAGTAGTAGTGATGATACTTTGGTCAGATATTACGACCCAAACTGGCGGCATACAGAACAACTGCCGGCTGATCCATTTAAAAAAGAGGTTTTAGCAGCTGGACTAGAGGCCGCCGTAAAGCGGCAAATGATGTGTGACGTGCCTTATGGCTTACTGATTTCTGGTGGTCTGGATTCGTCTATTATTGCAGCTCTAGTCGCTAAGCATAGCAAGATGCGGGTGGAGGCGAATGGTAAGGACCCAGCTTGGTGGCCTCAGGTGCATTCTTTTGCTGTGGGGTTGCAGGGCTCGCCAGATTTGAAGATGGCGCGTAAGGTGGCTGATCACATCAAATCAATCCATCATGAAGTTATATTTACGGTGCAAGAGGGGATTGATGCTCTACGTGATGTCATTTATCACTTAGAAACTTTTGATATTACATCGATACGAGCTGCAACACCGATGTATTTAATGGCGCGTAAAATCCGTGCCATGGGCATAAAGATGATCCTCTCAGGTGAAGGCTCCGATGAGATTTTCGGTGGCTATCTATATTTTCATAAGGCGCCAAATGCGCGCGAGTTTTACGAGGAAACTGTGCGCAAATTAGAGAATTTGCACCTGTATGATTGTTTAAGGGCAAATAAGGCGATGGCGGCTTGGGGTGTTGAAGCCAGAGTTCCATTCCTTGATCGAGAATTTATTGACATTGCAATGAACATTGATCCAAATGCAAAAATGATTAAGCCTGGCAGCATGGAAAAACAGATTTTGCGTGAGGCGTTTATCGGTCTTCTGCCTGAGGAGGTTCTTTGGCGACAAAAGGAGCAGTTTTCTGATGGAGTGGGCTACAGTTGGATTGACTCTTTACGATCTCATGCTGAAACAGCAGTAACCGATGATTTGATGGCAGCTGCAAAGTATCGCTTTCCTGTGAAAACTCCGCTCACAAAGGAGGGCTATTTTTACCGCAGTATCTTTGATGAGTTTTTCCCAGGAGCATCTGCGGCGGGCTGCGTTCCTGATGGTCCAAGTATTGCCTGTAGTACGCCCACTGCAATCCGATGGGATGCAGAGTTTGCAAAGATGGCTGACCCCAGTGGGCGAGCTATCGTTGGTGTTCATGGGGTTAATGGGGCGGTAAGTCATTAGTTAAATGAGTCGGTTGTTCTTGTCCTAAGAAAAGCGCAGCAAGGCTCCCATGCATTTGAGATCTGCCGAGTCAAAAAAGTCATCTAGAGCACAGCTGCAATGGAACAAACCATGCTTCGATCGTCAAGGATTTTTGGTGCTGTGACTGTGGCTGTTAGATATAGGACCTTAGCATCAGCATGACGTCTAAGAAAACTTGCTGCGGATCTAACCTCGGAAATGCTGGGCTTCTCTGTCTCGTGAACAATGATGCCGAGTATAGAATTTCCATCTTTCAATACGATCGGAATTCTAGCGTGATCACGCGTCAAATAAGTTTCAAACTGAATATTCTTATCTAGTCGGTAATAGAACTGAGTTCTGATATTTCTAAAAACAGCCGTTTCAAGTCGCTTGGCGAGCCCCAGTGACGATCCAGCATAGACGCGTTCCTCTAATTGATCCTCCAACAGAATAATTTCCTTTTTTCTGAGTGGAACAGGAATGCGCCGGATGAGGAAAATTGATTCCATAGCGTCAAGAATCTTCTTTTGGGTTTGCGGAGCCAGACCAAGTGTCCGCTTAACTTCGGAGCCGATATACGGCTCAAATCCAAGTCTTGCTATGTGTGACATCAGTCGTTTAAGAGTATTTACAGGAGTGCGAATATCACTAACTAGGGCCAAATCACGAGATAGAATTAAATCATGGAGCTCGTTAACAGCGTTTCTTTGAAGCTGTGGACTTCTGACGAAACAAAGTCCTGGGAGTCCGCCGTTTTCAAGGTAAATATTAAAGTGGCTACGTCGTTGGTCGGGATAAACTAATGTCAGTATATCCGGTGACCGTATTTATTGCAATTACGATGTTCAAAAGCCGCGAGTCCGGTCGGCGCTCATGGGACTATCAGAAAACCTTTCAGAGCAATGGACGTGGCACTGATTCACGACGTTGGCGATCTGGCCATTCCAGAAGACATCGGCAAAATCTGTTATGTAGACAGATTTCTTAAAAGGTGCGCCTTCCTGTGGATCTAGCCGGGCTGTGAGTAGCCAAAGTCCCTACTCTCCTCTAGGTGTCGAGGCCTTCGTCGGTGAGTGCGTCAATCACACTCGCCGAGTTCACAGGATAGATCAATGGACTTGGCTCGCTCAAGGAAGCCTTTGATCAAGAATTGCTCGACAGTCGGTGGAGAATCCTGATTTAGCATCGGTTTAAGCTTTTTGTACAATTCAGGTGTCTTTTTATAAATGAACTTGAGCAGCTTATTTCTCTCCTGGTTTCTTACTTCAAACTCGGCATCTGTTTCGTTGGCAATTTCGTGATTAAGCGGTTGACTGCGAGTCACGGTCGACGCCTTTTCAACGACGGTGAATTCATCGATTATGGCGCGAAGCTCAGGCGAGATGCTGTGCCTTGACATGAGCTGATCTAGGGACATCGGTCGAAACGCTTCAACATAGTATTTGCAAGACTCCTGGTTACGCGATCCGATCTGCGAGCAAATCTTTGGCTTACGGTAAAGGTAAACTCCATGAACCACCTGCGCATTCATCAGCCGCATTGCACTTGCCTCCTGGGCACCATTCTTTGACAACACCCAGTTTTTCGACACATACATTACGCCGTGAAGCTCGTTTGTTTTCTGTGACCCCACGTTGCTTCTTGAGCGGTAAGCGATGAGATCACCTGTACGCAAATCTTCTTGTTTGGTTACTGGAGTCATAAGAGGCTCTTGGAGCCAATGCTGCCATTCGGTGTCGCGGGTCTGGCTGATCCCGCGATATACTCCCGCTTGGAAAAGAGCGTAGTTCCAGCAGTTGACTAAGTTATCAGCGTATCGCAGGTGCGTATCGGCCACCTTCGGTGGCAAAATTTCAGTCACATCATAGGCAAAAGACTCATCCACCGGTGAATCAGTCACTTCAGTTGCAAGAGAGACGTCCTTACCGGAGAACTCGCTTAGTTCGCGGAGTAGTTCCGGTAGCTTTTCTGCGGATTTGGATACCAAAATCAAACGGGTGCCAACGCGAGCAATGCCAAAATCACCGTTTTTTTCCCAAAAATCCTCAACGTCATCCTCAAACTCGGGCTCCCCATAAGAGTCTTTGAAAATCCCTTCCTGGGGCCTCTCTGCATTGAGGCGGGCTCTTCCCTCGCGGCCGTTAGGGGCGCAGCTGCCAATCACAAATGCGATCATCAATAACGGCAAACTACAGCTGGATGGTGTCAACTTCATCTATGCCTCCGGACGTGTTAATGCTTCAGATAATGCTACAGACGCTGCAAGAACAATACCTTATGTAACTTGCTGAAATTCAAAGAGGCTTCTATGCGTTGCTGACCAATGATTTGACAGTCTTTCGTTTTCCTCTTTAAGGAACTCGTTTCGTCCGGTTTTAAATAGCGTTGAAGAATAGACTGTCAGGAGCAGAATATTGCTGAATGCAAACTAGTTAGCTGAATGCCCTTGATACAAAAACTCAAGCCACCAGCGATATCTTGTCGCGGCCTTCCATGGTTCAACCTTACTTGGCTCAATGTTGCCTGAGAGAACTGATTCTTTGGGCAATGCGTCACCGACTCCCGGTAAGAACAAAAATTGATTGAGATCACTCGTAACCGGCCAAGGGCTGACTTCAAACATCGGCCGGTCAGGCATACCTTTTTCGAGCTTTAGGTCTATAACCTCAGCAATAAAAGGGGCAATCTGGCTCTGTGCGGTATGGTGATCAATGCGTGGCGGGACTTTGCCTTCCGATCGAAGACGTTCGACGAGGCCTCCCGTTAGAGTAAGTGAAACATGTGACAGCAGACGGTGAGAGCGATGTGGGTCTGATCCATAAGGATTTGTCCACGATGGCTCAAGATTGCCATGATCACCCGCAATCACAAAAATGCTGTGTTGCCATAGATTTCGCTCCTTTAGTCCTCGGATAAACAAATCTAAGGATTCGTCAAAATACTTTACGGTACGAAATGAGCTGTGGGAGGCAATAAAATTACGAGTATCCAAGGTTGCGTCCCGCGGGATTGTCCAAGGAATATGATTTGTGACAGTTAAAATCATAGGTAATAACACTTTAATGCCGGTTTCTTTCGCCGCGCCTTCTAAAATAAGTAATGACTGGTCAAAGAGCGCTAGATCACTGACTCCCCAGCCTGTTGCCGGCGTATTGGGTGGAAAATCGTCTTGTGTTAAAAAGCGTGAAACCCCTTGGTGGGTCCAAAATAATAGTTGGCTATCAAAACGCCGATCTCCGCCGTGGAGCCACAGTGCTTTGACGTCTGAACGATTACGGACGAGGGCAGGCAGGCAGTTGATGTTCGCATCAGGAAATGACCTCATAAGTGATGTGTTTGTGGCCGATGGGGTCCCACACCATGCTGCTTCTTGTCCACCTCGCGTTACTGGTCCTGAGCTATAGAAATTTGTGAATTTGACCCCTCGTTCCTGCAGTTGATCGAGAGCTGGTGTCAAACTAAGATGGTCACTCGATCGTGGACCAGTGTCTGCTTCTCGTAGGGACTCGGCTAGTATGATACCAATGATTACTGGGGACTTTGATTTTATAACTCGATTTACCTCGCTTTTGATGGCTGCAACGAAGGGATCTGGATTTCCGTTAGCTGTAGCGGCAAGGGCATTCTCCTGCTTCGTTACGTTCTGAAATTTTTGACGTTCACTTTCGGAAAGACTTTTAAGCTGGGGTTTGTTGGAGTAATTACTATAAAGAGCTTCGATATAATTGTTTTGAAGGGGCTCAATCACAAACCAATTGACGCGCCAGCGAATATTGAACGTATGTGCAGTCAGTGAGAGTATGAGCATCACAATCAGCATGCTTAATGTCTTTAAGCGTCGTTTATTGCGCTTAGCAGAATACGTCCAATAGGCTAGACCGAGAGCTAGTCCAGCAATGACAGAGCTTGATGGATTTAATAAGCTCCAACTGTTAGCTAGAATAAACGAGTCGTCGACTAAGTAGCTCACATGAAACGGCAGGATTTGAAACTTAAAGAATTCAACATAATTTTGATGAGCAGCTGTGAGTAGACCCCACGCCAAAACCCAAATGGGGGCTATGATGCGCTGCGTGACACGAATCCGTCGATTTGAAAAGAATTCAAATGCCCAAAACGGTAAAGTGAGTAGGGATGCGATCCAAACATCACTGAGCAGACCGGTTACCGCATCTCGCCACGCAATGGTTGAAGGCTCTCCTGATAGCCCTGATAAGTGGGGCCACGCCAGCAAGCGGTGCAGGGCAAAAACCAAAAGCAGTGAGATTAATATTTTAACAGATCGAATCATTACCGGTACGATAGCATAGGGGTTGGTCTTAAAAAAGCCGTGATGTTATCGTCAAACTTTCAAAGTGATTGAAATCTTTGAGCTGACGGTTGGTTTATCTCGCAGTGTGATTAGGGTAACAATACCTGGGGGCAGTAGTCCTTTTGGGATATATAAGATTGGTATCCTTGTTGGGCACCTTTAGGGTGCGACTTCGAGTAAAGGTTATGCGGTCAAAAAACTATAAATTAATAATAATATTAGATATTTAATGATTTTAAAGATTCCATGATTCGACTTTAGCGCTTCTGTGCCTGCATTTAATTCATCGTTTGGCATTTTCGGTTAATGTAGTCTAGCAAGGTAGGGTGTGCAGTCTTTGGTAGATCAAAACTGTTAGGTGCATATGGCTTCAAAAAAATCTCAATATCAGATCGAGGGAATGACCTGTGGTGGCTGCGCTGCCCGCATTGCATCGACACTTAATCGGGATCCTCGTGTCACATCCGCTGTGATTGATTTTGCGACGCGAACAGGCGTTGTCGAGGGTGCAATCTCTGAGGATGAAGTAGCCGCACTCGTTTCATCTCTTGGTTATAATCTAATGTCTTCAAGTGCTCGAGATGAGTCGCGCCCGCCAGCCGACCATTCGTGGATGTCCCCTGAATTCCGTCGGTTAATATGGGCTGCGCTGCTAGCAATACCTGTGATGATAATGGCCATGGGGCCATGGCATTTTTCCTGGAGTAGTGGCATACAAGCGACATTAGCCACGTTGTTCATGATTGGACCAGCCCGTGGTTTTTTTCTGCGGGCCTTTAAGCAGAGCCTTCACGGGGTTTTATCCATGGATACGCTCGTTGCCGTTGGTATCGGTAGTGCCTGGCTGGTCTCCCTGATCATGATTTCTAATAGAGACGTGCATTTGTATTTTGAGTCGGGTGTGATGATTGGTTTTTTTGTACTTTTGGGTAAAGCCTTGGAGGACTGGGCTCGTCGTAGGTCAATCGGAGAGATTGATCGATTGTTTAGCCTCAGGCCGAAAATTGTGTGGAAGCTTGATTCTAGCGGTCAACCAACATCAGTTGCTATCTCTGACGTCGCTGTTGGTGATCAGGTTTACCTTAGACCAGGTGACATGCTTGCTTTAGACGGGGTTATCGCAGAGGGTGAGGCGAGTTTTGATGAGTCTGTAATCACTGGTGAGAGCTTGCCTGCCGTGCGGACTAAAGGTGACTATGTCCCGTCTGGTGCAGTTAACGCTGGTGCCACGGGAGCGACAGTGACCGTGACACGCGTTGGTAAGGATACCGCCGTGGAGAGAATTCTTCAGTTGATCGAAGATGCCCGGATGTCTCGACCGCCAATTCAAAAATTAGCGGATAAAATCGCCCTTTATTTCGTACCGATCGTGATGATTTTAGCAGTCATTACCTTTGGCTATTGGTGGCTTGTTGCTAATGAAGATCCCACTCAGGCGATGATGATTGGTTTGAGCGTTTTGGTTGTTGCATGTCCATGCGCCTTGGGGCTTGCAACTCCTGTTGCTTGGGTCGCAGGTCTTGGGCGTTTGGCGAGGGCAGGGGTTTTAGTGCGCTCCTACGAAGCTCTTGAAACTTTGCGGAGAGCTAACGTCGTTGTTTTTGATAAAACTGGGACCGTAACAGAGGGGCGACCAAAGGTTGTAAACGTAATTTATGACCAAGCCACCGATGATCCCATGATTTGGGGCTTTTTGGCGTCAGGCCTCGCCCATTCAAGTCACCCATTGTCGCGAGCAGTCTATCAATCTGTGCGCCATCGGACCATGAACGCCACGATTCCCTTAAGTAGGTTGGTTGAGGAGAGGGCAGGCCAGGGGATTGTCTGCGAGATAAAGACTGAGCCGAAGAAACTGCTAAAGATTGGTCGGCCTGATTTTGTGACCTCAAGACTGCCCCCGCAGTGGGATGACGCTGTGTCATCGAATAACCAATTGGTGGCAGTGTCTATCGATGAACAGCCTTATTTTCTATTTGAACTTTCAGATGCGCTTCGAGATGATGCCCTGCAGGCCATCGAGCATTTGCGGGGCATGAAGTTTGAAGTTTACATAGCCTCCGGCGATAAGGAATCAGTGGTAGCTGAGTTGACGCGGAGTTTACCTAAGATAACAGCAGGATTTGGCTTGATGACGCCTCAATCAAAAAGAGATTTCGTGTTGTTCCTACAGACAAAAGGTAAAATAATTGCGTTTGTCGGTGATGGCATTAATGACGCTCCCGCCCTCGCGACGGCTGATGTTGGTATCGCGATGGGGTCTGGTACTGATGTGGCGGCGCAAACAGCAGGTCTTGTACTCCAGAAATCCGGACTTCGGACGTTGACGGCTGCCATTGATTTGTCACGCAAAATCACTCGTATTATTAAAGAGAATTTTTTTTGGGCATTTTTCTACAACGTCGCGGCAATACCGCTTGCCATGATGGGGCTAGTCACTCCGATGTGGGCCGCCCTAGCAATGGCTTTATCGAGTGTGTCTGTAGTGCTTAATGCACTAAGACTACGTTACTAGCCGATGGGCATTGCTTGAAACCAGCCTCGATCGATGGCTTCTTGAATATTTTTACAACAAAACCTTGCTCCAGCATCACGCATCTCCAACTCAGAATTTTGTGTCAAAACCCCAATCGGAGTCATTCTAGCTTTGACAGCAGCGAGGAGGCCGTGAGGGCTATCTTCAAAAATCATGATGGTTGGATGATTCAGAACAGAAATGCCTAGGGTTTTTGCGCATTTTAAGAAGACATCGGGCTCTGGCTTACCGCGCGCCACATCATCGATGCCTAGCTTAACGTCTACAGAAAGGTAGCATTGATCTAATGTCCTTTCGATAAACGCACGAGGGGCGTTGCTGGCAATGCCAAAGGGGATGTCCGCTTCTTTGAGAACATGAAATGCCTCTCGTGCACCGGGCAGGAGTTTAATTTGATGTTGGCTTTGCCTTAGGACTTCACGCTTGCGCTCGGCCAGAGCTTCTTTAGCTTCGGGTTTTTTAACCCGCCTTGATAAAATGTCAGCAATGGCAAGCGTCGAGCGACCGGCTAGGCCCGCTGTATCCGTCAAATCTTCATGGAAAAGATCTTTAAATGCAATTTGCCAGGCTTGTAGGTGAACGGATAAGCTATCTACAATGACGCCGTCAAAGTCAAAAATAACTCCGGATGGAGGTTGAGTGTTCTGCATGTTTAAAGTTTCTCCGCCCGCAAGCTCATTGATTCGCCTTTTGCTATGGATGACCCTGATTGCAGTTCCCATTGATCAATGGACGAAAGCAACAAGTCGTGAGCTTTATTTGTTTCATGAAGATCAAACTGATTCAACCATTTATCAAGGAAAGCGTCAGGACGTGTTTAATCTTGGCAATCATGATACGTGGCTCACCTGTAATCTAACTTATGTTCGCAATCACGGGGCCTCCTGGGGGATTATGGCTCAGCTTTCCGACCGGTACCGCCGTCCGGTGCTGATTACCCTCGGTGTGATCTTGGCCGTCTTACTTTTTCAAATGGCATTAACGCTCCAGAAATCTGGCCAGACCCGCGCAGCGGTTAGTCTTGTAGTGATGGTGGTGGGATCATTTGGTAATCTTATAGACCGAATCCGATGGGGATATGTGGTCGATTTCGTAACGTTGAAGGCTGGCTTCTTCGGGAGGACCATCACGTTACCCACATTTAATATTGCTGATATCATTATCGTCTTAGGTCTATTTTGCTTAATTATCAACTTGATGTCAAAAAAACCATCCGCGTCTTAAATTTGCTGATTCAATTGCCAAGAACCTGATAGACTTTATGATCTAATAATGTTGAGTACGAAAATAAATGCTAGCCGAGATTCGCGCTGTTATGACGAAACTAGGTTTTCTAAAGACGATGAGTTTGGGTGGCCTCATTTGGCTCCTCCCTTGGCAGCATGCCTTTGCCAGAGGCTTCCCGGATGTTATCTATGATGTTATTGAAGATGCGCAATCCTTAGAGCAACGCCTCGAGTCGGAGGTTAATGCATCCGATCCAACAAAGATAACCGAGATTGAAGAGCGAGCAGCTTTTCTGTTTTCCCGTGGCATCCACCTTCTAGATCGCGAACCTAAGGCAGCAGCAGAAGCTTTTGAGGCCGCAAAGAAAATAATTCCTGAGTCTTCACCCTTGTTTTCTCTGATCTCGATCTATCATGGTAAATCTGTACTCACATCAAAAAATGCGAAATTTGTCCTTGGTAAGTTGAGAGAAATTTTACGAAAGACTCAAAACACTCAGTACTGGCGTCCTGAGCAGTTTAATCTCTTAGTAGAGATTGCTATGGCGTTAAGAAGTGACGACATTGTCGCGAAGACTTGGGCCGAAATGGA
>JBIKKO010000091.1:0-13139 GCA_044360315.1 Oligoflexales bacterium
CTTTAATCTTTTGAATTGGAAATATTTGCTTAGCTTCACAAAAATAAAGGAAAAGGATATTAAATAAAAGTCCCTCTGCAGCATCGGATATGCGACTTGAATCTGTCTCGACATACTGGGAACCAAGGGATCTTCTATAGCTATTACAGGCAAACTCCACAGCGGTAATAAATCTCTTTGGCAATGCGACTTCAAAATCATTGATCCTATTTTTATTATCTTTGATGATGTCATGAGCAATGCATTGATCGTCATCTCGTCTGTACCGACTGGCGGTCGAGCGTAACTGATGAATGGAATGAATATTTTTACCTGGCATAATTTTTTTCGATCATTGATTTGTCGTTCTATGAAGGCTTCGGACCTCGCACTGATTGCCTGAGACAAAAAGTTTGATGGGCCGAAGCATTGTTATATCCGAGTCTATACCTGCATTATAGCACTAAAAATTATTTTGATAATGGTCTGGATAGGATCGACGGATGGATGTGATGATTTTCTTTGGGCTTAAAGGCGTTTTGATGAATATAAGTATGGCTGCACAAAACCGGGGAAGCGAAGCGATGATTTTCATAAATTTGAGATCATAGTGAGATGAAGTACGTTGTCTTCAAGAGTTTTCGTGCGCGGACGGTGTAGAATGACATGTTGACCGAGGAATTGTTCAGACAAGATGTCTGAAGGCTACTGATATTGTTTTTCTAGGGGCGTTATGCTACGGTCTTCGAGGCCTTAGACATCATTTCCTAAACGAAGTTTTGATTAGTCGCGGGAATTATTATGATTCTTCAATTAAAGGCGGGGAGAGTTCTGATGCTCTATTTCTCCACTACGTTTGCTTTTTTGTTTGAAGAAGCACTGGCAATGCAGCCGTGCGCCGAAGAGAAAGAATACGTTCATATCGACGAGTTGATCTGGCGCTTCCCACTTGAGATGTTTCTCGATTCAACAAACAGAGGTGGGATTCGAACAACCTTGGGCTGGGTAAGCGACTCTACATTCTGCACAAAAAAAGTTTGGTTATTTGGTTTAAGTCTCATCGACCGTGGAAACAGATCAACTGCCAACCATTTGCAAGGTCCCAATCAGCCCAATGCAGCGCATGGGCTGTCTATCGGCTTCAATCAGTATAGTCAGTATTCAAGCATTTCATTCAGACTAGAGTCCTTCCATGATAGGCACAAGATCACGACTTTAACGGTATCCCTCCATGCCATGGATTTTGTGACAATCAATGGAGGAGTCGGTTATAGCACAAATGAGAATGTGTTTCCGATCGTAGGTTTCGGCTTTAATTATACTGCCGATATGCGGCTGTGGCCCTAGATGACCCATTAAATACGAGACGCTAAACTTAAAGCGCGTTGATAGGTCTCGAGATACCCTCCAATTCATCATGGCGGTACCAATGTTATTCGATACAATTCAATCCAGCAGTTGCCATTTACAATCATTTTGCACGGTTGAAGTTGGATGGGCGAAATTGTTCTCATAAATGACGCCTTAAAAAATTCGAGCATGTAAAGTAGAAGCTAGTTCAAAAAAAATCGGTATGACTGAACTAATTCAGGAAGGTCGCTGGAGATGATCCGCTTTTTAGATGCAGGTGCTGCAGTTAAAGTCTTTTTGAAAAGATCTGGAAGCGAAAAAATACTGTAGTATCTGGCCCGCAAGTTTGGTTGTTTCCTCCGATCTTTATTGTTCCTAAGTTTCAAATATTTTTTGGAACTTTTTCGAAGTCGATCAATTATCCCGCGAGGATTGTTAAAGTGACATTGATACCTTTCTAGGTCTTGTCGATGAGCTGTTCGATTATCTGAATGTTCACAGGAATTTTTTGCAGCCGCGATCGCCAATAGCAAGACGGTCTACGATATGTGTTATCCTGGAACAATATACTGAGACTTTCAGATATGTCCTGTTGGTTTGACTCCACTCAGCAACGTTGGCCAACAGCTGGAAAGCGAGTGTTGCGTGGCCAAAGGGTGACCTTTGGTTGCAAAGAATACACAGTAATCGTGTGGGCCGTGTGATAGAGCCTCGAAAAAGCAATTCCGATGGGTCCATTCCTTTCATTCACGAGTGGACAGCAGAGCGAAGCTTAATGGCCTGCTTAGCCCCGTCGGCGGGGTCGCAGAGCAGGGCGCGCACGGACTGAGTGCATCCAGGATTACGGCATAGTTTGCCGCGAGGCGGATGTCAGAGCGGCAACATAGTCGTATTGAAGGTGGGGAACTCTTTACTAGAGGACCCGCCGGAGCGAAGTTTCACAGCCGAGGTTTATAGATCTTAATTCTAAACCAAAGTCCAGGACCGGTTCCCGCTCGCGCTGCCGCGGAGACCATTTGCACTATGGGCAATCCCCTTGCGAACCTATGTGAAGAGGAGCCGGATGCGTTAACTTTGCAATGCCGGATCGGCGGGTGGAAGGAAACGGGAGCTCGCCCCTATCCCAATCAATGTCAGACTGCAAGCTCCAGCGTCTGCTCGGACATACAGCGATTCAAATGACGGCGCGTCATAGGCACTTATCACCAAATTACCAGGCGGAAGCTTCAGAGCTTTTGGATTAAACAACAAGGGTGCAAAGCAAAGTGATCGCATTGCAAATTATAGGCGACAGCCAAAATTTTATTATAAATTTTGTAGAATCGATTTTTTTGAATCACCAATGGTGCTCGTGAAAGCGGAAACTAGAGAGAGTTAAGATCGATTGTGATCGATTGTGATCGATTGATTAGTAGCTCTTCGCGAAGACTAAGTTTGTTAGTGAAAATAATTTATTACCCTTCACTCGTCGTCCTCGCCCGTCTCAGCAAGTCCCGCTTCGGCTTAGCAGAGCACAGATGAATCACAGGCGTTATTTTTTTCTTGCTCGAACAAAAATAAAACCTGGTTTCGACGATAGCTTCGCAAATGCTTTCGGGTACTTCTCTTTGCATTCTTGCGTCGGTTTGCCTTCATCGACCACCTCAATCGAAAATCCTGCTGAGATAAGTGGCATAAATAGTTGGCTGATTGGCCGCCGGTAAAACCTGACCTTTACAGGCCGGCCCACCGTGTCCCAGGTTTCTTCCACTAGCTCGATTGAGTGATAGTTGCCTTCTGGGTGGGAGTTGTAATCGACCATTGGGTGATGAGTCGAAAAAACAAGTTGTCCTGAAGTCCTCAGCAGCCTGTGAAATTCTCTGAACAATGCATTTAAGTCTTGAATATAATGGATCGTCAGGGAACAAACGATCAATTGGAAAAAAGCACTTTTTAGCGGCAGGGGTGTCTTAGCCAAATCACATGTAATAACTTCAGCTGAGTCCCCAACGCGTCGCTTTGCCAAATCTACCATCGCGGGGCTGACGTCAATTGCAGTAACATGGGCGCCGTTCTTCACAAGCCAACTTGCATACGCACCCGGCCCGCAGCCTGCGTCTAATACGTTCATATCGCGAACATTAGGAAGCAGTGCTAGGGTAGACGGACGTTCATAGTGGGCATTCCATGCATTTGTTTCGATAGCCTGGGCGTACCCCTCGCCGAAGTCTTCGTAAGTGGCGAGCGCAATGGGGTCTTGGGTCGAGTCTTTTGTCATGGGTTCACTTTCCGTCTAATGCTGGGTCTAGGCAACCTCGGTTCTAACTCTCAGTCTCCGACCATCCGCTGCCAACTGCTCGTTGATAACTAGTTCCACTAGTACAGTTTCCGAATAGCCGATCTTTAATGATCCCCAAAAAAAAAGTCGACAGCGCATTTATTACGCTAATTTTGCCACTTTGTCCTTCTCAAATTGCCATAGACTAACATTTCCGAGAGCGGTATGAGCCGCGGTTGCAGTTGCAATCGATCTCGATCCATTCAAAAATCTTGCGGCGCGCTGTCCGTCTTGCTCCAGAGTGGCTGTCCGGCTTCGCCGAAATATGCACATGGGTTGCACACCGACCTAACTACGTTGAGTGGAACAGAGGTTTCAATACACTTAGACCTTCGATGTCCAAAGCAACCAAATAGACTTCATGCTCACATTTGTAGGGACATCCTAGTATTGTGAGACATCTAAAATCCATGTATTCGACGTAGTAGTCTGGTAGATACGCTAAAGCCCGAGCGCTCCTCACTAGTATCTCCAAACTTCTCAATCCGTCAGCCGTGTACAATATTTTTCTAGGGAACTTATCATCCCTCCAGCCATCATTTGACTGATTCTCTGACACAGGTCCTAGGAGACCGTTGCTCAGTGTGACAAACGGATAAGTTAACAATTCACTTACGGGGACTGAATCATGCTCGCTATACTTCTTCGCCAAGTCATGCTTTTCAGATAAACACGTTTTAAACATGGATGATTTTATTTTATGAGACCTAAATCGACTGGGGGGCTTTCCAAAGACGACGCCTATATGCGCTTCTCCCTTCTCTACTGCCGCTAACGTCGCGGTTGTTCCAAGTTCGAGAATTCTCATTCTCAACTCCAACGATGACTTCTTGATTACAGCCTCCAGCTCCGTGAACACAGATGTCAGCAAAATGTCTGCACCTGCAATGACAATTTCGACATGGGTGGCAGCGCGCCCCACTTCAAGTTTTATTGATTCTTCTCGCGCTATCAAATCGATAGCTCTTTTAAGCAGTAAATTGCCCTCACCGGTTAGTCGGATGTTCCTTCCGATCTTTTTAAATAGCTTCACCCCTAGCTCAGCTTCAAGCATCGAAACAGCCTTTGTTAATGACCCTACTGAGATCCGTTTCGAGGCCGACGCTTGATGAAAGTTTTCATATTGGGCTACAGCTAAAAAGTATCGAAGTTGATAAATTTCCACAATAACCCCCTACAATCACAATATATTTTTCTATTATACCAAATTTTGGATTGAATATACTAAATTATTTTATTTTTTGATACAATAATGTGTTCTATAAGCTCGATTCGTGAGTGGAAGCAAACATTTAATTTTGAACGAAAGGAAAACCCATGATGAACAGGAAATCAACTCGAGCAGCAAAACTAGCGGCGATGCTTTTAATGCTGACCGTCTCCGCCAGAGCAACATCGCAGAGTAATGAAGCACAATCAAGTCAAGTTTATGAATCTAAAGATGGTTTTTATAAAGTAGAACTATACGAGGGCGATCAGACCACTGAAGGTTCAGCAAAGCTAATAAAAGGAGACCATTTTATTCTTGCTGACTATGTGGTGGAAGATGGTTTGGTTTCTTTTAATCCAACTCTCTTTTCAGAATTTAGACAGCCTTTTAAGCTGTCGCACGATGGAAAAACGTTAGTGAGTTTTGACAACCGAATAAAAATGCAACTCAAAGTGCAAACCCCAAGCAATCCATCAGCACCACTAGATTTTACCTGTGGTAGCAGTCAGAGTAATGGCATTCACGGTCTAATTGTCAATGTCAGAGAAATCCCGAGATCGCATTGCCCATACCCTTGGACTCGCTATACCTACTCTGATGGTTATACCTGCGATATTCGTGAAGCTTGCCATTAAGCAAATAGGATCAAGCATCGTTAACCCAGACCGCTCTGATGACCGATTGAAGTTTTAATCTAGACATGTGACGGAATCAGTACACTGCCGAAAAATTTAGGAGGCATCGCCTATGCAAAAAAAACTCATGACACTGGTGTTTTTTACATTAAGCCTGCTGAGTTGCAGAGCCCAAAAATATGCTGCCGCAAATGGTTTAACAAGCGAGGCTGCAGACAACTCTCGCGTGCCAGCGTTTATAGAGTTTTCGGTTCAACCGGGACCCGACGACCCCACGACGGGAAGTCACTCTGCTGAGAAGGTTTTCGGAATCGAAGGCTGCTCAGCTCAAACTGCGGCCGGCGTTGTCAAATGTTTGAAAATCGCACTCCGCACTAATGGCATCTCAGCGTCTTTGAAAAAAAAAGGAATAAAGGTTGATAAACTTGATTTTTGTCTTGAGACCGAAGGACCAGTGCCTGGCGATATGGTCGCCTACAGATTTGAGCAAATGGAAAATGGTGTTTGCGTTAGCGACTCTATAGTTAGCGCGTTTGTAGACAATTCAGACTTGAAAATTATAAGTGTGAAGTTCAAGATATCGAGTCTGGCAGGTGCACCGCAGGTCTCGGTAGTAAATCGAGATCAGTCAGTCGCAGCTGCAATTAGTAAAGCAAAAAATGTGGCGCCACGAAGGACCGAGGGACATGATTTTTTTTCTCCTCCAGAATCCATTAGTGGCAGACCAAATCCAAGGCCGGCCTACGTTTATCAAAATGAAAAATGGCATTTGGCAGAGGATATTGAGCTAAGTGCAAAAATATTTTGCGCCCCCGAAAGTATAGATCCACGGAAATGTCTTAGATACCGTGTGTTTGTCGACTTGTCTACAGGCAAAGTTCTTCAGATAACTCCTCTTAACGAGATGAGCATCAACGGCAATTGAATCGGCGATTGACGATGACATTTAGAGCCTTTACCTAAAGCATACGTGTCAATCCGAGCATTTAGCAGAACTACTCTAGAGGCGCTAGCAGGACTGTCGCATCTAAAATTTCAAGATTTCAAATAGTTGGTAGATCGAGATCGATGGGAATTCACCTTCACTTTAAATTGGAGGTGGGTTTCATGGATGAATCCAGCGTTTCGATGATTTCTTGTTTTGAGGACAAGTCGGATTGGAGGGTGGATCGCACGAAACGACACAGGTTAGTTGATTTTCTAGTCCTATCAGTTTGTGCAGTAGTCGCTGGTAGTGACTCATTTGAATCGATAGAACTGTTTGGAAATGCAAACGAAGAATGGTTCAAAACGTTTTTAGAGCTGGAAAATGGCATCCCGTCACAGGATACGTTTGAGAGGGTTTCGCCAGAATAGATCCGGTTCAGTTTCGCAAGTGCTTTTCTGAGAGGGGTAAAGGACTGGCTTTGATTTTTGCAAATGAGATCATCGCCATTGACGGGCAGACACTTCGCGGCGCAAGACGGACAGGCGAATCCTCGTCTCCGGTATGTGGGATCGGCGCAAAAATTGATCCAAAAAACTGCACAAAACTTACTGAAACGACCGTTGGCAATTAAACAGTATGCCTGCCAGGCACAAGTATGGCAGGCTGCTCATAGTGAAAAGAAATGCGGTCGACGACAACTGAGATCACTTCGTTAAACTACTCAGGGCTCCGAAGACGTCGGGAACGCACTTGGTGTGGAAATGTCAATACTCAGTTTGTTTGAGAGATCAGTTTATTATCCGTCACGCTTCGTCCTTGTCCGTTCGGGCAAATCCCTCTTCGGCTCAGCAGATCACAGATAGATCACAGATGACCCTATTTACGAAGCTTAGCTTGGAAACGCACTTAGGTGTTCGTGAATGACTTTCCAGTCGTTGCCCCGTTTGACGAGAACGCTGGTTCCGCGCCCTTTTCCTTGCGACATCTTGCCATTAATCCATCCCTCCCAGTGAAAAGTATAGACATAGACTGCTGTGACTTCCGACTTGGCAATGCAGGTGACGTCCCTGATGTCATATTTTTCTTCTTTGATCATGTCCCAGGTGCGTTCAAATGCTTCTCGGATCGCGGCTTTTCCAGAATAGGATCCGCTACTGAACCAGAAGACCGCGTTCTCGTCTATGAGTTGCCCAACTTGGTCGAAATCGTGCGTATTTGTCATTCGTTCGTACTTGGGTAAAAAATCGTCTATTGACATGTGTTTCTTTCTTTAGTCCCTTATGGGCTGATTTTGTTTTCTCAATGTGGGGTCTGTATGATGATCCTCAAAAAAGTGGACAACGCATTCTTTAAGCTGCTGTTGCCACTTTGTCCATCTCAAATTGCCATAGACTAACATTTCCGAGAGCGGTATGTGCCGCGGTTGCAGCTGCAATCGATCTCGATCCATTCAAAAATCTTGCGGCACGCTGTCCGTCTTGCTCCAGAGTGGCTGTCCGGCTTCGCCGAAATATGCACTGCGAGCAAGGTAAATTGCTTACAATGTCGATGCCAGTTCAAAAGATCCAACAAGAGTTAAAATCGAGTTAAAATGAGCTACCAAAAACAGACCAAAAACGACAAAACTGACCAAAAAGGACGTGATCGTAACCTGAGAGTTTGTTTGATAAACATCTGAATTTACTCAAATTAATTGGTAACTATTCAGCACCTCGCACGACGTGAAGTTAGAAAAATAAAAACTTTTTATTTTTTTTGACATGATTTTTTCGACAAAAAAATTTTTCAGGTTTGATTTGAATTTATCGCTACTTGCTATGTAGAGCGCGCGTATTCCAAGCATCAATCATCTGAGGAACACTTTGGAATGGACCAAATATAATTCGCCGTCGAGTTATTGGATTGCAAATATGGAACGCACAATTCGAGCCATATCAAAATCGGCTCGGCTCTGAAACGCACTTGCTAAGGTTAGTTTTAGCCCCGAGTCTTTTTCTGGTTTTAAGCGGAATCGGTGCTGCATATAGTCTGAACTTAGAACAACGTGAAAAAAATTTTATCTGATCGTCAGAAGTGATTGGTCATTGATTCGTGTGATTCTGAGCAATACGAAGTCTGTCCTTAAGCAGTATCGATTGGAAGGTAGACTGATCTGCGCATTGGCGAGAGCTTGGCCTGCTTGCTCGACTAGGAATCGTTTCAACCGGCCCACCAAACAGACGGCAGTCAGCTGGCGAGCTCGATTCTGTTTATGAATTGTGACAGTTGGTGGCTTCCGGTACCGGATAAGGTGTGGGGCGGCCTCATGGCCGTCTACTGGCGACTAGAGCTAAATTTTTCGGGGAAGGAGATCAGGATGGGGTCGATATTTTCGGTGCTTTTGTGGGTTCATGCGGGGTAGAATGGCATCTTGACTGGAAAGGATAGTCAGCGCTCCTTGGAGTTTTTTTACCAAGACCGGGGACGAGATCGAGGATTCTTTTGGTGATTTCCTCTGATGTCGCCATTCCAAGGATGACTTCAACCAGTGTCAGGCATTCGAGTGCGCCAATTTTTCGATGTTCATTCAGTTACCGCCGCATGCATTGGCAGCGGCCACAACCTCACTTAAATCGTTGCAGCCAAAAGACCCGAGTCTATCGCAAACTGTCGCAACACAGCTTGCGTCGGCATGTTGGCATGCTGTCGCTATAGCGATAGCCTCGTCAAGGTCGTCACATCCAAAGGATCCGGTTCGTCTACATGCCTCCTCGACGCAGCCGCCGCTTGAAGCTTTGCACGCCGTCGCGACAGCCGTGGCTTCGGAAAGCGAATCGCAACCGAAAGCACCCAAAGAGTTACATGTCGCGTTTACGCAGCTTCCGTCATTATTTCCCTGGCACGCGCGGGCCACAGCTAATGACTCGTCGTGTCCGTCGCACCCGAATGCGCCAAGGCGATCGCATGTGACCTTGACGCAGTCGCCAGTGGAGTGCGGATGGCAGCCATTGTCGGTCGCAAATGAACTCCGTTGGCCAAGCAGCCGCGCGTGATTGCCCGCGGCCGCGTGTTGGCCAGTGTGATTAAGTATCTTCTCAAACAAAAACTCGTCCGCCAGAGACTTGATCAGTGTTTGCTTTGCTGCTTTCGCGGCGAGTTTTTGCCGTACAGATTTCGCGGGATCTGCCGCACCCGTGAGATAAAAAATTGCTGCTGGTAAAAAAAATAATTTGAAGTGACGCAACAGGTTAGTTGATATTCTAGTCCTATCAGTTTGTGCAGTAGTCGCTGGTAGAACCTTAAATAGCTCATCTCCATCACATCAAACATTGATGTCTGGCTCCTTCCTCGAGGCTCAAAGAACTTAACGCCATCTTTGCCACTGGCAAACACCCCGTCAAGAAACATCATGTGAAGAGGTGGGTTTGGCGCCAAACTTGATCCAAAAAACTGCACAAAACTTACTGTACCGGCCGTTGGCAATTAAACAGTATGCCTGCCAGGCACAAGTATGGCAGGCTGCTCATAGTGAAAAGAAATGCTGTCTGCGAAAACTGAGGTCACTTCGTTAAACTACTCAGGACTCCGAAGAAGCCAGGAACGTACCTGGTGTGGAAATGTCAATACTCAGTTTGTTTGAGAGATCAGTTTATTATCCGTCACGCTTCGTCCTTGTCCGTTCGGGCAAATCCCTCTTCGGCTCATCAGATTACAGATCGCGGCGGCTACTCGGAAAAATATTTCAGCGAGCGAAATTCAGCACGAGCCGTTCCCTCACTTTGCAAATACACTCCGGCTTTAAAATAGCTGTTTTATTGATACAGGTGTGAGGTCCCGGATTGGCGCCGGCCCGTGTTTAAGGATAGGAACGGAGGACTTCTTCGTTACAATGCCATCCAGTCGGGGTTAACCAGGGTTTTAAAGCTCTAGGACTGCCTTGGCGATCGACGCATATCTGTCGCCGCATGCAACGCGGATGCTGCTTGCAACGGTATACCTCTCAGTTGTTCAGACCAACCTCGGCCACAGCAGCCAACATGTAACTGAGCGTTGCGCGAAAGCCGTCGCTGCTCTTCGCACCACCGACGCGGACAAAACTGCAGCGATCATTTTTCTGCCGATTGAAAAATCACAGACGAATTGACAGATGCTCGGAGTGGCACTTACGGATGTTTCAGGTGCGTCGATACGTTGAGGAAAAGCATGGCGGAGAGGATTTTAATAATTATTAAAAGCCAAAATCCTCATTATTTTCATTAATTTAAGCCATCACAAAAATATCTGGGTGACGGGTGGGTGACTTTCTCTCCTTGGCCGCCACCCATCCTCCGAACCTTCTAACCCCCTAAAATTCACAGAACGCTAATACTGTAGCCCCATATACAAAAACGGGAGGAGGATGAAAGTGTCCACCCTTTTGCACAAATTCGATGCTTCTGGTATCAATGGCAAAATAACGACCTTTGCATACCGCCATTACTCGCTGACTAATCTCCGCTCGATAGTCACTCAGAACCTGATTGTAATTGAAGGAGGGATATTCGCCAACTCTGACAAAATTCACTTCTATTTTTTTAAATTCACCTTGAATTTCTTCAACATTTCCGGACGGAAAAGCATTTGCAGCCAAACTTGACAGCATTACCATCGACGCAATTAATTTTCTAAACTTCCTCATATGTACCTTCCTATATTTTTTCCTGTTGATTCAGAACAGGAATAAATATCGCCTAATTTTAAGTTGAATAAAATTGAAATTATATCTACTATTGTTTCCATTATGGAAACTGACAGAATAAAGCAATTTTGCGTACTAGTCGAAACCAAAAGCATGACAAAGGCAGCGAACCTTTCTGGCATATCACTTAGTGGCTTTTCTAAGTCTATGACAACTCTTCAAGCTGAGGTTGCATCGCAACTTTTTGTTCAAGAAGGTCGAGGAATTGCCATTACACCAACAGGATTTTCGATATATGAAGACTTTAAGAAAATCCTTGTACTTTTAGAGAAGATTAGGGATTCCGATGAGGGGAGTGAAGAGGTGTCCTTGGGATTCTTGGAAGTCTTTACTTATAATCTGCTGGGCTCAATTTTGCCCGCAAATGAATCCAATATTTACGAAATTTATGAAAAAGCACCTGGTGAACTGGAGGATCAAATATTTCAGGGTAAAATTAAGTATGGATATAGCTATCTCCCCGTTGGCTATAATGGGGTCATCCATGAACCCTTGGCTAAAATTAAACTCGGTGCCTTCGTTGCGAAGAACTCTAGATTGAGTGGTTCTGTTGGAAATATACCATTTGTAGTTCCCTCCTCTGGCTTAGGCTTTCATCCGCTCTCAACCAAAGAACGAGATGGCTGGCCAATAGAGCTTGGCGAAAGAACAGTCTTTGCGAAGGTTAATTTGTTGTCGACTGCCATTGATCTTGTTCGCTCTGGTCATTGCGCTATTTTTATGCCTGAATTCGTGGCAGAAAAACTTAACAAAACCTCAGCTTCAAATTTTAATCTTATTGAAATGTCGATTGGCATTTCAGCCTCAAAATTAAAGCGGGACGTCTATTTTGTTCGTCGAGAAGGTACTATTGAAAATAAATTTATAAAGAGCCTAAATGCTCGAATAAAAACTGAATTAAACCAGAGTCTAAAAAACTAACACAGATTACCTGAAGTTTTTAATTCCATTATGCTGAATATCGACCCATCTTTTTCGCCGATACTCCTTAATAGCCATTACCGAAGTATGAGAAAAATCTAAAAGTCCTATCAGGCAATAAGATGCCCCAATGATTAGATACTGATGGGGTCGCAATTCATATCCAAAGTGAATAAGCAAAAATGGCACAAAGACAAAAAACAAGAGCGAGAGCCAAGCCCTGACCGCAAAGGCGAACATAAAATAAAATCGATCTTCATTGTTGCTGAATTGCATCGATGTTGACCCCACCGCTTGCGGTGGTTGACCCCTCCGGAGCCCTTTGGGCGACGGCTGAGTTAATGGTGTTACGCTACTCGGCGCAGGGGGTCAATCTGATTTTTTCGACTTCCTGAAGGATTCCCCTGTTAATGTGATTTTGTCGCTTGGTCCTGTTAGGCGATCGACGATCGAGTCACTGATGACGCTATCTTGAAAGAGACCTCTCCACCCCGCGGGTTCGACTTGAGAGGTGACCATGACGACAGACTTTGTATAGCGCTCTTCGAGGATTTCGAGCAGTGTCACGGCTTCCTCGTGCGTGTAGTTTCGAAGGCCAAAGTCGTCGAGGACTATGAGGTCTGGTTTTACGATGCATATTTCGGCGAAGCCGGACAGCCATTCCGGAGCAAGACGGACAGCGCGCATTTACTCATCGGAGCGTAGCGACGACCGGGTTCATTTAGTGGATTTGCCTTCCGAGGTCAATCCTGATTTTTCTTTACGCATAGATGGTCCTTTAATATCAATTTTATGAGAACGATGGATGATGCGATCAAGGAGAGCATCGGCGATCGTCGGATCCGGGATAAGATCGTACCACTTGCAGCTGTCTAGCTGGCTTGTGATGATACATGAGCGAGTTCCATGACGATCATCCATGATCTCCAAGAGGTCTTTTGCCTCCTCGGTTTGAAGTTTTGCTTGGCCAAAATCATCAAACAGAATCAGATCCGTTTTTTGGAGACTTTTAAGTAGCTTGTCGTAGCTACCATCGACTTTGGCGACCTCCAATGTCCTTAAAAATCTGGGAACTCTTAGGT
>JBIKKO010000245.1:0-4178 GCA_044360315.1 Oligoflexales bacterium
CTCCGCTGTGACGGTCAGGTCATGATGCATGAGCTAATGAGGTGTTCCGGAGATGATTTCCTATGCTGATGATGAATCAATCTTCCTGTCGAGCGCGCCTAACGTTGCATCTCCAAGCGAGTTTGTAGAGCCATCTGCTACAATTCGTTCCGCCGCGGCAGCGGCGCATCCACAGACCTTGGTTTATGCGACAGAGGCGGATCCAAAGACCTGGATTGCCGCGGGGTGTGATCAAACTAAAACTGATAACGCAAGCCCAGCAACTTGGCGTTAAGGCTCACCACATGCCCCCCACCCTTGAAGTTGCGCTTTGCACTATCGGTCATCTTTACCTCAGAGATCGAAAGATATGAAAAGCTGGCACCGCCTGTCACAAGTAAGTAAGACTCAAGACGGTATCCATAATTAGCCTCCAGCTGAAAGTTAAAGCCATCAGCCTCCACCTTTGATGGGCCCGCCTCAGTTCCACTGACTGTATAAGCCAGCATGGCATTCAATTCATAAAAACCCCATGGCCGCTCCTGGTAGTTTGTAACTCGTGGGCCTAACACAAGCGAGCGCGAGCTTAGACTTGAGTCTGAGGTCTCAACAGCACCCGCGACATTTGCATCTTCAGAATCTTTCTGCAGATAGTAATCGATGACAAGGTAAGGACCCACATAAACATCAAGAAGGTTAAACCCCCAAAAGAGCCCCCCAGAGCCCTTTGACCTACCTGTTTTGTCAAATAAAACATAATCGAGTTGAATGATGCGTTGTGGCGATATGTGACCAAGCTGAATCTTCGTGTCAGCAAGAACAGCCCGTTTTGAAGCTCTTGTAAAGTCACCCTTTGCATCTGGACCTGATCCATACTGGCAACAACATTACGCGTCCAAAATAGCAGTGTTGCCATGAGATAGGGTTGCTTAATAATACACCAAGAGATCTTTTCACCGTTTATTTCATCTATATGGTTCGTAGTGAAAACACTTTACGTTGCTAATCATAACCTTCAACCAGCAGCTTGTTATCTAGCGCTAGCGAAACCGGTTAATCCATAAAAGACTTGCCGCTGTACCAGATTTTGCCCTATGCTTAGTTCCAGCAACTCTCATCATAAAATTTTTTGTCACACCCATCAGGAGGGCTTAATGAGTCAGGTATTAGTGGTCGCAAGCAAGGTGAAACAACTCATCAAGGATCAGGCTGGGATGAACACATCTGCCAACGTCATGGATGCTCTCACCAAGGTTGTCGAACGTGAAATTTTAAAGGCTGTAGAGCGGGCAAAAAACGACGGACGCAAGACCGTCATGGATCGAGACTTTGAGTGATACGAGTAAGACTTTTATACTAGCCACAGCAAAGTCTATCCGACTTGACCCCTGTTCCTCGATAAAAAACTAAGTGGCGACATCCGTCTGACTGTAAACGAATTCATGACGAGCCCGGAATGCCGAGTTCCTTTAATATATCGCCAAACGTTGAAAACACGACGTTTGGCTTAGGAGCTTGCGGATCATCAACTTTGATGTATACGTTTTTGTGAATATTTTGGGTTGGGCTAAATGTCGACAAGCCCGCTAACGCCGCCCCATCGATCCTGGTCCCATATTCAGCCCACGCACTCCGCACGCCAAGCCGGTTGCCAAGCCCCACATCCTTACGCAGATTATCTCCAACCCATAAAACATTTTGACGATGTTCAGAAGACTCATCTAAATCATAGTCCATCAACACTGTCTTTAGTCCGCGCACGCCGGGTTTCTCGTATTCATCAGGCAAGATACGAATTCTCCCTTTGAAACCGAAATTACTTTGCTGAAGGTGTTTTAACAAGATTTCTGGATCAACCTTTACGCGTCGGTTGACCTCGCAAGTAGGAACCCTCGGATCAGCCAACCCATAAACTGCGTCGAAAAACTCCAAAAGCCCAAGCTTGTTGAGCTTCCACATAGCCACATATCGCGGCGCATCGGTGAGTGCTACGATGGGTAGGTTAGGATGATGGTTACGGATGGCCGCAAAGGTTGATTGCACATCACTATAGGGTTTCAAAACCTTCTGCGCGGTTTGCATAAATGCATCTCGCCCCCGCGACACCGCCTGACTTAGCATTGCATCGATGTTATTACCATAGAACTGATTGACGGACCTCAGTTCTTGGATCACAAACGGATATTCGATGCTGGCGTGGGCGGTAAATACGTCGCGCGCTTCATTGGCTAGTGTTTCACGACTTGATCCAACGATCCCAGCAACCGTATCCAGCAACGCGTTGAAAGCTGCCACATAATAACTCACCCAATCGAACACTGTATTGTCGATATCGGTGACCACCAGTTGATAACGTTTTGTTTTATGCTCGCCCAAGTTTAACCTTTAGCCAGATCAACGAATCAAAAGACACATCTTCACCTGAGACTCATCAGGACTTCCACCGATCATGCACCCACCAATACTGCTCAGGGCAACGGCAGATGATATCTTCTACTATTCTATTACATTGTGCAGCCCGACTCAAAATGTCAGCCTGCAAGTCACCGGTTGTCACAAAAACTAATTCCGGCAAAACCCGTAACACATGACGCGCAAACCCAATCCGCTCGCCGTAGACAGGAATGATCGGCGCAGGACAACGATCCCAGATTGCTCCGAGACTGGTATTGGTCTTGGCGGGTTTACCAAACAAGGGAATACGCGGTTCACCAGGCCTCGCCTGGTCCACCATAAATCCGGCAATACGCTTCTCATCAATCGCCCGCCGCATGGCCAAATATCCCTCACCTTTGCGAGTCCTTACCAAGGTGTCCATCCCCTGGCGCGCACGATTCTCAAAAACAAAACGATTCACACCAGGCAAAGAGCCGACCTTTTTTACCGGAACAGTCACCTTAGCAAAGGACTTCGAAAGCCGCATACCAACCGCCTCAAAATTACCGCTGTGGACGCAGATTACGTAGAGTCCCTTGCCGCGTCCCATGACCTCCTCAATAATCTCCGGATGATCGATCGTCACACGAGGATCCATATCTTTGGTATGAACCCAAAAAATCTCCAAAGCAGTCGTCACTAGGTGAATCATGGAACGCCGGCCCATTGCCCGCGCTTCGGCCTCCGTCAAGTCAGGGAAAGCGATCTTAATGTTACTTAAAACTAGCCGACGCCTTACACGCAAGACATCGAACAAAACAACACCCACGACCGTCGCAAATCCAGATAACACACTTGGCGGTACCAACCCAATCATTCGCGCAATCAGCGACAGCAAATAATACAACGTTCCCTACCCCAACCATCCAAAAGACGTCCTCACGTACGTGCCACATCACGCCCATGCCAATAACGTTCAATAAACGCACCCGGTAAATCTAACTCTCGGGCATACTCTTCATCAAGACCAATCAAGCGAACCCCCAAGAAATGACGCACCCATTCCGAACCCGATACTAATAACTCCCGCCAGGGCCCATCGGCAATCACCTTACCCTGGTGAACCATCACGACCCGATCGGCAAATCTGATGGCAATCTCCACATTTGAGGTGGCAACCACGAGGGCTTGATCGGCAGTCTTACCAGCTAGATCACGGATCATGTTCAAAATGATCGTCGACGTCACTGGGTCAAGACCTGCTGTTGGCTCATCAAAAAACGCGACAACAGGATCAGTAGCCAAGGCCCTCACAATCCCAACCCGTCGCTGCATCCCCCCCGATAACTCGAACGGAAACTGCTGTTCGGTTCTAGCGATCTTAACAGCCTGAAGCAGGTCCTTCACGCGACGGTCCATTTCCTCGCGAGAAAAGTCTGTCATATGCTCCATCGCAAAAAACAAATTCTCTCGCACCGTCATAAAGTCAAATAATGCACCCTGCTGGAATGCCATACCAACTTTGCGCAGAACCTGCCTTCGCTCCGTATCTGAAGACATCGACACCATATCTTTACCCATGAGTTCGACCGTGCCACTGTCGGGCATGAGCAAGCCTAGTATTAGCTTCAAAATGGTTGTTTTCCCGCAACCTCCTGGACCCAGAAGGCTAATACGTTCGCCTGGGCCAACGGAAAATGAAATATCTTTAAGTAGTTCTTCACTACCAAAAGATTTCTGAACCCCCTTTAAACTGATCACACGCACCTCAACTGTTAACAAGTATTGCCTTATTGTAAGGCAGATCATGGTTTGCTGCAATT
>JBIKKO010000246.1:0-4169 GCA_044360315.1 Oligoflexales bacterium
TATACTGAGTATTTTCAATTCCGCGACGATGACCGTTATCGAGCGCAGCCAAGAAATTGGCATGTTTCGTAGCATAGGCTACAACAGTCACACCATGCGGAAAATTTTTCTCATCGAGGGATTTCTCCTTACAGGCCTAGCTCTCATTGGCGGTATTATTCTTGGGCTTACAGCAATGCTCTTAATTAATAATCTAGATATAACCTTGGAACCACCAGGGGTTGCAGGCGGGATTCAATTGATTATGGTGCCCAATATTCTCATAATTACAGCCGGATCACTCGCCGTCAGCAGCTTAGGAATCGGTAGCACATGGATTGCTGTTAATAATGTGGTGAAACAAAATATTGCTCATCTCGTCAACGGAGCGCATCGCTGATCGTATAAATTTGTCATAAGGAGGATCGATTTATGAATTCAATCATTCAAGGCACCCGGTTGGCCATTTTTGCCTTTTCAGTTCTCAGCGCCACCACTGTTTTTGCTGCTGACCCATCTCCTGAAAGCCTACTCAAAGATAGTGATGCGGCAAGAGGGTCTTCGGCCGTTACATCTGGTATTTCTTGGGAGGTTACCGTTGATTCGGACGATGGCTCCTCCAAAAATTCCGTTGTCTATGACCTAAAGGTAAAGGCCAACGACGCCGTAGCCGAAGCGGTCTCCCCGGCGAGAAATAAAGGCGAGATGATGCTCTTTAACGACCGCAATATTTGGTTCTTCAAACCAGGCATGAAAAAACCTCTCGCCATTTCCCCGCGCCAAAAGCTTATGGGGCAAGCCGCCAATGGAGACATCGCGTCAACAAACTATGCCCGAGACTACGAAGGAAAGATTGTTGGTACCGAGACTGTAAATGGCCAAGCCACCTGGAAATTAGAGTTGAAAGCAAAGGCTAAAAACGTGACTTATGATCAGATTCGGTACTGGATTAGTAAAAAAGAAAAGCTAGGAATCAAAGCAGAGTTTCTCACCGTGAGTGGAGATGTTTTTAAACGCGCTTCATTCGAATACAAAAATAAAATTGAAACCGATGGTAAACGGATGCCGTTTGTCAGCAAAATGACAATCACTGACGCAGTCAACGAAAAACAAGTTACCACATTAAATTACAAAAGCCCGCGCCCAGAAAAACACCCGGATTCCATATTCAACGTTAATAACCTCCTCCGCTAAAGGGCATACAGAGTGCTAAGTTCCGCAACTAAACGAATGGCAAACATAGGCTGGCGAAACGTCACAAGGAACTGGCGCCACAGCCTTGCTAGTAGCCTTGCGATCCTTGCAGGCTTCACAGCGGTCTCGTTGTTTGACGGATTTTTGACGGAATTGGCCGACGTGACGGCAGAAGGCTATACGATGCGTGGCATGCAAGGTCACGTTATTATTCAGCGTCGTGATGCACAGTATAAATTAGTGGAAGACAGTTTTGCGTATTCCATGACTAAAGAAGAACAAGAGATCATTGAAGAATTACTCCGTAAAGACCCTGATTTTGACCTGCGAGTTCGTTTTCTAGACGTGAAAGGTATGCTTGCTAATGGCGTCAATAACGCGTTTTTTATTGGAGCAGCAGTCGATGTTCATGAAGGTCGAGCCATGCGCGAGCCCAAATGGGCATGGAATACAGTCGCAGGTAAGCCTCTTCATCTCACAGACCCAAACAACTCGGTATTGATTGGCACTGGCCTTGGCCGCATGATGGATTGTGAAACTGAGACTGATATCATCAACATCACAAAACGCTCTGGCGGCTATATCGAAGAAGATCGGCCTTTTAAATGCAGCAGACCGTCACTTCAACTTAGTGCTACAACCGAGTCAGCTCAAGTGAATGCCCTAGACTTAAAGGTCACGGGCATCGTCGACGGTGGATTTCGGGAACAAGACAAACATTGGGTTATTTTACCTCTTCAAACAGCTCAAAAACTTCTTGATACTGAGAAAGTCACCACCATCTCAGTTCGCTTGAGGGATGAGAAAGCTATACCAAAGTTTATAGAGAGGCTTCGCGAGCAAACCAGCAACCGAGGACTAGATCTCGATATTATGCGCTGGCAGGATCATCAAGTGGGTGTATTTATGCGAGGAAGTATGCAAATCCTCAACTCCTTTCGCCATCTCTTTATGGTGATTGTGGTTCTCATATGTGTTCTATCTGTTTCAAACACGATGATGAAAGCTGTCACCGAAAGAATTCGCGAGATTGGATCATTACGCAGTTTTGGATTTCGACGGTCAGATATTACATTGATGTTCACGTTTGAAGGACTATTTTTGGCACTGATTAGTTGCCTGGCTGGCCTCATACTAACAGTCCTGCTATCTTTAGCGATTAATTTTAGCGGGATCACCTACAAGGCTGGCTTATTGTCTGCGCCCATATATCTTCTCGTAGGATTCAGTCCAATCGTTTGGATCGCCAATGCCTTGTGGCTTACGTCTCTGGCTGCCGCTACAGCTTGGCTTGCCTCCCGTCGCGCCGCAAAAATGGTTATCGCCGATGCCATGCGCCATGTTTAGTTGTTAGGGGTCGCTAAATTAAGACATCCTAAACTAAAAATCTTGACACTCGGCTGAAGACCCATACAAAATTATGGATAAGATTTTCAGCTTGTGCCTTAAGAATATCCAAAGATCAATATCACAATCCAAGACAACAACTCGGAAAAGACTTGGAAAAATTTTTCACTCCAGTTCACTTGAACATACCCTATGGGTACTAAAGCGTCCACATGCAGTGACCCGGGTCAGGATACGTCGAAACACGGGGACCAGACCAAAATTAGGAGCATCAATCTGGGGTGTTAGGAATCGTAGGAAGTGGATACGTAATTCCGATGTCCCTTGGGAACTGTGTGATACGGACCTCGTCGATCAATCCTTCGAAGTAGACGGGTGATGTTGCTTCGTTTCGACCAATATTCAACGTAGACCCAGAAGCGTTCAACGCTGCACTTCCCGGCGTACCGAGATATCCCATACCTTTGAATACTCCATCACAGTAGAACTTAATGACTCCGTTATTCCAAACAACTGATACATGCATCCAGGTGTTAGGCGTCATGGAGCAGGTTGAGGGAGACGCCACTTGAGTCGGGGCGGCACCAGAGCCAGACAAGCTACCACCGAATACAAGATTGATACCGCTCGATGGATTGGCGCGATAGCCAAGATACCATCCATAATCTGATGATGCTCCGCTCTTATTTACAATATACGTATTAGCAACCGAGGCCGCGGCTGTCGGATAGATATAGGCTTCCACTGACATCGAGTTGGACAAACCGTTATTCTGGCTGGTATGGTGCGCCGCACGAATATACTTACCGCCGCTTGTCGATATCGTCCGCGCCTGTCCAAATCCTGACTTACCTGAACCAGAGGTAGAACCCACATCGGTCAATGTCGAGGCCCCATAGCCGGAGAAGTCGGTCGTGTAGAGTATATCGTCTAAGTGGTAAAGGGCCAGTGTCGAATAAGCCTGCGTGGAATTCGATGTCGATTGATTCCATGTCGCTGAACCAACCGTCGACGTATTACCAGCGCGATCCACAGCCCGAACATTGAATGTGTGAGCCGGAGCAGCAGATCCATTAGGCATTCCTTCCATGACAAACGGAGAAGAACAAGGCTTATAAGGCCCCCCATCGACCTGACATTCGTAGTACCAAACACCCTGGGCATCTGTTGCAGAGAACGTTGCGGTGACCCGTTGGCCAGATACTGTGAGGGTAGGACCGGTCATGACAGGAGCCGTTGTATCGTAGACCCATCTTAAAAAACTGTAAGTCGAAAGATAATGCGACCACCAATGGGCATACGTTCTAAAGCTAATGTCAATAACCGAATCCGAAGGTTTCGTATACGTTGCTTCGAAATCACCTGCAGGTGTACCGTTACAGTATGGCTGCGCAATTAGACCTACGGAACTATCGTAGTATTGAAGCATAATACCAACAGACGGATAGCATATTGCTTTTAAGTAAATGATATTGCTACGTGAATAATGAATAGGATCAATCGTTGGCCCTGTTATAACAGGTGTGTACAAATTATATGACCCAGTTCGATAGTAAGTCTTCGACGCCTGCGTTGATGTATTGCCGGCCCTATCCGATTGAGTTGCATAAACCGTAGCATTCGCATTTAACGCAGTCAGTGGATGTTGG
>JBIKKO010000247.1:0-4154 GCA_044360315.1 Oligoflexales bacterium
CAGAGCCGGGCACCCTTGACCCCTCCAAAGGTAAAAACGATGAGAAACCTCGTGTTGATACACTCATGATGAAGGAAAAGGGGCTCAATGGCAAGTAGAGTGTTATTTCGAGGTGTTAGAGGCCGTTCCCCGGCTGAGACGACTAGAGGGATTGGGTGAGGGTTTCTAGATCCTCTTTTTCCTTCAGAATTTTCACGAGCTCTTCAGACTGCGCAGCAAGCTTTATTTGCAAGAGCTTGAGCTGCTCATCTTTGGCTGCCAGCATGGCATCCTTCATTTCGAGTATGGCGTCGGTCATCTGTGTGAGCCGATTCATTGAGTCTTGGGTCAGTTTAAGGATCTCCCGATTCTCATCCTTTGCCAAGCTGAGATGGTCGATTAAAAGTGCCAGTTCTTGGCTATGGATCGCCGGTTGGAGGCCCAAGGCGGTGTGCGTTTGAATGTCCGAGGTGGGAGATAACGACTGGTTTGGGGCTATGGATGCTGGTGGAGGTGGCAATCCCTCCTCCATCATGAGTCCTTCCAAGTCGGTGTATACGAGGACTTTGCCACGTAATGTTCTTGCGACGAGTTTGCCGTTTCGAACGCGCCGCCAAATTTCATCTACGGTAATACCAAGACTTTTAGCAGCTTCAGAAATCTCGAGGCCATCAATGTCGTTATCGACAACAGCAGGACCAACATAAAGGTCGGCGTCTGGTACATTCACGTTGAGGGACGGTGGGTCCCGATGTGCCAAAGGTTGCGATGAAGTGGTCATATCAATTGCCCGAATGTGATTACTTAGTAGTCAGATGTCTATAGTTGTAACCCAAACAGGCCATTGGTCGCAAGCTATACGACTTGTGGTTAAAACTTAATCAAAGTCTGCGCGCACGGGAAGGTTTAACCTCGCGCTCAGTGACAGACCCATACCGTAACCGGCTGGCCCGTTTCAGGATCGACCACAGTCTGCCAGCCGCATTGGGGCTGTGGCGGCGTGGAAGGGTCCTCGTTGTCGCACATATAAACCAAAATAGGCCTCCCTGTTGCCGGGTCTACTGTTTGATGATAACCGCAGTGGGCAAATCCAGGTTGGGCCCCTAAAGCAATCAACAGGCCGATCGCGGATAGGGCTAATAAACTATGTCTCATGATTGAACCTCCCAGTGGTTGACGATCCAGAGCCAGGCTGCCATTGAGGGTGTTTTTAGTCAATCTGTTTAATCGAAACCTATGTTTTCGGAGACACGTTTTGTCTTGGAGCGATATTCTCGGATGTCTGATCAAGTTTTAAATGATGGAGGCGGTTAGCCCGCCTTTCTCATCGTGTTAAGCAGAGCGTCATCGGAGGACTTAGGAGCTCTCTCAGAGAGTTTTCTTCGCGCTTTCTCGAAGTTGGGGTCTAGCTGATAGGCCTTCTCAAAGGCCTGCTGCGCCTCGTGGGCGCTTCCTTTTAACTCGAGCGCAAGCCCCAGGTTGAATAGCACCCTAGGCTCATTTGGGCTTAGAACCAAAGCTAAGCGGTAGCGATCGATTCCCTTATCAATCAACTTTTGTCGCACATACGATAGACCCAATGAGTTGATGGTGGCGATGTCAGATTTTTCAAGATCGAGTGCCTTTTCGAAATTGATGGCAGCTTTGTCGAATTCTTTGGTACGGAGATAAAGATTACCAAGCCCTTTGTAAGCGGAGGCCAGTCGTGGCGAAAGTGTGAGCGTGATCTTAAAGTACTCTTCTGCGGCCGTATACTTACCAAGCTCCATCTGTGACGCTGCAATCATGAGTGGGTAGCGCGGATTTTCTGGACTTAGTTTGTGGAGAATTGTTGCTCCTTGAATAATTCCGGTGTGATCTTGATGCTCCTGAGAAATCTTTAGGAGTTGTTTGTACCCATCAATGTACTCGGGATTATTCTCCACAGCTTGCTTGAAACATTGAATGGCGCGGTCGGTCTGTTTATGAAGCAATGCGATGCGCCCCAGTCCGCATACGGCGCGGGCTGACTGCGGACGAATGTTTAAGGCCTCTTGATACAAGGCCTCGGCCACCCAAAACTCTTTACGCTCGAGATAGGCTTCAGCCCGCTCCAGTAAGGATTGAATGTGGCTTGGATTTTTCTCATTGGAAACAATGATCCTTAACTGATCACAGAAATCTTGAAATGAATAAGGCTTGAGTAAGCAGGATGAAATGCCGCCTTCACTGGCGAGTATAATATCAGCTTTAAGATTTTCCGTGGTCGTTAAAAGGTATGGGATTGTTCGATAGCGAGGATCTCTTCGTACCTCGCGGCACAACTCTAGACCATTCATTTCTGGTAATTGCCATTCGGCGATGATAAATCCTATTTTCATGGATTTGAGAGCTAACCTTGCTTCGGCGACGTTGCTCACAGCGGTTACGTTTTCAAATTTTAACTGGGACAAAAAGCTCTGTAGCGTGACCCGGAAGTGAGCCCTCGGCTCAACGATCAAGATGCACTTGTCTCCAAGGCATTCATATAATTCTTGAAAAAGTCCCACGGTCATTAATTCCTTTAAAGTGCCGCTTGAGCGGAGCTCAGGCAAGAGTTCATCGGACGCATAGCTGTCTGTCTTTACAGGAAACTATGGATAACTATTGTAAAAACCAAAGATCATTGATGATTTCGTCAACGGGAGTCTAACTTTGTTTCAGCTGGCACTACTTAAAGGTCTCGCATGTTCAAGTAAATGAGTCACGTCCTCGTTTCATCTGCAACGCGGCACAGGATGGAAGGGGTGTATGATTGTTTCAGATTTTCGGCCAAACGTTTTTGCATTGCCGCTGTTACGACATGGTTTTGACTGTGAAGTCAATTGGACTTGATCGGTGTTTGGCTGTATTTTGGTACAGTTATAGGTCATTAGGGTTGCTTAGTTGATGCACACGATGTGTTAGCCATGATGCTTTCAATGACTACGTTGGGTCGTAGTTATGATTGTTAAGCTACGACAATTAGGTCTTAAAAAGCAAAGCTATGAGATTAAATCAGCAGGTCATGAATCCGAAAGTTGTCTGGTGGCAAGACGTTCGTAAACGCCGCGGTGTTTATCTTGCGGGGCTTTTGGCTATGCTTTTGACCAACGGCACGGAGGTTCTTGCGCCGAAAGCATTACAATGGATCATCGATGCTTTGGTTGACGCATCAAATTCGTCGTTGGCCCAGCGTGATGTTCATCAGATATTGGAAAGTGAAAGTTTTAACAGGATTTTATCGGTCTCTGCATTGTTTATTCTTTTTGCTCTCATGGGGCTTTTGGGTCGGGTTTTTTGGCGATTTACTTTGGGTCGGATGACTCATGTCAATGCCTGTGACTTGCGTCAAACTATTTGGAGTTCCATTCGCCATTCAGATCTTCAGGCACTCAGACAGTATACACTGGGAGACCTCATGAATCGTGCGATTGGAGACGTCAATGCTGCTCGTTGGATCTATGGTTTTACCTTGGTTTTGACCTGTGATTTGGTGTTTTTTTCAAGCTTAGCAGCGATTGCGATGATTATGATTCATCCAGGTTTGGGTGTGGCTTGTCTTTCGACATTTTTGGTGATTCCCTTTATTGCTATGAGGCTTGCTCGATTGGAGTATGCGGCTCACGATGCCGCTCAGAACGAACTCGCTAAATTATCAGACTTGGTGAGTCAAGCTGTTCGTGGTGTTCGCGCTCAGAGGGCCAGTCACTCATTTTCCGGATGGATTGAGGCGTTAAAATACTCGGCTCTGCGTTATGCCGATCTTAGGTTTAAGGCGCAGAAAATTTCTATACATAGCTTTCCACTATGCAACCTACCGACGATAGCGTCGTATATCATTCTTATGTTTTGGGGATCAGATCTCGTCGTCAGGAAAGAGTTAACCGTTGGTGAGTTTGCTGCCATGGCATCATACGTCCTCTTACTTCAGGGCCCACTCGGTGGGGAGATTGGCAATCTCATTGCGGAATGGCAGAGAGGATTTTCGTCTTTGACCCGTATCACGGAGTTGAAAGCTTTGCCTGAGATTCAGCCAAGATTGGTCGAAGATAAAATCCCTGTGTCGTTGCCTAAAAGATATGGAGATTTTGAAGTCAGAGAAGTTTTATTACGTGTGAGCGATCTTTCGATTGAACGGGATCAGCGCCCAATTCTTTCTCGGGTTTCGTTGCAAC
>JBIKKO010000092.1:0-13045 GCA_044360315.1 Oligoflexales bacterium
TGAAGAATTAATGGATATTGGATGTGAAATTTGGAATAGTTTGACCGCCGATGTTGTAAAATCAGTGTGTCATACTGGATACTTGGAACCGTTCACGAACTTTTAGTAATCCGTATAACGATGAGTTTAGTGGCCTGATCCACCCTGCTTAATCGTGGGATTTACCTTGGCCAATTTCAGCAAATCTTCAATTACGGTTTCGATGTGAACCTGCTCCTTACCGTCCGCAATATTGTACCAGCGTTTATAGTAGAAATAATTGCGCAAAATAAGTTTCACATATGCCCTGGTTTCCTTGTAAGGAATCCTTTCGATAAAAGTCAGCCAGTCATCAGTAGCGATGGTCTTTTGCCAGCGTAGCGTAGCTGCAGGACTTGCATTATATGCCGTCAATGCAAACACTGGTGATTTATAGATCTGCATCAGTCGCCACAAATGGTGAACGCCCAAAGTCACATTGATCTCAGGATTTCGCAGCGATGACTGATCTTCTAAAGAGCGAGCTATCAAGGCCTTTGCTTCACGATCAATATAGTCAGGAGACAGTTTTGTAGCTTCTAGTTTTGCGGTAGTCGGCATCAATTGCATCAACCCCAGAGCCCCCACCGGAGAAGCAGCATCAGGCGCAAAAACCGACTCTTGTCGCATCAATGCAAAAACGAAATCGGGATCCATTTCAAGTTTAGAGGCGTTTTTCTTAACAAGATCGACATATTTTATTGGGAACAATATACGCTCAAACCCCACGGGCAGCGCATTACGCACCGACCTCGGCAGAACATCATAAATTTTGATCGCATCTAACCAGGCACCACTTGCATGCAGAAGCAAGGCCTTGACCAAAGCCGTATCATAATCGGACTGAGAGGCTGAGGTCATCTCATCGACTTCACATCGGCTGCGGTCTGGAAAACCTGCTTTTAAGAAGGTAACTGAACGTGTTGAGGCATCCCGATTACTTTCAGAAAGTGGCTGAACCATTTCCACAAAATTGAAACCGTTGACTCTTGAGGGTTCAAGAGCAAACGTTTGTCCCGAGGTTTTCTCCAGAAGGTAATGCCCCATAGCGCCATAGAACGTGCTATAATACTCACCTGCTAGGCGTCGCCAAATATCTTTAGCCAACTCGACACGCCCCATCTCCAAATGAGCTCGCCCCAGCCAAAACCAGGTAAATGCTGTTAGTCCAACAGGCCGCTTATCCATGGGCATCTTCGACTGCTGACTCATCAATTTTTCAAGAGGGGGAATCATCCCTTTCCAGTCTTTTCTGGCAGCAAAATTAACAACCAGACTGTTGAAGGCAAGCTCAAAGTCTTCCTCGTCAGGATAAGTCTCAATGTAGCTAGCGAGATGCTTTGAAGACAGTTGAAGATCACCCTGGTCTTCCGCAATCTTACCCTGCATATACATAGCTTTTGCTAAAATACTTTTAAATTCGTCAGAGGTCGCAGCCGTGCGCGCTACCTCGTCTAGCATCTTAGCTGCCTCATCCAATTCGCCCATGATCCATTTTAGATAACCTTGCCTGACACTTGCCCAAAGGCTGCCTTGCTTGCCATATCCCTTTTCAAGATTGGCGCCACTACGGTCCCAAAAAGATACCGCTGCACCACGCCCACCCTCAGCACGGTAACATCGTTCAATCTCGGTTGCAGCGTCTACCGCTAGACTGATTGTTGTAACTGGAGGAGTCCCAGCCATGCCGTTAACGAAGAGACGCTCCGACTCCTTACACTTCTTTTGACGGGCCTGTCGTTCAATCTCACTGAACATCAGTGAATGAGTGTTTTTCATTGCGCTTTCATCTTGGAGCCATGAAAATCGACGCAAAAGTATCGGTAAATCAAATGTCACCTCACGTAATTGAGGTAAGAATTCCGACCGTCGTCCCTCCGGAAGACTTGAGATGAGGGACTCTAAATAGCGCCGCCTGTGTGAGGCTGATTGGTATGACTTACTCAGTCGAATCGCCGCCATTAAATCGTCTTTAGACATGCCTTTTACACGCTCTGAGGAGATTGTGGATATAGACCATTTCTTTGCCGCACAAGATGCAACTGGCTGACTCTTAAAGACATCCTCAGACAGGGACTCAATCTCTTCCCTTGATTTACCGGATGCCTCTTGCCATTCAAGTACAAGGTCTCCTAGCAGTAAGCTACGCTCACCTGCTGGCTTTTCCAGCTCAGATTTAATAATTGTTGGAACATCTAAAAGAGCCTGATTGTAAGCCTTATGGAGCGTTACAACGCTTCTTGCATCAACACCGGCAGCACGCTTAGCTTTACCTTTCAGCGGAAGCAATCTGCGCGCATCAAGCAGTATCAGGGACCTTGAGACGGGATCTTTATCCACGATCCAAACTAAAAGCTGGTCTGGCGACATTAAAGATACAGGAATTGTCTCAGCGTGAGTACGCATCCACTTATCTAAACCCGGATCAACTTGGTCCTTTGTAACTTGTAGAAACGGCAGACGAGAGGGCAGAGTGGCCCCGAAACTGTTCGGCGCAAAGCCAATCAAAACAACAAATGAAGTTACGACAGCAAAAATCGGCAACACAGGTCAAGCTCCTACTCGCGAAGGTAGCTCTGCTATCGGCAGCAATGGTCAGGGCTAAAAAAAGGAGAACCACGTTCGTGAAAAATTATCCGATATAGGAGGATAATTTTCATCAATTTTTATTTTCACCAAATAAGTTTTTTTGAACTCTAGAGGGATTCGATCTTCGTACCGAACTGATTCAATGACCTGGATGTCAGTAAACGAAGATGACACGCCTCACTTTCATCCATTAAATGCCGTAGGAGTGTTTCTAAACCGGTCGTCGTGGCAGTGTCCCTCAGAAGAATCTGAGCACAGGCACGCCAGTCGGAGAATGAGATTGCCGTTGTCAGCTTGCATGCAATGTTGCGAATCCGTGCCTTTAGCTCTCGCATGACTGACAAGTCAACCTTGTCAGAGACCCCCATTTCCTCAAGGCGGTCCAATAGCTCACCTATTAGCTCAATATCATCGCGAACGGCCAAAAGATCATGCTGAGATTCATTCTGCCTTGCCTGCCACAAGTGCACTGCCAGCCCTTTGATTCCACGCAAAATCGCACCCGACAACGCATGCATACTGTCCAAACTCTGTAAGGCCAAGTCTTCCGGACTTTCAACCCGAAGTTCGAGTCGACTGTCAGGATGTAACGAAATCGCCGAGCTGACTTTCGGTGACGACCAAAGATCTAACACGTCCTTCCCGTCTAAGGTTGCCGACGTGACGGTTTCTCCAACCGGAACAAGTATCTCATCCACCCACGAGCAAGCATCCGCAAGAGTCTTAACGGGAACTGGTACTGGAACCGTCTTTTGATTAACTATCAGCCTCTTCAGCATAACCCAACCTCAAGAAATCCATTAGCTCCGTCTATAGGCGGATTTTTTTACATCATTCGAACACTCACCGTGTATTCGAACTCGTCTGGGCATCAGTGCTGCCTCGAATCTGCGCAAGCAATTGGTGCGCGCGAGAATCATTTGGATCAATTGCAATCATTTGTGAAAGCAACATCTCGGCTGCAGTTATATTACCCGTCTTATATTCGACACCGGCTAACGAATAGACCATGTTGAGGTCCTGAGGCTTTTGGGCGATATATCGACAAAGCGCATCGCGGGCATCCGAAAATTGATTGCGATCAAAAGCTAACTTCACGAGCGTAAAGATAGCGGGCTCACTCATAGGACTTAAGCGGCAGGCATTTGCAACCCACTTGTTCGCCTCATTAATCTCACCAAGACCTTGAAACGCGAGTCCCAAGCCTAAACTACCAGCGTCGTCATTAGGAGCCAAGCTCACAGCTCTTTGAAAATGAATCACCGCTCCATCGTAACTCTGACGAGTAAGCGCTACTGTGCCTAGACCGATGTGAGCTTTAGCTGAGAACGGATCAAGATTGATGGCGCGATTGTACGCATTTTTTGCACTGGTTGAGTCTCCCAGTCTTGTGAAACAGTCCCCGACAAGTCTCATTAAGTTTGCCTGATGATAGAGCGGCACAGCGCCTGTCGAGAATAGCATCTCGATCCTATCTACGGCATTAAGGTAATCACCAACACTGATACAGGATTCAACCTCCACCACGGCTCGATCGATAGCATTATAATCCCTGCGAACGTCCCGCTGCGACAACTCATTTACGACGGCACTCATTCGCCTCGTAACTCGCTCTTGATTAAATCGCTGCTCATAGGTTGAAAAGTTTTTACTTGCAATATTATTGACCAATGACTTCGCTTCTGCTGCTTTCTCAATTGCAGCGGCCAAACTTTCAATTGATCCAGGGCAAAAATCAATCCGATGTTTACCGACATACTCTTCGACTAAAGGACTTCTTGATGCAATGACGGGCACCTTATTCGCCATCGCTGTGACCAAACGATACGGTTCTCCTTCCGTTCGATCATGATGGGCCGTCGTGCTATAAAAGAATGCATCGCAAGCTAGGTGTAATGTATCAAATGCATCACGACCGGGTGCTACGAAAAGTAAACGACCTTTCAGCCCAAGCTTTGAAGCGCGCTCGTTGAGCTCTTCCGACGCAGAACCCACTCCACACAAAGCAATTCTTAAACGACGCTTTAATGAAGCATTGCTGTTCATTGCAGCTTTAGCGGCATGAAGGAGAAGAAGGAGATCTTCTTCCCATTCAATTTGCCCAAGGTGGCCAATCAAAAAGTCTCCATCCTTGAGACCCAGTAACTGCATTGCCTTAGCTCTGGCTTTCTGGCTTCGCTTAACTCGCGGAGCCACAAAAGGTTCAAAATAACTGATCCGTGCTGCCTCGACTCCCTCAAGAATCAAGGCCTCCCGGGCTGCACTGCTCTGAACGATGTAACAATCAGCGGCATTGGCTAACTCTTGTCGAATAATTCGGAACTGATCTAGGTCTTCGCCTGGGAACGGAGTAAGGTTATCAACCCACACAGCGAGTCGAAAGTTATTGCACCATTTAGCTTTAACAGCCTGATATGCATATAGCCCGAGCCGTTCCTTTACCAGGACAATATCAAATCCCGCCAAGGCCTTTTCGAGGCCAGGTAAATAGGTCGGATTCTCATCATGGTCTGGCAACGTAATACAACGCAGATCATTATAGTTCGAGCTTCGAGAAATAAAATCCACAATACTTTCACTCGCAATTACAAAAACCTCGTAGGCGTGTTTGAGGAGTTGAAACTGATCGATCTCCTCGACCGTAGGCAAGTTTCCATAAACGAGTGCCAACCGTGGTTTCCTGCTCGCGAGACTTGACATACCAGACTCTCCTCAATCAAAATTTTATGCATTTAAAACACACATTCGCCAAATAAACCGTCAATCATACGGGCTTTTCAAGGTTAGCGCCGCGGACTTGACCCGATCGATATCGTCCCAAAGTTGACTTCACCTTTGACACGCGGATCAGCTCCGATTCCATCTTAACTTTAGCCTCCTCCATTACGGTCGACAGCTCAAGATCAATGGCGCAAATCTGACCCCATATTGCTTTAAGCTGCGCGTCCTGCTCAGCCGAATAGCCCTCTTTCATCGCGAGATGATCCGCCGCACGGAAATTGTGAAAGGCTGCCTTCCGAAGTTTAAGGATAGCTTCAGCCTCATCCCACTCGTTGCGCCGCATAAGCTCTAGAGCTCGGACTCCACGCTCATAGTATACCGTTAGCGCGGTACAGGCTCTTTCGGGCCAACTAGCCATACTCACATCATCCATGTTGCAAGGATTACCTGACTTTAATTTTACGATACTACGATGAAGCTTGTCAAAAACAGGCTGTTCAATTCTACTGATTGGGCTTAAACTCAGGAGCGCCAATAGATCCGGATATTTGCACATCTAAGGCTCCATTTTTTGCGAGCCCGCCGCTAAATGCATCTACAAGTGCCCCGTACTGCTCGCCCAGTAAACCTTTGAGACGAGCAAAAGCCTTCAAACGCAGGTCACTCTGCGCTGTTTGGGCCTTCAAGACCACTTTACCATCAATACCCAGATCTAAGCCTTCTGTCGTGAAACGAGTCGTGGGATGAATATCTAGAGTCCCACCAGTCAACTTAGCGCTCAGCTGAGCGGTTTGGAAGGCTTGATCTGGGAAATTCAGCGCAGGATCTGACAATACGAGTACGGCATCTGTGAAACTAATTTTCATTTCACCATTTGACTGAGAAATATTAGAACTATCAAGCTCTAGGTCGACCTCTCCGTTTAGCTTACCCTTAATCCCCAGCTTCTCAAGCAATTGACCGGCAACAGGCCCGCCAACACCGCTTGCGACCGCAGTTTGAATGCCAAAGGCCGCCAACGAATCAAGCTGAAACCGATCTGCGACCATAGACACGAAAGAAGGCATGCTGAGTCGCCCGCGCAGAACATCAAACACCTTAAAACCGATCCCGACGTCTAAGCTACCCCCGCTGGGGTGCTCTGCATCAACATAAATCGCCAAATTGAGCATAAGTAACTGAAGGATGCTGAGTTTAACCGAGACCTCCGAGAGCTTAATACGTGTCGATTGTCCCTTATAAATTTCGACGTTTTTTGCAGAAAAACCAATTGGGAAAGCTGGCCCGAAGGAATCCATCCGCATTGTGACACCCGTGGCTACCTGAACTTGGCTAGAAATTGATTCCTTCAGCACACCATAGGGAAATGATAAATATAAGAAAGTGAAAAAGCTGAGGACAAACACCAACACCATTGCCGCAATCGTTTTGGAAGATTTCATGACTCACTAACTCCTAGGATCCGATTAGGGCAAGGCCACGAGCCTTGATCTGAGCGTCAAAAAACAATTTTGTACCATATCTAGCTCGAATCTGGAGGTCTTGAACTCGAATAAACCCCCCTTGCTTCTCGACTTCGACAATAAAATTCAAAAGCCTTGGTATAGATATATTATTAAGTCTCATATCCACGCGCACTTCTTGAAACTTCTCGCTAAGCGCATTCTCACTGGGTAGCTGTGCCTTGCTTTCAGTCAAACCTTCTAATTGAACGCCCTGCTCATTAGCGATCTTCTCAAAAAATGGCTTGATCCGCGTCGAACCAGATCCCCCAGAGATCGCATCTACTAAAGCCTGATAGCGGCGATCTTCGCGTTGATACTCAGCTTTCAGGTCCCTAATCTCATAAAGAGCATCAAATCTTCTATTCAAATCTCGATTCAACGCTGAAACCTGAGAAAAGTAGAAAGCAACAAAACCGAAAACAAAAAGACTCAAAAGCGCCACACCACCTGCAATAACAGCATTACGTTGCGGTGGTTCCAGCTTGTAGAACGAGTCAACCAGTAAGTCAAGATTCTCATTATTTGCACCGAATATCCTCTTTCGAACTTCAGAAGTTATCGATGCCCATTGATTTTTTATCTTTTCCTGAATATCTTCCAGTGCACTCATAGATTACCCTAGCCCTTCTTACCGCCGCCTTGAGTTTTGTAATTCATATTAAGAGAGAATTCGATAACCTTATTATCTGTACCAGGCTTACCACCCGACTGCTTCTCTTCCATGTCAGAAATATGCGAAATTTTTTTCAAGGATTCCTTTATTGCCTCGACGGACGAGTATCCGTCTGTCTCTGCTTTTAAAGTAAGGCGCCCCCCTGGCGTACCCGATTCCCCTGTGAAAAGAAACTGGGTTACGTCGACCTTGACCGTCTTTGGTATCGCGCCACTGATATCCTGGAGCATAAGTATGGCAGAGCTGGTACCAGAGGTAGCAATGAATCCGTCTACAGCATTTCGCCTTGAAGAAATCTCCTTACCCACTGAGGTCTTAACCTCCCCTCTAAACTTCTGAAAGTCCATCTTTCCTTGCGCCTTCTTTCGCGGAACTCCTAGACTTGCATATTCCTTTTGATACTCTTTTTCTAGCTGCACCATCTGTCGGTTGTAGAGGAAGCTGCGAAAGCCATAAGAGATGAGCAAGAGCAAAAATGCCACACCTAAAACCTGTGCACCAATTTTTGCAATGCGCATAATTTGCGCGTAGTTTTGCACATACGCAAACTCACCCTTTCGAAGATTAATCTGCGAATGTTTTTTTGTCGTCATGACAGAGCGCATGCCAATGGCGACACTCTGCGGCATCACAAGGGTCTTCTCAAACAAGTTATCTTCGATTTTGAGATCAGTCATATCCAGGCGGTTTAAGTAGACAGGTATACCGAGCTGTTCACTTAAATACACATCCATATTCTTGATTCGAGCTGATCCACCAGAAAGAAAAATCTTAGAAACCTGAGACCTATCCCACGTCTTGAACGCATAAAGAGTTCGACCCAAATCCTTAACAATTGCATTACACGCTAACGTCATCCGGTCGATAACTAGACGGTCCTGCTCATTTACGTCGTTCAATAAATCTTTCTCACAACGAACCCGGCTGACAGAGTGTTTGATGCGCTGCGCTTCTTCAAATGAGGATTCAAAGTCTCTAGCCAGAAATTCAGTTAAATAGGCTCCTCCAATATTAATGGAGCGAAACATTTTCAGCTGACCACTCTTTACGATACAGACCGAGGTCTTTTCATGTCCAATATCCACCATCGCAACACACTCGTCACCGTCAACACGAAGATAAGGTGCTAAATTGAAGAACGACAAGCTATCAATATCGACTAATTTAGGATCAATATTGACTCTCGCCAAATGATCAAGGAAGCTTTTTAGAAAATTCTTCCGCGTCATTGCTACCATGACGATTGTTCGCCCATCTGGACCCGTACCCAAGATCTGATGATCAACGATCATATCATCTAGATCGAACGGCACAGCGTCCTCGATTTCCGCCATCACTGCCATCGAAATTTTACGAGGATCCGCTAAGGCTACAGGCACGATACGACTCGAAATGTACTGTCCTGGCATGGCGGTGAGAATACGGTCAGCTTGAAGATTATTATCGTTGAACAACTGTTCTAACGTCTGAGCCAGAACAATATTCTTCTCGACATCATCACGATAAGGGAGCTCGAGTTCATAGAAGTTTTTAATTTGATAAGACTTGAACGAATTAACAATTTCGACTGCCTTGATGGAGTAACTGCCGATGTCTAGACCAATGACTTTTTGCATGTTTCGCTCTTGAAAAAAGTTTATCGAACCTATGCCATATTATGCCATTTCTTGATTCAAAACGGAAACTTGCGAAGAGACTTAGTACATTTTAAAATAAGACAAACTCCAGGGCCCCCTGGCCACAGGTCCATCAGACTGCAATGAACTTGAACGCTGGATGACATACTCCAAAATTCTTGTCTGTTCTCCAACAATTCCCTTTGCTTTAATCCTAAAAGTTTTAGCCTCCGTCGTAAGCCAAGCTAGCCGATCATTGGGACTTCCTTTGTCAGACCCCTCAGACTTATAACCAACAAGATCCGCGATAACAGACTGCAACTCTGTGTCACTGCCTGCAATCCGCCCAGAATCCTCCATCAGCTTTTGATATTTTTTAACAAACTTCTCCATTGCGTCCGGTGTATTGAGTTCACGACTAAACAGACAACGCAACGTCTCAGGCGCCATGGCATTGATATTAATTTTAAATCCCGTTCGAGTCTTGGCATCCAAAAACGGCCACACCGTGATGTATGGGGAGAAATACTCATGAATTTCAGGAGTCCACCCTTCCACACGGAGCAATTCATTAACATCATCGAGCGGCGAGTTTTTGGTCTTTTGCGGCGGATTCCGCTTCCCGTAAGGATCATTTTCGTCACTATAGCCACTACCGGCTTCGGCAACGTTGTTTTTATCAATATAGTCCTTAATGCGCCGGACCAACTCCGAGGGCTTGATATTATTTTGTCTAATATAGTCCTGCTCTACCGCCGTACAAGTTAAAAGCGATTCTAGCTGAAGCATGGTGATATTGCATTCCGCCCCAGAAGAGTAACAAACGTTGACATTAATACGACCACTTTCGTCGGAGACCTCAACTCCAAGCTCGCCACCCAGACTTTTTAGCATAGTAATGATAGCACTATCCATAATGGAGCTGAGTCCGAACATTTGGGCGAATTTATCAACCTGAGACAGATCCAATCCTGTGTCAAACGGAAATACTAAATTCAACTTATCCCACAATGTACCAATACCATCCTTCATCGCCTTCATTGCTGGATCGCCCCCTAGCTGGAGCTGTAAACCATAGTCAAACAAGTTGAGCCACAGAGCCCAATTAGCACCGCTCTTGGCCAGATACTCGGCCTTGATATTATCGCGCTGGGCGCCGGCTCTGGATAGGTTAACCGTAGAAGAAACAACAAAATCAGCAATGAACATCATCATGATCGACATAATCATGATCGCCACCATGAGAGCCATGCCACGGCGTGGAGCATCGGAATTTTCCTGCTGACACGACTCTTCGCCAACGGGGAAAAAAAATATTAACTTAGGGTTTTTCCGCAGCTTCTGTTTCATAAATTAGTACCATCTTATTGATGAAGTCGGTTGTTTGATTTCCTTCATCTGTCGTGCCTGCTGAATCGCAACGACCGTCTTGACCGATGCCGTGGTTTGCTCGGCAGCGTCGAGGATATCAAGTCTTAACTCGTCATCTTCATTCCAGGTTTCAATCTCCACGCGTACCATAGTGGGTAGGCGATCACGCCAATCAAGCCGCGTACTGTCCCAACGGTCGGTTGACCAATCATCTCCGCGCCATGGCGAGATTTTGAATACTTTAATGTCGCGCACAAAAAGACGCATCGGAGGGTCTTCTTTCAAATCCTCACGAGTCGCCAATGACACTCCCCGATAAAGATGTTTACGTCCCGGAGTCTCGGGATCGTCTTTAACTTCATAGACGACATACGCAGTATCACTGTCAGGCATCCCAGGCATACCTTGCATGTTGCCGCTGGTTGTTAACAGCAGCTTGTCATTATCACCTGATTTTTCAATTTTAAAAATCGTTCGAAACCGTCGCTCTGAGCCCCCGCGAGCGGTGTCATTGAGACCAACGATAAATGCATGTTCGATATCCCAAGTCACACGGGTGATCGCCATGGAAAGTCGATGAGTGACACGAGCATCCCTGGCCAAGGCTGTCTTCAAATCAATAGATGATCTCAGCATAAACGAAACCCCCACAACGAGAGTGAGGAGAATGCTAATGGTGATCATGACCTCAAGCAGAGAAAAGCCACTTTGTGGCTTCGGATCAAAATTCACGACACGACCTTTCTTGCTTCCTAAGGTGTTCCGCCCGTTCCGCCCGTTCCGCCCGCTCCGCCCGTTCCGCCCGTTCCGCCCGTTCCGCCCGTTCCGCCCGTTCCCCCCGCTCCGCCCGCTCCGCCCATTCCGCCCATTCCGCCCATTCCGCCCGCTCCGCCCGCTCCGCCCGCTCCGCCCGTTCCACCCGTTCCGCCCGCACCTTGCGCTCCTTTTGCAATTAGTGGTACGAGCGTTGCTTCAAGTTTTTTAATATCTGTAACGATCATCGCGAGCTCCACCGATGACCGCCGTGCCCCCTCAGGCCAAAACACCTCAACTTTGGCAATCCAAATGGGCTCTTCTCCAACTGCAGCACTCACCATGCCTTTGATTTGCTCCAAAAAGGCTCCTGCACCCTGGTCGTCACTGCCTTGAGACTCCTTATCCTCATCCTCACCACCAAGTAACCCGCCACTCATGATCTTGAACATCAGATCCATGGGCTTTGGAAGAGGCTCAACCGTTAAATTGTAGGTAAACTCTGGAGCGTCATCAAAAGGCCTATCCTTTTCGCTAGCCGCCATATCTTTTAGAGGCGTTCGCCAAGACGCCTGATACTCGACCTGCGACATAATGCGCTTAGCTAAATAAGAGGCCTGTAAAGACTTTCGACTATAGTCAGCAAAATTAATCGCATTACCGTGAACTGCCGACACTTCAATGATGAGCAGAGCAATAAGCGACACAGCTACGACAGTCTCCACCAGGGAAAAACTCCGTTCACCTGGCCGGTCTTGCTGAACACTTGGATTACGTCTGCTCAGAACCGTCTTTAAGCTCATGGACATTGATCTCCAACTTACCGCTATTTACCTCAGCCGAACCAATAAAAGGCTTTGTCACAATCGTATAAGGAGCTTGAGTTTCGTCAACGACCATGTGATCTTGTTTAAATGATATAACGATATAAGCCTTCTCTACATACCCGGCGGGAAAAAAATATAAGAAGGCCCGACCGCTCTCACCAATCTCTGCCAACGTTTGTTTTGCTTCATGATGCTCTGCCTGGATCTCTGAAATCATTAGATAGGGACCAACGGTACGATCCTGCCACTCCAGAGCCTCCACCCTTGACCATCGCGGACCGCGAGCCTTCTCCCGATATTTCAATATGGGGGAATCATTACTACCCGGGATGACCTCTCCTTTGTCCGTTTTAACTGGCTCTCCTGCCATGTTCTTGTATTCAGCGGTTTCAGCATCGAATTCTTCGTTTTTAGCCTTCTCCTCTTCCTCTGTGGGATCTTTTCCACCTTTCCCATCACCCAAAGACCTTAAAGGTCGATCGGCCTGCTCAAGGTAGTACTCACCCGTGGAAAAGACAAAAACCATCCGGTACGTCTTGTTATTTAAAACAGCTAGATCAAAAGCAGCTCGGATGTCATCTGCCACCCGCTGCACCTTGGTTGCGGCTTCGGACCCAGATCGCAGCGCAAATTGAGGCGCTACAATTGAGTATAAAAAACCAATGAGCGCTAAAACGACCGCGATCTCAATCATCGTCATCCCAGACTCACGTCCAGGAGAAGATGCTTTAAATGCGGCAGCCTGCGCTCGCGTCATGCGCCTAACCCAGTCCAAAGGTTTTATTGTTCAGTTTTAGCTGTATTCTTGTCGGGTGGGTAAGTGATATCATCTTCGGTACCCATGGCTTGGTCTACGCCCGAGGAGATCAACTTTATCGTTCGACCATCAGACTCGTAACCGAGCTGAACGCCCCATGGATCGTTGATTTTGTTATCCTCCGTATAAGGACCTCGCCAATTTTTCACGTCTCC
>JBIKKO010000248.1:0-4123 GCA_044360315.1 Oligoflexales bacterium
ACGAAGATGGCTCATATGTGCTGTTTGTTTTGCACGCGATTGCAAACGCGCAGAGTGTAATCATCAGAGTAAGTTGAGCGACCTTTTTTCCATCGATGATGGACTTCATAAATGCACCTCCTTGCGCATTAATTAGATTGATCCCAAGTCAATAAAAACGACCCCACTGGTGCGACGTTCAATCAGTCGATTGTTGTCAAGCCCCACATCAACGGCGTGCGTCTCAGCTGCAACGCTGATCAAGCCTAAGTTAAAGTGAACTCCAGCGCTCCAACCTCCATCATTTCCCCCAGCTCGAACTCCCAACAGACTTTTGCTATCTTCTCCACCCAAGAGTAGCTCGACTCCGCCACGTACTTTCTTCCGTGCCGCCATATCGTTTTGTGTGAGATGAGAGGCTTCGAAGATTAAATTTATACACCCATAGCGACCAAGTATCGGTGAAACAGAAAATCCGGCGGTAAGGTCTTCCTCATAAACCAAAGGTTTATCAGCTTCGGACGTTGCCGTGTTGGCCGTATTACCCATGTTGCGAGCTACGAGTGAAAAGGCTGGGTGGAATGCTCTTGGAATCCTTAGTGTCCCACCCACCGTCAATCCCTTTGCTGCATAGGTCTTGCGGTTGTCTTTCAGAATTTTTTTACGTTGGTAAGAGTCCACCATGTCCGAGTATTGAAACGTGCCAAATGTCTCTTCTATGGTGCCAAATGATTGAGACACTCCGAGTGATAGTCGTTGTGATCGATCAGAGATGGATCCGCCTAGGATGACGCCTGTATAAGACCGATACCGCAACTTCACCTGTCCCGATTGCTCGCCGACAGGAACAGCCGCCATCTGATGATCAACCACCGGTAGGATAATTGTTCGTCCGAGTGTCAGTCCAAGAGGAATGAGTGAGGCTCTTGCATATTGACGCTCTCCTCCATTTGCATCAAGGATTGCGGCTCCGGTTTGTGCGTCATTTTGAGCCTGTTGAGCGTTTAATTGTGCGCGCGTTCTCTTGGCATTATCATTGAGGCTTACTCCCGCGTAGGGGAAAAAGAACGAGTCGATGAGGGTAGCGTTTTTTCCTTTTCGCTTGAGGTCTGAATTGCCGATCCCTGCGGGATTGAAGTAAACAGCATCATGCCCATCAGCTAGGGTGCTCAAAGCGCCGCCAAGGCCCGCAGCGCGTCCTGTGATAAACGGTGAGGGATCTAAGATTGTATCTGCAGGACTCGATAAGTCCGACGCACTTTGCGCCATGGTCCTATCCCTTACCTGGCAGAGCGCAGTCCCGACGAATAGTGTTATCACAACCTGCCTCACACTTTGATCTCCTCAAGCCCGAGCTTGGGCATCTATGGGAAAGATCGGACAGAAGTAGCTAAACTGTAGGTAAATTCTTAAAATTTATAACTTAATCTAATGATATTAAATGGTTGCAGTCGTTCAGCTTTGGGTTGCGGCTCAGAAAAAGACGGGGGGGTGTCCTCGAAGTGGCTACATGTTGTTTATGCCGTTGTAGTCATTTAAGAACCCATGCATGCAAACGTGTAAGCAGCTGCATGAGCTCATATGATTGTTTGTTCGCTTTAACGACCTGGACAACGCAGCAAACTGTCGTAGTCACAGCTCACTACAGCCAAAATAGGTTGCTTTACGATAGCTCTCGCCCTTGTTCCTGTTCCACCAGTCGGGAATTGTAGTGTTGCGATGCCACTCCAAGCGTCGCCTGTGGTTTTGTTTTGAAGACTGATATTAAGATTTTGACGTTCACGAACAACCTGTAACGTGTAGGATTGACTTGATGCGGTTAGTTGATTTGTTTCAGTACATCCAGATATTGTCTCACGGCCTTCCGTAGCGCGAGAGAAACCTGCACACATGAGACGTCCACCGGATGTGATCGCCGACACATCCGATGGCTGCTCAATAAACTGATTTCCACAGGAAAACGCCAAAAAAATTAGGGCCATAATTGCTGATAAGAGTGCGGTCATAGGAAATCCCCTTTCGTGTGATTGTTTAAATATGAGCTTAGCCCATGGGGTCTGCGTTGTGTCCTGTGATCCTCTTAAATTTGTGAGGGGTTTCATGATTGAATTGCTGATTTGTAGGTAGACAAAGCCTGTTGAAATAGCTGTGAAGCCACGCGAAATTTGGGAAAAACGACAAGGCGTTGCGTTACTTCATCTTCTCGTAAAGATAGTAGTGATCGCGATCCATGCCAAAGTGTTCGTAAGTAGAACATGCAGCTTGATTACGCTTGTCGACATATAAGCGGAGACCGCGAAGTGTATAGTCGTCAGCAAGCAGTTGCTGGAGATGACGGTACAGAGATTTGAAGACGCCTTGCCTTCGATGGGCTGGTTCCGTGTAGACGGAATGAAGCCATAAGACGTCTCCATTACGCCAGTCACTCCATTCCCGGAGTATAAGACAACACCCAACGGGAGTTTTATCTATGAATGCTAGGAGGTAAAAGCCAATCGATGGGCACTCGAAAACCCGAGACACTCCCTTTCGAACTGTTTCCGGATTTAGAACTAACGATTCAGTTTCCTGCGCCATGGCAAGTTGCCATGATGTAATCACATTGACGTACTCTTGTGTGGCGACTTCAACTGTCGGCATGCGGCTTCCCTTGTATGGATGCGCACCAAAGGTCGCTTTCAGTGCGTTAAAAAATCCCAGTAAACAACGTGACGCTACCCAAGCGATTTGCGTCACGCGGAACGATGTTGTTGGTGGCGTAGTGCGCCTGGTCCTGGCTTAGGATTTCTTGTCGTGAGGAGCCGCTTCTGAATGCTGTGTCACTCCAAAAAACTCTTCTTTTTTCAGCAGCGGGAATAATATGACGTCCCGAATGCTGGGGCTATTCGTCAACAGCATGCAGAGCCTGTCAATGCCGATCCCTTGTCCTGCAGCTGGGGGCATCCCGTATTCCAGAGCTCTCACATAGTCGTAATCAACATCACAAGCCTCCTCGTCACCGCCTGCCTTTGCCTCAGCCTGTTCGGAGAAACGCTCAAGTTGGTCGGTGGGATTATTGAGCTCGTTGAACGCATTAGCAATTTCCCAGCCATTAATAAACAATTCAAACCGATCGACGACCGTTGGATTTTTATCGTTACGCCGTGCTAAGGGTGAAATCTCAGTTGGGAATTCAGTGATAAATGTTGGCTGCACCAAAGAGCTTTCTGCAAATTCTTCAAAGCATATCACCATGAGTCGATCAGGTGATAGCTTACTTAATGATTTTTCGTCGTGTCCCTTAGATTTCAATTTTCTAATCATTGGTTCTTTTGTTCGCGTGTCTGCCTCAGTCAGTCCCGTCGCCTCCATTACAGCCTGGCGCATTGACATGCGTTTAAAAGGCTTTGCAAAACTGATCTCACGTTCGCCAAATGTGACCGTTTCTTGATTATAGAGGTGGTAGACTAAGCCACTGAGCAGCTCCTCGGTCAGTCTCATGTGATCTTCATACGTGGCCCAGGCTTCGTAAAACTCAATGGAAGTAAACTCTGGATTATGTTTGATAGATAATCCTTCGTTGCGGAAACAACGATTCATTTCAAAAACCTTCGTGAACCCTCCAACGAGTAAACGCTTCAAATGAAGCTCAGGAGCAATTCTCATGAATAACTCCATGTTCAAACTGTTGTGATGGGTCAAAAACGGCTTGGCAGTTGCGCCACCGGCAACAGAGTGCATCATCGGTGTTTCAACCTCGAGGTACCCGCGGTCGTAAAAGAAATCACGAATATAGCGCACGATTAAACTTCGCTTACGAAGTCGATCACGACTCTCTGCATTCATCGTCATGTCAACATAGCGCATGCGATAGCAAAGCTCTGGATCGGTCAAGCCATGGAATTTTTCTGGAAGAGGGCGTATCGACTTGGTTACGAGCTTAAATTCTTTTGCATGTAATGCTAACTCGCCTTTGCCTGTACGAAAGATGAAGCCACGAACCCACGCAAAGTCACCGTAATCAAGAAGCTTGTATTCCGCAAAGTCCGACTCGGTCAGATCGTTTTTGCTCACATAAATCTGCATGCGCCCTACGCCGTCATCGCAATCGATAAAAGCGGCTTTGCCAAAATCACGAACCAACATAGCGCGGCCAGCAAATGCA
>JBIKKO010000249.1:0-4122 GCA_044360315.1 Oligoflexales bacterium
TAATCAATGGGCTTTCAATTTTGTGAAAGAAAAATCGACTCTTGTTGTCACTAGCAGTGATATGCAGTGGGGTTCTGAAGACAACTATATCCAAACGCTGCGTCAAGTTAATAACACGCTGGAGATCGATGGCCGTTTAAATGGGTTTGGTCGCGGGGAGTCAGTTAAGGCTGTCCGCTACATGAATGGGGTAGCCTATGTGGTAACGTTTAAGACGACGGATCCTTTGTTTGCGATTGATTTGACAGATCTTAAACAGCCAAAACTATTGGGTGAGTTGCACGTCCCAGGATTTTCAACCATGCTTCATCCGCTCGCGTCCGGGCGACTGCTTGGTGTTGGTTTTGACTCAGATGGTATCTCTGGAGGCTTAATCGGCATTGAAAAAGGCATTCAAGTCTCCTTGTTTGATATCTCAAAACCGACTGGCCTCAAACGCCTTGATGTGAAAGTGCACGGGGGCTCCGGTTCCCATAGCTTTGCGACGTCTGATCATCGGGCGATCATGTATGATGCTGAGACAGGAATGATTGGTTTGCCCATAAGTGAGACTACGCGGAATAATCAGGCTGACGGTGGAATTTCTTCCGATAAGAATTTTTCAGGAGCCGTTTTTTACCGTCTAAGTCAAGATAAGCTTTCGTTTCAGACTAACATCACCCATCAAGATCTCGTCAGTGACGCCTGTGACCGCGGTCATTCCTCGAGTGAAAAGTCAGGACTACAGCTTAGCTCAATGCCGGTCACAGCGGACATTGTGATGGAACTTCCGCGTCTTGACGTTCGCCGGATTTTAAAACTAGATGGTCAAGTGCTGACGATTTCACAACACGGTCTCAAATCCCACTCTCTAGACCTGTCTCAGATGAAAAAAGTGGTGAAGTTTAACGAGTGTCCAAGGTAAGATCGATGGAGAGTAGTGATCGTATGTAGCTGGTCCCCAAATCTTCAATTGATCGTGGCGAACACAAACAAATGAGTGACGCCACGATTTGTTTTCCAAGACTCTTGTAACTAGATTATCCTAGTGAGTGGGGCTCGATCGTCTTCAGTCGAAGGGATGAGCTTATCCTGACACAATATGCTCAGGCATCGACGACGTCACATGTAGTCTTCGATATCAAATTGTTCAAGCATTGGTGCATCGGTTCGTTTCAATTCTAAAATGGCTGTTGCCCCAAGGCCGGGTCCTTTACTCTCGAGGCATATATGTCCATCCATGGCACTTGCAAGTCTCGAACAAAGCCACAGGCCCAGGCCTTTTCCCCCGCGGACAGCTTTGGTTGTTTCGAAAGGTTTGAAGCTTGTTTTTCTGCCCTCTGTAAGCAAGCCGATCCCGTTATCTTTAAAACGAATCTGAAGGGTCGATGGTGTACTTTCTGTCACTTTGATTTCAAGGCGCCCCTGAGAAATTGGTCCCTTTTCCAAGATAGAATCCAAAGCGTTAAGCGAGAAGTTAATCAAGATTTGTTTAACACGAGTAGCATCTGCTAGAACAAAATAGCTCTGGTCAATCGAGGTTGAATCGATCGTAATGCCGCGTAGTTTAAAGCTTATTAATGTGACCACGTCTGAGATGATGTCGCGGAGACAACAAGTTATTGCTTGGACTCGTTCTGCGTTGATGTGGGTGTTCAGATCTCGGCTAACCTGACTTAAGAGCTTTGTCGCGTGAACTGTAGCCGATAGAGCTTTAAAACCTGTGGTCCCTGGCTTTATGGTCTCTGCTCGTTCGGCACATGCGAGTGCTTGGTCTGAGCTGATTTGGATCAGGCCAACGAGGTTACGGATTTCATGGTTAGCGGCAGCTAGAATTTGTCCTGTGACGGCCATATCTTCAGATGTCTGTAGCGCCCTCTGTAAAGACTTAAACTGCTTGTAATGATCAAGCGCGTGCCTGACGCGAAGAACAAGCTCCTGGTTGCTGATGGGTCGGACTATGTAGTCAACGGCCCCCATCGAAAGTCCTTTAATCCGATTGCTGTCCTCAGGGAGTGCTGCCGTAATGAGTAGTACGGGGATTTGCTCGGTTCGATTGATCTCTTGTCTTATCCAAGCTAATAAGTCAAAGCCTGTTTCGCCTGGCATGCTAATGTCAGACAATACCAAATCAATTGCCGCTGGATGTGCAGAAAGAATCTGACGTGCCTGAGCTACTGAGCCAGCCGTGTGGGTCGAGAAGCCAGCTTTTTCCATAACAGCTCGTAGTAACGTTAGATTGTCATCGTTATCATCAACAATAAGGACGGTGCTGGTTTTTTCAGGCGTTGGTGTCGACAAGGCTTACCCTCTTTATAATATCCTATATATATGTTGACTTAGCGTATGGGCAGTATGGTGTGCAACGAAAATCGTCAAGAGTTCATCTCTGATTAGGGCGCTGGAGACTTTTCATCACGCTACGCGTCATTTTTTGGAAAAAATACCTGTATCTTGAGCCCTTGAGGTGTTTCGTTTGCAACTTCGATGGTGCCGTGCATGGACTCCACGAGGGTTTTGACTAAGGAAAGTCCTAGTCCATTGCCCGGCTTTTTTTGTCCAGCGGTGGGAGCTCGAAAAAACTCTTCAAATACCCGGTGGCGGAAGGACTCGTCAATTCCTGGTCCGGAGTCTGAGATAGAAATCTTGATCGTTTTCTCGTCTACTTCATAATCAATGGCAACATATCCAGAGTCTGTGAATTTACAAGCGTTGCTAACGAGGTTGAGTAAGATTTGGCGAAGTTTTGAAAAGTCCATGTTTGTCGTCAAGGGGCCTTTCGTGCGGTAGGCGCGATGTACGACGACAGGTTTTCCAGTTAAAAGGCCTTCTGCGTTGATGGCCATGTCTTCCAAAAGGTCATCTAAACGCGCCCTTGATTCTTCCGTCGCCCATTTTCCACTATCGGCTTGTCCTATTTCGATCAGACCATTGATCATAGACAACAGATTAGACGCATTGCGGTGCAATACCGAAAGATGCTGTCTCGTTCCAGGAGTGATTTCTTTTGCTGTATCCAAAATTAAATCTGTATAGCCAATAATTGAGGATAGAGGTGTTCTGAGTTCATGGCTAACTTTAGCTAGAAACAAGCTCTTTGCCTGTCGCGCTTGCTCTGCTGTTTTGGTTTGCATCCGTAATTCCCGAGTATGCGCTTTGAGATACGCGTCAACGGCAAGCAATTGATCGTACTTCATAAGGCCTGAAATAGCTGATTGGATCTTAATCCAATCACCGACGCTACTTTCTGCGTAGGAAGGGTAAAGGGACATGAGAATTTTTGTCTCAAGGAAGGAGAACATCTCCAGATACCACTTTAGCGAGAGTCCAACGTGATGATGGGTTTGCCCGATACGGATACGCTCGTCGTCGTAGGTCTGATCGATTTCCCCCGAGAATAGCCGCTGGAGGTAACCTTTAAAGGTTTGCCTGAGGCGATCTGTCGTCGTGCTCTCTGCTATAATCTCTCGAAGTTCGGCGTGCTGCATCATCTCTTGGTAGAATGATTCAACGATATCTGGAATCATCGCCTCCAGCGCGCCCCTATGTTGTGTGATAACATCCAAGTCCTTGGGCTGCAGGCCGAAGTTATTGAGTCTCATTAACGTGGACTTGTTCATACCCGTGGTTCCTTGTGTAGCTGCGCTCAAGACATACATGGGTGTCTTGGAGAGGGTCGCGTTAGGTGTACCGAGTTTATGACTGAAAGTGTAGCGAAAAATACACAAGTACGTGTCGCGAGCAAAAGGAGCTATTGCGATAATAGCAAAAAGATATTTAAATGGTAACTGTTGACCTACCCAGGGGGGTCGATTTGTGCCTGTGATTCGTAAGATGCAATCACGAGTGAAGTCGATGGGGAATCGATGTCGGTAGAGGAGTCGATGATGACGTCTAACCAACCAAGTTCATTGGCATTAGGACATGTCGCAGGGTTTCCGCTAAATATGGTGAATTTGATCAATGCGCGCATCAATCATTTTGCCGCGAACGGCGCTTATCAGGGTTGCAATTGTGTTTCTAGGCCAAACAAGAAGTTCTCTTAATCGATAGATCCCGCCAGTGCAGTCATGATTGCGCCTGCCGGCGATTACTTTTCCCGTGCTACGCGCGGATGTTTCCTAAGGAGGTTTCCGGATGAAC
>JBIKKO010000250.1:0-4098 GCA_044360315.1 Oligoflexales bacterium
AGTGGGTTGGGGTCAGGTTCTGAGTTTCCTAGGAAAATCGATGCGATACTGACGGTGATCTTGGTATTTCCAGCCGATATCCCATTCTCCTTTAGGTCTTTTGCAATATTAGGCCAGTCTTTATCTGCAGGCTCGCCATCTGATAGGAATAAGATTTCTTTGGTGGCCCTTGGATCTCCGTATTGTTCAAAAATACGTTTGGCAGCGTTTAATCCAGCTCCAAAATTGGTACCTCCTCGCGCCGCGCAAACAATGTCAACTGGGGCTTCGCCGGTGGTGCCGCCAGATAGGTCGTTGTAGATGGCTTCCTTTGTCGAGTAAAGGTTTGACGTTATATCGACTGCACGGTTATCGTACGTAACGACACCAAAGTTGGTGATGCCGGCCGGTAATTTGCTCAGCAAAACGTCAAGAGCCTTAATTCGTTCACAAGTTTTTTTATTGCCGACAGAGGTCTTCGGATCGTTGTCTCTCATTGATCCTGAGACATCGATAACAAACACAATGTCGCGATGCACTTTCTTCCATGGACAGATACGTCCGTGCACTGAGATGGGAACCCGAGCCATGTCTTCTTTAACAAATGGAAAGGGCCCCTCCCCGGTCAGAATCAGTTGTCTGGGAGAACTCTGTGTTGGGATCTGCAGCCTATCAGGATCAGTCTCCAAATCGAATGGGCAAGGCAAATACCAATCGATTGAATCGTATGCTGATAAGACGCGAAGCTGGCTTTTGTCGCTTGGCTCGTGACCCTCGGGACGTTGGCAGGAGAAGGCTATGCCAATAATAAAAATAAACGAGTAGCGCATTGAGGTCTTCCTATACATGGCTGGACTTAGTCCTTTATTGATTGGTTTATACGAGATTCGTTTATAAGGGTTTCCAAAAAATTTTGTGCTCAACCGATTGCTGAGTCCCAGCTGCGTTTGTATATTGAATGCTGAGTCCATAGCCACTCGCTCCAGGGTCGATGAAGAGCGGTCCAATGTCATAATCGAACGTATCGCTGTACATAACTTGAGATACGACATCAAACGTCAGGGGAGTTGTCGCGCCGAGTGGAGTAAGGCTTATCACCACAGGCGCTATAACCTGGCCCAGACGTGTCATGCGGCTGAAAACCGATTGCACAGCATTCGTTGAGCCAAGGAGAAGATCTCCAGAGTAATCCTTTGACACAGATTTAGACAAGAAGCGATCGTGCTGTGCATGGTCAACCAAAAGGCCGGCAATCTGCACCTGACTTTGTTGGCCATTGATTGTAATACCTTTTGATTTTAAATCTGCAGCTAAACTAATCGCTTTTGCCAGATGCGATCTCGGATCCGAAACATCTTCGATCTCCGCATCGCCGTCCGTCATCAAGTAAATCTCCTTTTGCACCGGACGCTCGCGCCCTGAGGCGAGCAAATCAGCCGCCCGTTGCAAAGGGTTGTCAAATGCACTTCGGCCGTCCCAACGACATATGACGCTACTGAGCTGAACTCGTCCACCTTGAGTCAGTTCATTTATGAGTGCTGCTTTTGATTCATGAAGCTTTGTCGATGACGCGACAACCGTGTCGGCGAACGTTATGACTCCAAACTGTGAAGAGGGCGGGGCTGCATCGAAAATGGCCTGCAGAGTCGTTAGGCGTCGGCACGCGCTACCGCTTGGCGGGTCGACCCCGCGGTAGCCCATCGATGTGGATACGTCGATGGCAACGATAATGTCACGGGGTGCTCTTTGCGGATCGCACACTCGTCCTTGCGCCGAGAAGCTCGTTCCAGATATGGTCTGGGGGATGACTTCAAATTGGCGGTCAACGATGACAAGTTCTCCAAACTTTGCAGCCGGGGCTCTGTCAGTGGTGTCACAAGGCACATGCCAAACGGCATGGTCATAGGCGCGTTTAGCGAGTGTGAAGTTTTGGCGATGTCCCAAGTCATCGTTGATCTGCACCGGTTTTGTGCGGAACAGGTAGCCATGATCTTGGCCGCAAGAATGCAGGGCGAATATCATAAAAATTAGATTCATTAGACGTGATTTCATAATCCCTCCGCGTCTGCTTCGATGAGTGTTACAAGCAGACGCTTGCCGAATTAGATTGAGCGACGATTCGCTCATCAATCCACTGGTCGTTATCGAGCGGGAACGTCCATGCTGTTCTCCCGGCGTCGTCGATGGCAGCGTCAGCGCTTTCAAGAGCCTTCTTTGACGACTCAGAATCAGGATTGGCTTTTGTGCCGGCATGGGCTTGACTTGCTAGTTCAAGCTTTACAAACTCCATCTTTTTGATGGCTTCCTGTAACATCACCCGCTGGTTGCGCCACTGGCGGCGGTAATTGGCTGTTTGCTGTGATGCTAGCTGCCCTACAAGTCGTTTTAAATTGGATGTGATCGATGTCCAGTGTTGTTGCTTGCCAATTGCGGGAACCGATGCGGCCCGGCTTGACGAGGCTATGTCATGTGCGGCCTTTGCCTCTTCTTCCCGACTCTGCAACGCACGCTGGTTGAAGAGCGTAAGTGGATCAGGCATCGGCGGCTTAGGAGGTTGCTCGGCGCTAAGAGCTTGATCAATTTTTTTTGCCCAGGCAAGATTTGTTGATAGGAAGTTTGCAAAACTCTGCTTGGCCTGACTAAACTGGCATAGCTTCACATCCGAGATTGTTCGAATCAGTGGAACTTCTGGTGCAAAGACGTCTGCTGAATATCGCCTTTTAAAGAATTCTGACGAGCCCCTAAGGCGGGTGCTGTTTCCGGTGTGAAGCCAAACCCACATGAGCTCTTCTTCAGCCATTAGGCTTGATTGTTTCGAGTGAGTCGTCTTTAGGTACCATTGTTCCGCATTTTTGAAGTCAGCGTCCTGATAATACAGTCTCCCCAACGCGAGAGCGATCTCAGCTTTTTGGTCCGGGGTGAGGTGAGTGTCATCATGGGCTTTTTTGAGGATTTGGGTTGCTTCACGAATATTGCCGGATCTAGCGAGCGTCAAGCCAGTCAAAAGCAGTATGCGGTCATACCAAGGCCATGCGGGTGATGTGTGGGTCAAGGCTTTAGGAGCGAGGCTAATCTCATTCATCGAGGCATATGATCTGATGATGCCTTGGATGCCAGTCCATGGCCAGGAACTTAGTGCTGATTCATGGTGTTTGCTGATGACAATAGCATGGCTGTACAACCACTGCGGCAGAGTTGGCTCAATTTCTCTCGCTAAGTCCAGCCAGGCTGCAGACTTTCGAAAGGACGGCTTGGCCATATTGATCATGAGACGATCAAAAGCAGTTTGGTGCAAGCCTGAGTTTATACTGAGACTGATAAAGGTGGCTTCTGCGAGATCTGTCAGAGGTTTGGGCATCTCATTTGCCAAGGTTTCCCAGTTATGGATAGGATTTAAGACGTCACCATCAAGGATACGGTTTACGAGAGCTTTGGTGTTGAAGGTCAGGTTATCCTGCGCTAACGCTCGCTCCCAGGCTTTGTGCAGACCGGTAGGAAGTACATGCTCAGACGAAAACGACCTTGAGGCCACGATACTAAGGGTTATTGATGTCACTAAAAAAATGACGCGAATCATCCGGCTCCTCCGATCAGAACGCCGAGCCTTGCGTAACCAACAACGTGATTAACATTGCCGCGAGAGGCAAGACGTTGCTCTCTAAAGTAATAGTTTTTAAATCCGAGACCAAGGCTGGCGGTTCTTGCAAACCAGCAGCTAACTCCAACATCAGCGACCGCTGCGGGTGTGGTTACCGTGGTTATCGTGTCGGTCTGTTGAATCTGACCATAACCGAGAGAAACGTATTGGTTAAAATAAAAGACCGAGTCTTTCGTAAGCCTAGCTTTGCCATAGATTAAATTCAGTCCAAGACCAGCATCCAGCCTTGATTTAACAAATCCGACATCTGGATAAATTCCGTCTTCTCTTATGCGCCGTAGCGCGGATTCGCTGAATTTGTTTTTTACCTGACTGTAACCAAGAGAAAAGAATAGACGATCAGAGGCGTGGTAGGAGGCTCGAAGTCCCATCTCACTGCTACGTACGTTCACGTTTGAGTTTAAGTTTGAACCACCCCCAGCTGAGAGGTCGAACACTCCAGCAGTGCCACTTTGTCGAGG
>JBIKKO010000251.1:0-4095 GCA_044360315.1 Oligoflexales bacterium
AGTTAGACCCATAAATCAAGGTTCGGAACCAGAACGCAAAGCTTAAACTTTGACCTGATTTAATCTCAGGGGCAGTAATTTATGCCATTTTAGGTGAAACGAACTAAAAATAAATTCGCCAATTGGATTGAAAGGTAACAACAGCTAGGATTTTTAGAGGTGGAGACATCAAGGGACGAAACGTTTTTACTAAAGACGGAGTTTACCTCAAGGGATTAATTTCGGTGCATACATTTTTACGTAAGGCCATTCAAGAGCGTAAGATCGATTATCCGCAAAGGCTTTTTGCTGGGCGGTTGACGATCAGCGATGTTGTAAGAATGGAGGGGGCTTTTGATGATGGTTGGATCGCACCTGCGGCATACTTGCCGGGATGGGTGTCAAATCGTCAAGGACTTGCTACGTACCTTTGCTATAATGCATTTTCCAATCGTCTAAATCTGGAAGCATTGAGGCTCGAAGATTTTGCGCATCATATGCGGGATTTGTCAGCAGTTGATTAGGGATAATGTTCAGCGATTATTGTGAGATTACTGAAAAAATCTATCGAGATCCAAGGTGCAACGACGGCGTTCTTTAGGGACGGCATTCTTAAAAAATCAAATTGCAATCGTGTGCCAACTTGAAGATTTTAAGACCGATCATGGTTGGATCGCATCTCATAGGTGGTGCATGAGGTGGTGGGCTAAATTGAGGGTCACATCGCCAATCGGGCAGGTAAAGTCTGAATCATGTCCGTTCCAATTTGCTCTGATGGATCGTGATCCTGCCGATTTAGCGGCAAGCATATCGACGTCGTGATCACCAACCATGATTAATCGAGAGGGGCATTGCTTCCATGTTTTCGCGATGTGGAGCAGACCGTCTGGGTGTGGCTTAGGGTTCGGAACACAATCTGCTGATACGACAAGATCAAACTTATCCTCGATACTTAGACACTTCAAAATTTTGACGGTGGATTGTCGATCTCGATTGGTTAAGACCGCGAGCATGGTTTTGTCTTGGTGTAGATTTGTAATGAGCCGGTCTATGCCATCAAATAATTTAATGTTCGGTATATCAAGAAACGACTGTTTGTGGATATATGCCAACGCTTCATTGATTGCGTCTGGTGGAATTTTTAATTTTAGATACTGGCTAGCAGTCATACCGACGGCCTGAAGAAACTCGTTTTGATTCAGTTCTACGCCGTGGTCTGCAAGAATTGTTTCCAAATATGACCTGTAGAGTGGGGTGCTGTCGATAAGTGTGCCGTCTAGGTCAAAGATGATGTGATTTTGAAGAGTCATGAATAACCTCGATTATTCTTGAGTGTTACTATTTGTTAGACTACAACGGTTTATTGGTAATCAAAAGATAAATAAAGTTACGTAATAAGTAAAAATTAGTTACTAATAAAATCGACTCGAGGTGATCATGGATCTTACAGCCCTACGTTATTTTTACGACTGTGCAAGGTTTGGCAGCATGACGTTTGCAGCTAAGCAAAACCACGTCAGTCGTCCGGCGATTAGTTTAGCGATCAGAAGGCTTGAATCTGATCTTGACGTGGAATTGATCGAGCACAAGCGGCGTATTTTTGAACTAACCGATACGGGGCAGCGACTGTTTAACTCGGCTGATCAGATTTTTTCAGCTGTTGAGTCCGTGAAGTCTACTATCAGCAATTCAAAAGAGGGACCTCAACGCGGTATTTGTAGAATTGGTATTGCACGGGTGCTATCAACCTATCGCTTCGACGATTGCTTGGAAAAACTGTCTCGTGAGAATCCAGATTTGCAGTTTAAAATTTCTCTTAATCATTCTGAACAAATTCTCGATTTGCTATTAGAGCGAGGGTTGGATGCCGCGTTGATTATCTCTGATGAATATCGACAAGGATTGTTTAGTGAGGTTTTACAGTCTGGCAGTTTTGTTCTAGTGCGTCCGAGGGAGTATGGCCATGGGGTAGTTAAATATGCTGTGTCCGAGCGCAGACATGAGGTTGACGCAGCTCATTGGCGGTACAAGGAGAAATACGGTCAAGACCTTCCAGTGTTCGCTGAGATACCTAGCTGGGATTCGATTTGGAACTGGGTACAGAGGGGACACTGTGGTGGCTTAATCCCAGATCTTTTTCTACACCGCAGTGTCTTTCGTAAACAGCAGCTGACAAAGGTGTTGGCAGATGTTCATCCCTATTCGATTCGGCTTTATTTTAATCGTTCCAGTCACGGAAGCCCTGTGATTCGACTTTTGTCTAAAGTTTTAAACAGCGCTTTCAAGGGATGATCGAAAGAAAGCAGCCAAGGGACGGCGTCTGAGTTATGCATCTCTCACAAATATTGCCAAATTCTCTGATGAAGGCAAGAATAGAGCAACGGTCGCTCCGTTGTCGTCACACGATCCGCTGGTGGCATCCCAGTCTTCGGCGTAAAGGTGCCTCTTGGGATGAGTCTGACTTAGTCTTTTGATATTCATCGGTCTACGCAGTCTTCAGCGCATAGGAGTGTCAAAAGGTATACGGATCGATCGATTCCTCCGTAAATAAAATATAAATTTAACAACAATTAGTATTAGCTTCAAAATCTACAGTCCTTAGATATAGCAGATTGTGGTATAGTCTGGGCGAGCATCCTTTGCGCCATTACATCTGGGAATTCTTATGAGGTTACCGCCACACGATCTCGTGCAGACATTTATCTCCTATATGGAGTGTTCTAGCGTCGTCACGGCAGCAGCGCGACTGGGTATCTCACAGCCCGCGGTCAGTATGCATTTACAGCGTCTTGAGGAAATTTTGGGAAGCCCATTGTTTTCTACATCGGGTCGAAGAAAGGAACCAACGCCGTTTGCCCGTGAGTTTTACAGCCGCGTGTCTATTTCATTCTTGGAATTGGAGTCCAAGCTACTCAATGCCGTACGGGTTATTGCTGTGCCAGAGAGTCTGACGTTACGCGTGGCCTGCCGCAGCGAGGCGTTAAGTCGTGTTGCTCAGAGGTTGAGGTTCCCAGGTGGCATTGTTTTAAAAGGTCGCAGTCGCATAGAGGCTTTCGAAGACTTGAAGCGTGGCGCTGTTGATTTTGCGATCGTATCTCAGAAACCTGATTTTCAGGGGATCATCGCTAAGCCGTGCTTAGTCGATGATCCGATGTTGATTTTCTCGAAAGGCCAGCAGCTTTGTTCGTTAGAGGAAGTCTTTCAAAAAAGTATGAGTAAGGTCTCGATCAGCCAGGCTTTGAAGACTAAATGTCGTGATGAGATTACGACTCAGCGATGGATTTTCTACAACGAGACAGCTCCGCTAGCGGCAAAATTTTTTGAATGGTTTAATATCGATTTTAAGACTCTGAGTCGCAACGTATTTTGCGAAGATTGGCGTGCAGTTTGTGTCATGGTAGAGCAGGGGGGTGGCGTGAGTGTTATTCCAAGTTCCCATGCCACTGACCGAGTGAATAACCTTTGTCTGCCTCAATGGATGTGTGGTGCATCGGAGTTGTTCCTAGCGGCACCAAAGTCGTTGCTCGAGATCCCCAGCTATAAATCTGCCTGGCGTAGCCTTTTGGATTAGTCAGGTATGTTTTGCATCAATACAAGCTTTTGATCCTATAGTGCGCTCTGTCTTTTCGATTTTAGGACCGCTTATTGCCTCAACGCACTAAATAATACCGCTTAATCAGCAGAGCTGATGACGCAGAAATCGAGATTATAAAATATATTAGCCACAGTTTTGTGGTTACCATTGATCGAATGCTGTAGCGCGATTCCTCGCTTCTCGAAATACCGTAGGCTAAAAAATAAGCGGGTATCATAAAATATCTTCCTTGAACCCCCGTGATCACCGAAGCGGGGTGAGGAGTCCAGGTTAGAAGCAGCGCGAGGAACACAAATAGTGTCGAGGCGATCGCACTAAATATCAGCACGGAGCGATCTCTCCACTGTAGTCTTAGATCATTTACGGAGATGGACAATAATCCTATGATAAGGATAAATGACTCGAAAACTGAGTAGTATTTTGTCCGGAAAGAGGCGTCCAGCCAGCCAAGTATTCCAATAAAGGACTTTTTATAAAAAGTTGTTAATTCAGGATTAGTGAGGGTGGTCCAAAGTACGCTC
>JBIKKO010000094.1:0-12744 GCA_044360315.1 Oligoflexales bacterium
TTCTCACTTAAGTCTAACGCGCGAGACACCGCAGCCGCCATCTTTTCGAAATGCTCGGATCTAGTTTCGGGTGGTGCTTGGTTTTTTATATCTTTACCCGATGCGCCAAATGTGATGAGGATCTCGATTTGATCTTTTTTAATGGCAAGATCATGGTAAGTCTCACCCTTGCCTTGTCCTCCCATCAACAAGATGGCAGGCCGTCGTGCGATACTGAGTGCAGCCATTGTGCTTTCAAGATTAGTCGATTTACTGTCGTTGATAATGACGCGTTGCTCGTCTCGGTAAACTTGCTCACAACGGTAGGGTAGGCCACGATAATGACGCAATATAGGAGTGATTTGACCCATCGGTAGGTTGGTTACATGGGAGGTTAAAACGATAGCCACAAAGGCATTTAAATGATTGTGGGCGCCTGTCATTCCTGTTTGACTTAGGTTTAAGGTTAGAGTCCCTAGTTGAGCCGTGCCGTCAACGATCGAGGCCATCTCACAGCATTTAGGTAATAGAGCGGCTAGTCGCTCTGTGGTTTTTAAATCATTACAGATCACAATGGTCCGGCAGGAGGGCCATTTGCTTTTAAAGGTTAGGGCGTGCTGCGCAACCTCAGCACTCACCACGAAGACGGACTGCTTGTTTAACCACTCTGTAACTTGCCATTTTGCAGCAAAGTAGTTGGCCATAGTTTTATGTCGCGCCAGATGATCATTTGAAAAGCTTGTAATGGCAGCTCCCTTGGCTGGCCATGCCCGAGAGCACTCGAGTTGATAGCTGGATAGTTCTATGACGGCACAATGCTGTCCATCTTTCTTCCACAAGGGAATAGATGACGGAGGTATGCCGATGTTGCCGCAGGCATCGGCTTGAATCCCAAATGAGCGAAGAATATATTCACTCATGGCAACTGTTGTTGACTTACCGTTGGTACCAGTTACAGCAAGGAGTGATCCGCGGTAGCGATCTAAACCAAGATCTATTTCTGTCAAAATATCCTTTCGCTCGTCCTTAGCCTTACGAACAAGGGGGTGGTCAGGGGCGATTCCTGGACTAACGACCAGTCGATCGATTTGACTCCACACAATATCCTCGGGTCGAACGGGCGTGGCTTTTCCTTGCAGATGCTGCGGCAAATCAAAAGTCGTATCGGCAGTTATGTAGGATTTTTCTGCGGCTTCAGCCAATAATGAAGCGGCTGCAAAGCCCGTAACCCCGGCCCCGACGATGAGCCATGATTTTGCTTCATCTAATGCCTTGTAGGCTTCGACTTGATCACTAAACGGAATCTTCTTGGTGCCAATGATTTGGTAGTCTTCGTGACCTTTGCCAGCAATTAGAACTGACTCTTGAGCTCTGCCATCGCGAATCGCGAGAGAGATGGCCTGGCGTCGGTCTGGCTCCAGCGTGGTCTCTGAGCGGTCTGAAATGCCGGAGACGACATCATCAATAATCTGGCGTGGGTCTTCTGTTCGAGGATTGTCACTGGTGACAATGATTTTTTTTGAAAGTCGCGCTCCGATCTCTCCCATGATGGGGCGTTTGGCTTTGTCCCGATCACCGCCGCAGCCAAAGACGGTGGTCACGGACTTCGCATGTTTAGAGAGATTTAAAATGGAGCGCTCGAGGGCGTCCGGGGTGTGTGCATAGTCAATAAACACCAAAGGTCTACAGGGCTTGTGCTGCGCTGACACGAGTTCAAGTCGTCCGCGTACCGGTCTGAGTGAAGCATTGGCAAGACGTTCGCTCATGGCGGCGAGTGTTGTCTGAAGGATGTGGGCCGACAAAATGGTTGCGGCAGCAAAGTTTTCACAAAACACATCACCAATCATCGGAACTAGAAATTCTGACGGTGGGGGGCCTTTTTCTTGGATCTTAACTTTTGAAAAGCCGGCTGTAAGGAATGATTCTGACTCAACAAAAAAATCTGCAGATTGATCAGTATTTTCGTAGGTTTTAAAGCCTTGTGGTAAGGCTTTAAATGCAGCCTTTGCCGCAGGCCATGACCTCAAAATATCTGTGTGAACTAGGGCTAGTCCTGATTCTTTTAGATGTAAGGAAAAAAGACTAAGTTTAGCCTCTAAATAAGCATCCATAGAGGGGTGAAAGTCCAGATGATCCTGCGTAAAGCTTGTAAATGCGCAACCGTCAAAGGAGATGGGCCAAACTTTTCCTTGAGCCAGGCTGTGACTTGAAACTTCCATCACGACATGGGTTATGCCCTTGGTCATGAATGAAGCCAACGTTGGGTAGAGGAGATCAGGATCGGGTGTGGTGTGTGGGCTTTCAAAATGCTCGTCCTTGGCGTAGAAGCCCAAGGTACCAATACTGCCAGCGTTGACACCTAAAGCAGACAAAATTTCTTTTAAAAGCCAAACTGTGCTTGTTTTCCCATTGGTTCCAGTGACCGCGATCATGGTGAGCTGCCGCGAAGGATGATCAGCAAAAAATGACGCCAATTGGGCCCAAGCTGCCCGCGTAGACCGAACTTTTACAACGGCAACGCCGTCTTTAATGGCCATGTCCGGGGTCTTTTCGACAAGTAACAGAGAGGTGACGTCTGCTGCCGCAGGCAACAGCCGGTGTCCATCTGTTTTAGTGCCCTCGATTGCGCAGAAAATTGAACTACCATGGAGCTTTCTTGTGTCAGCGGTGACGGCTGAAAACTCCCTATCGTTGGAACAGGGTTGAATGACCTGGGGGTCAAGGTTTGACTCCATCAGCTCTGCCATAACCTGCTGAATGCCAGTTTTCTTGATTTTCATAATCGCTGATCTTTCGTCGTCGGTTTGGCAGAGTAGGTTTTAGGTGATACGGCGCCTTCTTCAGTTTTTGGCTTTTTATCAGGGGCAACATTTAAATATCTAAGACTTCTTTCAGCAATATCAGCAAACACTGGCGCAGCCCAAAGGCCCCCATAGGCAGGCTTAACACCAGGCTCATCGATGACAACAAAAATAGTGAGATAAGGGTCAGCGACGGGCGCAAACCCTGCAAAACTAGCGATACGCTTTTCAGCAGAATAGGCCTTTAAAACAGGATCAACCTTTTCAGCCGTACCGGTCTTGCCGCCAGTTGTATACTCACTAGTGATGGCTTTTGACGCGGTCCCTTGTTTGTCAGTGACAACGCGCGCTAAAATGTCACGCATTTGCCTTGCACTTTCAATCGATAATACATGGGCCGTTGCCTCTGGAGTTGACGCATAGACAATTTCACCGCTTGGACTGGTGATGCGGTCAACCAAGATCGGACGCATCAGGTTACCGCCATTTGCTAGGGCACCATAAGCCATCGCCATTTCAATTCCTGTAACCGTCATGCCCTGACCAAACGCCACGTTCGCAAATCTGATGGGCTTCCAGGTGGCAGGCTTAGCAATGTGACCGCGCATGGCTGGGGGGAACATATCAGGAATGGAGATCCCCCCGGCGAAGCCAAAGTTACGAAGTGTATCAAAAAGCCCTTGTTTGCCGAGCCTTTCTGCGATCTTAAACGTACAAATATTGCTTGATCTTACGATGGTATCGGCGGTCGTCAAAAGTGTCGCTGGATGATCATCGCGAAAGACAACGCCGCCGGCACGGTAGACTCCGTTTTCACAGTTATGAAGCTCGTTGATATTAGTTTTTTTCTTTTCAAGGGCTCCGGCAACCACAAAGGGCTTGATCGTTGATCCGGGTTCAAACAAATCAAGAAGCGCGAAGTTTCGCGTATATTCTGTCTTTACTCTGCTGATTTGATTTGGATCAAAGGTCGGGACATTGGCCAACGCCAATATTTTTCCAGTGTGAGGATCGGTCACAATGGCAAAGCCACTTTTGGCCCGCGCCGCAGATACGCCGGCACTCAGGGCTTCTTCTGTGATTTCTTGAATGGCATGGTCAAGGGTGAGTTGGATCGTGTGGCCGGGGAGGTCTGGGGCTGCCATATCACTGGAGTAAAGAATCGTTCGCCCGCGAGCATCCTTGGATGGGCTTACGGCAGATGTTTTGCCAGCAAGTAGGTTTTGAAATTGCCTTTCAATTCCCATTAAGCCCTGATTTTCGCTACCCACGGCACCAACGATGTGAGCTGCAACCGACTGCAGTGGGTAAAGGCGCGTGGCCTCGTTGACTAGATATAGCCCTTTGAGTTCCAGGGCTTCCACATCTTGGGCGACGGTCGGGTCGATTTTTCGCTTCAGCCATGCAAAGTAGGCATCCTTGGTGCCGATGTCTTGAATCCTTTCACGAGGCATCTGGAGTAGCTGACTTAGTTGTCGTGTTTGCTGTTTATTTGGCTTAAAGACCCTAGGATTAATCGCTACAGACGGCTTTTTTACGCTTATTGCAAATGGATGCCCGTTGCGGTCAAGCACGGGTCCCCGGTAAGGGGCCAGCTCGAGGTGTTGCTCGTATTGCCTGGCAGCAATACGGCGCAAAGCGTCAGCCGATGGCGGAAACAATTGGATGACGACGGCTCTTATGATTAAAACAAGAAAAACCGAAAGCAATGCGGTCGCCAGGACGGAGGCGCGCGAGATGTCAAAGCCGCGCGTCTGTGGTTTTCGTTCAAGGCCCGCCACGAGATTTCTGACCTTATCCCAGCTATGCCTGGGGATAGATCTGATCAGTGTTAGCCACTCGATCAAAAGCCCCCGATCAAGAGCCTTAGTCTTAGAAGCCTTTTTATCATGTGGACCGGTTGGTTTTGTCATGGTAGCCAACGTTACGTTAATGAACTAGATACAATGTGTTTTTTGTTTGCATTATTGACGAGTGCTAGATGAGGCTTCCCCTGATTGACTTGGCTTACTTGCAGACTGGGCGAGATCTTCAAGTTTTTTCTTTGTTGTCAATCGAGCAAGCTCCCCACGCAGTTCGCTACGCTCTTCGAGAAGCTTGCCCTCTTTGTTTTTAAGCTGGCCTAAGTCATAGGCTACGCCCGTCGTAACGCTTCGAAAGTGCACGCGAGCAAACGCGGCCATAGATAGAACAAACGTCCAAAGAATCGCTAGGCGAATGGTCAGAGTTCGCATAGACCTCCCTTACTTTATCGTTAGTCAATCGAGGTTCTTTTTTATTTTCTCAATTCTATTATAAACACTTATTAACTAAAACATATAGCCCGCAGCTTAGCGCTTCGTGCACGAGGGTTGTTTTGGATTTCTGAAGGGCTCGGCACCATGGGAAACGGCTTAATGATATGCCCGCATCCTTGGCTTAGAGCGGAGACCTCGTCTTGAGTAAAGGGAAGATCGCGGGGAAGGGCGTCGCGTTTAGTTTTCCCAGTCCAGGCCTGCATGGCTTCTTTTACCATGCGGTCCTCGAGAGAATGAAACGTTATGATGGCAAGGATTCCGCCGCAAGCCGTGATTTTTGGTGCGTCAGCTAACAGTGCGCCGAGCTGTCCTAATTCATCGTTGACGAAAATACGCAGGGCTTGGAATGTCCTGGTCGCCGGATGTTTGCGACTGACCTCTTTCCACATCACCTTTGCAGCAATGAGGTCTGCAAGATCCTTTGTCGTTTCGATTTTTGATTTACGTCGAACCTCGCAAATTAATTTGGCGATAAAGCGAGATTTTGGTTCTTCACCAAGCCTCCATATAACGTCAGCAAGCTCTTCCTCGGAGGCCGTGTTAAGAAAGTCTGAGGCACTCGGCCCCGTCTGCTGATCCATACGCATGTCAAGCGGGCCATCTTTCATGAAGGAAAAACCCCGAGCGCCATCATCTAGATGATGGCTTGACACCCCTATGTCAGCGAGGATGCCATTGACTTTGCCAGCGAGCCCTAAGGAGGTGATAGTTTTTAAAATTTCGCCAAAAGGCGCATGGACCAAAGTGAGTTGGCCAGTTTCGATATGTTTGGCCAACGTGCGTTTAGCATGCTCAATGGCCACAAGATCGCGGTCAAACGCGATGACCCGACCGGAGGGTCCAAGATGTTGTAGTATGAGAGCCGTATGCCCGCCACCGCCGAGGGTGCAGTCCACAAAAATTGAGTCCGGCTTGGGCTGAAGGACCTCGACAGATTCTTGAAACAGTACGGAAACGTGGTGGTAGTTTTGTAAGGTCAAGGTTTATGTCCTGATAGTGGCCGTAGGATGAAATCATGAGGCACGTTCATTCCTCGGGATTGTTTTTGCTGAGAAATCATATCGCAGAAAAAAATTTTTTCAGATCTTTTTTCGGGTTAAGGGGCAAGATTTGCCCGTAACCTTGATAACCTGGGTGATGAATAGGCTTATCAACAAATCCTCAAAGATCCTGGTTCCAAGGGTTTTAGGGTGACCAGGTGTGAGTAGGCCTGACAACGGCATGTTGCCGCGCGGGGAAGCGTGAAAGCCTTGCCCATTGCCGCAGTTTGTACCTAAACGGAAAATTAAAGAGGAAAGAAAATATTCCGACGCCACAAATGTGGTTTTGTGTTTTAAAACTTTTTTAAGGAGGTATGTGATGAGGTTTAATTGGAGACGTCGCCTAGTGCTGACGGCCTTCGCCACGGCAACGCTGTTGTCTTTGACTGGCTGTACAAGCCAGCAGGAGCAACAAGGCATGCAGGAGGAGGTCGCATCTCAGGGACAACAGCAAGAGGGTGAGGGGTCGGAGCAGGTCGCTGCAGAGGAGGGTTCTCAGCAAGGGACCACTGAAGAAGGCGGCAACAATGCGGCTATGGCGGAAGGGGAGTCTGGCGGAAACGTCAATCCTTCCAATACGGCCGAAGCCACCGGTAGTGATGTGGAAGGTGTTATCAATGAGTTAACGAATCCGGCAGAGGGTGGTGAGGCGGTAGCTGAAGTCCCCATAAATCAAGGTGTTCAGCCTGAAATGGCAAACCCTGAGGCCATGATGCCAGCTACTGAAGAGCCGATGCCTGTAGATGCGACGGCTGCCGTTGGGCCGCAACCTGCTCCAGCTCCTGAAATGGCGGCGCCAAGTCAGCCTGCAGCTGCTGTGCCAGGAATGCCAGAGATGGGCTCAAAGATGGGTTATGTTGTGGAGCCGGGCGATACCCTTGGAAAGATCGCTCAAAGAATCTATGGGGATCAAAAACGTTGGCGTGATATTGCAAACTTCTCCGGGCTAGATAATCCAAACCATATTTATCCGGGTGATTTGCTGTACTACAACCTTGATGAAACAAGTATGACTTTTGCTCAAACTTACGAGGGCTTACGTCGTGGTAAGGAAATGGTTCGTGAAGGAGACACCTTGGCAGCCATTGCAAAACGAGTCTATGGTAAATCAAATCTTTGGAAGCATATCTGGCGTCAAAATGACAATATCGACAACCCCGATGTATTGCAGGTTGGGATGACCGTATACTTCATTGAAGCCGGATCCATCAAAACAGCGTTTGAATCGATCAAAAGCATGAATGCAAAAGTAAACAAAGTTGTAACAAAAAAACTTGATAAAACTCTTAACCTGATGACTCAGGCGTTTTACACCGCAGTTCCAGCAGTTTAACTTAACACTAAAGCGTGACATCGCTAAGTATGTCGCCAGGGCAGACGAGGATAAAACAACAACTGGGCCTCTTGAGTGAAACAACCAACCAAAACTCCAAGAGCCACTCGTGATGAAAACCTGGACCCGAAAGACACTGAAATAAGATGATTCGAGCAAGTGGTGTTTGAGAGAAGAGATTAAAGATTAGCGATTTGTTTCAACGAGCCTGATAAAAGAAGGCGCCACCCGGGCAAGGCTCGCAGCAAACATAAAGCAAAAACTTAGACCTCACCAAGAAATACCGCTCGCTCTTACCAAGTTCGCCCACCCTCCCGCTTACCACCCAAGAAAAACTCCTGTCCTCATAGTCTTAGTTTGATTACCCCCCCCCCCCCGAAGCGTTGACTAGTCACAAGACCTTAGTGTTCACAGAGGTTTAGCATCTGCCTTATCTATCGTTGTCTAAGCAGGTGACCAGGCTTTTGATCAGGCAAAAGGAGCTCTCGAACCCTTGCTGGCGAGGTTTACTGGGCGGCCGTGCTTTGATGATCTGCTGCTAGATCATCACGCTAGATCATCAATCGTACTGAATAGGTAAAGCTTTGACTAACGATCAGCTGGATGAAGAGTCGGTCTCTCTGCCCAGGCGTTTTAAGTTACTCGGGACTTGTTTGAGCGCTAGAGGGAAACTCAACACTAAAGTTTTCGCCTCGGAGGGTGCGATGGATTGACTCTCCTGGTTTTACGGTGGCCTTTGATAAAATGACACTTTCAGTAATCTTTGATCCCGCTCCTAAAGAGGCTGTGGGATCAATGACAGAGACGGCGTCCACATCATAATTCAGGGATTTAACTGATTGCTGATCCTGCCGTAAAAGATCCAAAAAAATGTCGGTTCGCACAGACGTGGGAAGGTTTGCTACGGCGAGGTTCGTCGCCCAAAGTGACTCCGGTGTGCCAACATCAGCCCAAAAACCTTCGTGAAGTAGGGTTCCCATTGGGTGCCCATCAGCAAGCAAATCCTGAAAGGACTTAACAACGTCATAAAACGCTGGATTTTTAGGTAGATATTGTTTCAACAAAGGATTTGCAAGGTAGGCGCATGCATAGCCGGTTTGGCGAAGTGATGTTCGCTGCAAAGAGCCTGACAACTCCTCGGGCTTAGCAATGGCTTGGACAGACCCATCTTTGTCAACCCATACGGAGCGACCACCATCTTGAGGAGGCTTTTCAAGAATGACCATCGTTACAACGTTGTTAGAATCCAGATGCTTTGCCACAAGGGCTGAGATCTGTATGTTGCTTAAAATATCCCCGTTGTAAACGAGGAGTGGGGTGTCACCCCACCACTGCGCCAAAGCCGATAGAGCCCCACCGGTTCCAAGAATCTCCGGCTGCTCTGAGGAGATGGTGAGGTTTTGCACGCCAAGAGACTTAGACACAGATCTTGCGTGATTTGCCAAAACATCACCTAGATGGTGGGTGTTGACGGCGATATCGGTAAAGCCAGCTAAGACGCAGCGGCGCATGGCAGCATTGAGCAGAGGAACATTGCAGACGGTGACTAGGGGCTTTGGCACCGTCTCTGTCAAAGGGCGCAAGCGGGAACCAAAGCCGGCACTTAATATCAATGATTTATAGGGTTTACCAAGATTATGGTTCAACGGTTCATACCTTCTTAGACTGCACCTGGCCGCCTATTGGGCTTTGGGCTAAGGAAAACCCCGAAGGCTTACTCGCTTTGCGATCGGGTAGAGTTTTGGCTAGAATCTGAAGTAACGTTCCACTTAAAAATGGCCATCTCGCATCCTGCACGCCAGCATCAAGCAGGGTTTGAAGTGCTGGGGCGACGTTTCTTATATAGTCACCCTTCTGCTTATCAACGGTCAGGTAGCCAAAACTACCAATGGCCTTTAGCTGACGTTGAAGGAGCATCGGCCGCCACTCGTCTGCAGCTCTTTTGCTAGCTTTTTCGCCAACTTTCATTTGAATGGCCCGTAATCCATCGTCGAGCAGCTTCATCCGAGTTTCAGGTGAAAGGGGTACATAGCTGTCAAAAACAAGGCTGACCAGGTCGTAGGACGGGGGGCCAAGGCGTGCGTCTTGGAAGTCGATCACGGCGACCGCATCATTGTGAATCATGATATTGCGGCTGTGGAAATCCCTGTGAACAAAATAGTGTGCAAAGTCCGCCAGAAAGCTTGATAAAGACTCAACATCATTAGAAAATTCAGCTTTTTCTAGAGGCTTCATTTCATAGTGAGCCACCGGTCCAAGGTATTTACTGACAAAAAAGTTTAACTCCCAGATAAAACGCTCTTTGTCAAAAGCCCTCTGGGTCCACACGTCGTTTTGACCAGGTTTTATCCCAAGAAACTGAGTGACTGCTCGAAGGGATGTCTCATAATATGGTAACACGCTGTTAATATTGCCATTTTTTGCTGCTTGAAGGGTGATTGTTTCAAGCATTAAATCTCCATAATCATCGATGATGATGGCGGCGTGATCTGAAAGAATTGAGACGCAAGAAGGCGCAAAAACACCGTTTAACTTCAGAAGCTTAGATATCTCAACCCAGTCATAGCGCCCTTGTTTGAGCTGTTCTGCATCGCTGCCAGAGAGTTGCATCAAAACGAAGCTTGTCTTCAATTCTGGTGACCGGACCCTGAAGTAACAACGATCAGAGCCATCACCGGCAAGCCACTCTATGGTTAAGTGATCCACGTTTAGAGCTTGAGCAACAGCCTGGGGAGGTGGCGGAGAGAGGCGTCCTAAAACATGGCCCATGATGTTAACCTTTTCTCAAAAGAGTTCGTTCGACGTCTGCGCAACTCGCGTTTTTGACAACGCAGATCAGTACCTGGCCCATTTGGGCAAATGTTGCCTAGGCCCGTTGGGAGCCTGTCGTAAGGCTCGCCCCTCTAGCGGGGCGAACCGTAAAGCTCAAATACCACCTGTGATGTCAGAATAGGAACAATTAAGTTTAGCAGTTCATAGAGTTACACTACAACAAATTGTACGACCGGACCGACTTCAATCGCAAGTCTTCCGTCGGGTGCCTCAAAAAGTTCGCCGTCGAGAGTGTAGAGCTGACGGCCGGACGTGGCCGTTAGCACAAGTGCCGAAGCCTGTCGGGTGACTTTACCTAGAAATGTTCCAGTTTTGTTGCGCAAAAAAGCAAACGGTAGCCTTAGGGGCATGGAGCCAGCAGGCATCTCAAGGGAGAACATCTGAAATTTAGATAGGTTACCTCTCGCCAAAGGAAACAGTTTAAATCTTAGCGGCATGCGCTCGACCGTGCTAACCATGATGGCGAGACTTCTGACCTCCTTTGGGGCCGGCTTTCCCTCTAAGGCCATCCGGTAGGACTCGTCTTGAACAATATGCCGATAAAGCGTCTTTGAGAAGATCCAGCTCAGATAGATTTTAAGGATAAGCAGGACTGATCCGAAGGCGCCTGTTTTGTTTTTATAAAACTCGGCCAAGTAGCGGGCCACAAATCCGTTACCAAACAGAAAGCCGTATTGTCCACCGACCGATAGGGTGGCAAAAGTTTGGATCGTTTTGGGCCGAAGTCCACTTTGGCATTCGAGCATTCTCACCAGAATTTCTTCCGGGGAGCCAAATATGCCCAGATTATCTGCAAGCATGTTGATGGTGCCACCCCTAAGAACTAGGATTTGGGGTAGTGTCGTGTCGCCGTAGGTGCGGATGAAGGCGGTTAGGGTCCTTGAGATGGTCCCGTCTCCGCCGTTTATAGCAAGAATTTCAATGCCCTGCTCCTTAAACAGTGCTGCTACACGACCGATATCATCAATTGAGTTGGTGATTTCCAGGTTGCCAAACTGTCCTACAATATAACCAAGGAGTCGGCCCCTTGCGGGACTTTTCTTGTTTTGTTTGGAAAAAGGGTTGGTGATGATTCCAATGCCTGGCATCTCGCGTAATCTCTCGCTTCTTGATAGAAAGAATCATGGTAGCATAGGATGTTTTTGTCAGGTAACCAAATTAAGATATTAAGCCCAAACTGTGACCGATCATAAAGACCCAAATAAATCTCTGATCCTGAAGACCGAGCAGCTTCCAGCTCGATCGACTCCTCTGCAATCGTATATGAGAGAGATCAGTCGCTATCCTTTACTGTCTCCGGAAGAGGAGTACGAGTTGGCGGTCGCACATTTTGAGCATCAAAGTAAAGACGCTGCCCAGCGCCTTATCACCTCAAACCTTCGTCTTGTGGTAAAAATTGCTAATGAGTTCCGTAATGCTTCCGTAGGCCCCCTTGATCTGATTCAAGAGGGCAATTATGGTTTGATGCAGGCCGTTAAGCGGTATAATCCCTACAAGGGTGTAAAGTTATCGTCTTATGCGGCCTGGTGGATTCGCGCTTATATTTTAAAGCACCTCATGGATACAAGAGGCCCTGTGCGCATTGGTACGACGGCGGCCCAGAGGAAACTTTTTTATAACTTAAGACGAGAAACGGAGCGGCTGCTCAAAGAGTACGATACGGTTGATCCTAAGCTGCTTGCACAAAACCTGGGAGTCCGAGAAAAAGACGTTGTGGCAATGCAGCAGCGACTGAGTGCACACGACGTCAGTCTAGATGCGCCAATTGCTGATGGTTCTGATCGGACACACGGTGAGATCATCGATCTCGAAAGTGTCGAAAAGGCTGCTGATGATCAACTGGCAGATTCGGAAATGCTAGAGATTTTCGAAGAACACCTGATGGAGTTCAAAAAAACTTTGAAAGGCCGTGATCTTGATGTGTTTAATGATCGCCTGCTTTCTGAAAAGCCTTTAACCCTTCAAGAGATCGGCGATCGTTATGGAATCACCAGGGAGCGAGCGCGGCAGATTGAGGCTCGCATTCTCAAAAATTTGAAAGAATTTGTCCGCAAAAAAGGAACGCTTACAGAGCTTATGGATGATGAGTCGTTGACGACCATCGATGCATAAGACGGTGATCTTTTTTTGCTGTAGCAACAAACGAATAGATTCAGCCTTGATAGAGCTCGGGCGCTGCCTAGATTGACCAAGGCGAGCTAAGGTTTTGTTGATGGTTTCAAATTGGCGCGAAGCCCTTGTAGCACAGACATGGTCTTTTGTTGGCGCACAGATTTTTCTTCAGCCAACGTCGTGGCGGCACGGTTTGACTGAAATGAAGTCGCCGGTAACTCAGAAAGAAAGCGGCTTGGCATGCGCGACGACTTCATTGCTCCTGTGCCTCGCTCGTTAGCGTGGGTGATGGTAAGTCGTTTTTTAGCTCTTGTTAAAGCAACGTAAAACAGGCGCCTCTCCTCCATGAC
>JBIKKO010000252.1:0-4049 GCA_044360315.1 Oligoflexales bacterium
GACGATCGCCGATGCTCTCCTTGATCGCATCATCCATCGTTCTCATAAAATTGATATTAAAGGACCATCTATGCGTAAAGAAAAATCAGGATTGACCTCGGAAGGCAAATCCACTAAGTGAACCCGGTCGTCGCTACGCTCCGATGAGTAAATGCGCGCTGTCCGTCTTGCTCCGGAATGGCTGTCCGGCTTCGCCGAAATATGCAACCGACGAGCAACTCGCAGAAATATGTAACAAGACTCTTTCAAATAGAGACCGCATGGAACTTCTCTATATGAAACTTGTGAAGGATAAACGTGTAACAAATCGCGAGGAGTTTTTGGGAATGCTTTTGGAAGGACAGGTGACAATCTAGTAAAACCCCCGCGCTCGTTTACTGCGAGCGCGGGATAAAATTCAAGGTGCTTGCCGATGCCATTCTGGTTAGGCTACTGATAGTCCATCATAACCACGGCTTCAGCAGAACCGAGCGGAGTTTCGTATACATGTGGTACATCTGCTGGGAACGAAAGTAAGTCGCCGGCATGAAGCTTTGTGGGATTTTCGATTGGCCCAGTGATCAAGACGCCTTTTTGCACCAGGATATGTTCAACTGTGCCTTTTGTGTGTGGGTCTGCTTTACGACAAGCGCCCTTATTTAGTTCCAGCTGAAAAAGTTCAAATGCACCACGTCTGGTGCGAGAAACTAGAAGTTTAGCGCAGATTACTTTGTCACCCGTGTCGATGAGAGTGCCGGCACCTTTTTTTATCAAGCGCGTATCCATCGCCGAGCTATCGATAAGCTGACCAAATGGAACCTTTAAGGCATCGGCGATCGCCCAGATCGTTTCGATATTTGGATTGCCTTTTCCAGCTTCTAAGACTGAGAGTGTCGATTTTCCGATGCGGGCAAGTGTTGCTAGCTCATTGAGGCTTAGCCCTTGACGCTCACGGTAGTTCCTTAAATTTCTAGCGAGGGCTTTCCCTATGAGGGTGTAGTCGCCTTGTTCTTTGTTCGTCATAAAGAACGTTTATCCTTCTTGACGAACATTATCAAGTGTTTTATATAATGGAGATATGGACCTTTTGGAGAACAGTCGTGAAAAAATTAAAACCACATGTTGGCATCGTCGGATGTAGCGCGGAGGGCGCCGCACTTTGTTATCGAACGTTCTGCTTAGAAGGGGCGGCGGTCTTTGGTCGGCATGATCATCCCGACGTTTCAATGCATACTCATTCGCTTGCGGACTATATGGTGCACGTCAAAGAAGGTGACTGGGTAAAAGTGGGTGAGCTAATGCTCTCTTCTGCGCAAAACCTGCAAAAAATTGGCGCAGAAGTTCTCATTTGCCCAGACAACACTGTCCATGAGGCTTTGGACTTTATCAGAGAGGCTTCGCCGCTCCCTTGGCTGCATATTGCCGATGTGGTCGTTGCCAATGCAAAGGATCGTGGTATCGCTCGATTGGAAATTCTTGGGACTAAGTATCTTATGGAAGGCCCTGTATATCGTAACGCGTGCGCCAAGGCGGGTATACAGTACTCAATTCCAAATGAGACAGACAGAAAGGCTATTAATGACATTATATTTGAGGAATTGGTAAACGGTGTTTTCACTGAGCAATCGCGCAAGTTCTTCCATGATCGCATTGACGACCTCAAAAGAAGCGGTTGTGATGGCGTCGTACTTGGTTGCACAGAAATTCCTTTAATTGTCGATTTCAACAAGTCGTCACTGCCAACATTTGATTCAACTAGATTACTGGCAAGAGCAGCGCTTAAATGGGCGCAGGAGAAGCAGAATGGATAGTGTCGGTCAGTTTTATGATAGCTTAGCTGACAATTATCATTTGATTGCAAGTGGCTGGGATGATGAAGTGCGCAGGCAGGGTCAATTGCTGCACACATTGTTAAGTAAAAGATTTGGCATTCATCCGGGTGCTAGGATTTTAGATTGCTCTTGCGGGATTGGAACGCAGGCCATTCGTCTAGCGTTACAAGGTTATCAGGTCACCGGGGCCGATATAAGCCCTAAAGAAATCGAGCGTGCGGCGATAGAGGCTAGACGCTTGGGTGCAGATGTTGCATTTAAAGTGGCTGATTTTCCCGCGCCCGTAAGTAAAGAGGAGCAAAAATTTGATGCTGTCATTTCCTTTGACAACGCGATCGCGCATTTAAATGTCTCTGAAGACCTTCAAATGGCGTTTGGCTGTATGAAGCAAAAATTAGCAACTGGAGGGATTCTTCTGGTCAGTGCTCGTGATTATGATCAGCTGCGCAAAACGAAACCGACCGGCACTGTGCCGCGCATGATTGAAGATGATTTTGGTAACAGAATCTATTTTCAAACTTGGGAGTGGAACGACGATGGCACAGGATATTTTGTAAATCTGTTTGTACTGCGGCAGTTAGAATCGACATGGGCCGGAAAGCCTTTTCAGACAAAAATGACAGCATTTACTGCGGATGAAATTATGAGCGCGATGAAAAATGCCGAATTTAAAGACGTGAGTCGACTAAATCCTGAGGAGAGCCAGTATTATCAGCCGGTCTATGCCGCATCCATTGACAGGCGGACGTCTTAGGGTTGAGATGAAATGTTGCGTTATGGTAAAGATTAGACTTAGAACATTTTAGGCAGAGTCGCAACGTGACCAGTCTGGTCAGTGGCTGGAAGATGGAACTGGGATTAGTGGCGCGAGGAACCCACGAAGGCGGCTGATGATGAGATTGGTTGGCATTTCACTAGAACGCACGCATAGAAATCGGATGATGGAATGAGTCCAAAGAAACCCAGAAGCAAATCTAAAAACACAAAACTTCCTGTCCCCGCGATTGGTTCAAGCGAGTTCTTACTGTATCAGACGGATGACGGTCGGACACGAGTCCAAGTTCGAATTAAGGATGAGACTGTTTGGCTCTCGCTGAACCAATTGGCGGAACTATTTGGACGAGATAAGTCATCAATATCAAAGCACATTACAAATGTTTTCGAAGAAAGAGAACTGCTCCCGGATCGAACTATTGCAAAATTTGCAACAGTTCAAGACGAGGGGGCGCGGTCTGTCGCCAGACAGATCGAACACTACAACTTGGATGTGATCATTTCGGTTGGTTACCGTGTCAAATCGCACCGTGGAACGCAGTTCCGAATTTGGGCTACCGAGCGCCTACGTGAATACATCGTCAAAGGCTTCACCATGGACGATGAACGCCTAAAAGAATCCGGTGGCGGCAATTATTTCGATGAACTACTCAGCCGCATTCGCGACATCCGGTCTTCGGAAAAGGTATTCTGGAAAAAGGTTTTAGACATTTACGCGACCAGCATTGACTATGATCCCAAGCTTGAATCGTCGGTGCAGTTTTTTAAGGTGATTCAAAATAAAATGCATTGGGCTGCCCATGGACGAACGGCAGCCGAAATCATTTCTGATCGCGCTGATGCGGCTCAGCCAAACATGGGGCTCACTTTTTGGCAAGGTGAGCGGCCTAAGAGAACTGACACCCAAGTGGCAAAAAATTATCTAAGTGCGGACGAGTTGGATACTCTCAACCGGATTGTGTCATTCTATCTTGATTTTGCAGACCTACAGGCAAAGCAGCGGAAGCCAATGTACATGAAAGACTGGCTCAGCAAACTAGATGATTTTTTGAAAGTTAGTGAACGCGAGATTCTAACCCACGCTGGGAAAATTTCGAATGAAGCAGCTGTTGCGAAGGCGTCACAAGAATTTGACAAGTATCTCCAAATACATGGGGATCAGCCTAATATGGCTGAGCGTGATTTTGACAAGGCAGTCGAACAAGCAAAATTGATCGAGAAAACTAAACCCAGAAAGAAGAGTTGAGAGCCAACACCGGCGGGATTCCAAAATGATTTTCGTAACTATTCAGCACCTCGCACGACGTGAAGTTAGAAAAATAAAAAGTTTTCATTTCTTTTTTTTCTTGACACGGTTTTTCCTACAAAAAACATTTTTTAGGTTTGATTTGAATTAATCGCTACTTGCTATGTAGAGCGCGCGTATTCCCCTCCTAAATCGCTACGAGCAAGTGTTGACAACAT
>JBIKKO010000095.1:0-12720 GCA_044360315.1 Oligoflexales bacterium
GGTCGCTGCCAGAATCAGTCCTAAAGAGTTTCGTGCGGGCTTTGCCATGTGGACTAAAGAGCTCGCAGGAATTTTTACAAACGAAGTGATCGCCATTGATGGCCAAACAATGCGGGGCGCAAAGCGGCCTGGTCAAGGTAAATCGCCAATCCATATTGTAAGCGCGTGGGCCTTGGCATTGCGACTTGTTGTTGCGTGGGCTTAGGAATACGACCACTCCCAAATTCCGCCCTTCCCCCATTCCGCGGTCAAATGATGTGACTAAAATTCGTATCAGACGGGTGATTCGCAGCACCGAATCAAACGCTGAAGAAGGGAAGAGCGGAAACAGGGAAAAGGAGTTGATAAATTAAAATTCACTGATGTAAGATTAACAGGAAAGTCATAACCTCTCAAAATCATGTTAATTTAGATGCGGTAGCCCTGGAACATAGGTTCAATGCATGAACGTCGCCGCCCATAGACTTGGTGTTATTCCTTAATGATTGATTGATTATCCGTTAATAATCACCTGACGAAATTGATCTTCCAAGGCAAGCCAGCCGTTGATCAAGGTGGGATCCAACTGCATCTCTGTTAACACCTCGCGCATGATCACTTGCCTTCGATTGAAGTGAACGGGCCGGATGATGAATGGCTTATGAGCCAATTTTAAGGGTTTACCTTGGTAGCTGGATGGACCGCCAAGCATTGCGGTAACAAATGCAATCTGTTGATTTGTGATGTGATGGATATCGGACTGGAAGAAAAAATGACCGATCAAGACATCGGCGAATGCGCGCTTATAGAACTCGGCCACAGCCCTCTCGATGAAGACGTGGCCTATCTGATCATATAAACCTGATTTGCTACTTTCTCTAAACCTATTCATTTAAATACATGAGACCTAAATTTAATTGTAGTAGGCAATTCCAAACGATAGCTCTCGCTTTTGTTGGGTTCCGATGACACTACCGTATCCGCTATTAGCCGTGTCGCGCAATGTATAGTTGTGAACCACGTAAGCACCTGTGAAGAAAAACCCATTGACAGCAGGTAGCTCAATACCGATTCCTGCATGGTAGCCTGGCCCAATCCCTCTCAGTTTGTAAGTGTTTGTTGACCCTGTGAACGTCTCGCCAGTGGACGATCTAACCTCAGAACGAACATCGGTATTTTGACTATATAAGCCAGCGCCCGCGCCAAGATACATGATTTTGCCAAAATTGAATCTTGTGAAGAGGCTTACCGCCTTACTCGAAGTGGTCGCCTGGCGATTAAGTTGTTGGCCGTTGGATGCGTTGGACTCAGTAAACTCCTCTGCTTTGGTTTCAACATTGAGCATTAAACCTAAATTGAGGGGGCCGAATGCATAACCGACATAGGGGCTAAATGCCTGACCTGAGCTTTTTGTACGCGTACTGTTCTTATTGAGTGAGTTGGATTCACCACGGTCATCATTATCGAGAATCCGAATCGACGAACCAAAGTTAAGACCCTCACGATCAGCTCGACGGGCCTCGGCCCCTGTTGCAATAATGAGAGGTGGTATTGCGAGCATCAATCTCGCCGCAATGCGTGTTTGGGTTTTCATGATCAGTCCTCCTAAAGTGTGGTACAAATAACGAAGCAACAGCCGTGCCATCCATAAGGAATCCTGATGTTTTCCAAATAATTCAATAAAATCAGTATATTAAAAAATCATAGCGCACCTCAATCTATAAGAATGTCTAATTATATGACGCCCTCCCTGTCCATATCTTTGACAATCTAAGGTGGTCCACGAGGTTGTTTCGTCGGTCAGGCAGGACTCCGGGTGCGCACGCCTGAAATTGCTTTGACTGTCGCTATGTGACATGTTAGCGATCCTCGCAGCGTGCTTCGCGCAAGAAGCACAACTTTTTTTAAGGAGTCAGTCGGCATGGGCCACAGAAGGCAGCACTTTAGGATTCTTCGCCAGCCTGCGTTTGTCTTGGGGAATGCATGGTCCGTTATGGTTTTTCACCAAGCTTCACTTGTAGCTGCGGGGTTATCTCTTATGTCCTGTGGAGCAGGTGACCAGAGAACTTATAAAACCAGGAACTATTCGATCGCTGTTGCCAATGAATCCGCGAGTCCTGTAAAGCTTCGTTTTGACGCAGGCCACAGTGATCGATGTGAGAAGGGTCGCGTTAAATTTATGATCCCGGCGATGACGTCTAGGGTTTTGGATATTTCGTTTCTTGGCTGCACAGATGGCGGCGCAGAGCAAATCGAAGGGGTTGCTTTTGAATTTCCAAGCCGCGATCGTCCCGTAGCCTTGAACTTAGATTTTGTTGCGGGACCCATAGCCAACGGCTCCAAGATTATTTGCGGCAAAGCTTCATGCGCTTTACTTGATCTGGAATAATATCACGCTTAAGTTACCGCCGTCCGCATCCCATAAAACGCTGCTCTTGGGCTTTGGCCAAAAGTTAACCGCCCTCATCTCTACTCAAATGAAGACGTACACGCCCCTTTAAGCTCCACGCCCCGCCATTAAAACCGGGCAACCCAAAGCCTCATTTTGCGCGCCAAATCTTAAGTCAAAAACATAATATTTATTGCTTCTTAGCTTGGTCTTTCTAAACCGAACGGGGCAATTGCAGAAACATATCGCACACAATTATCTATTAAAAAACATAAAATTATTGACATTTTTCATGTTTATTATAAGGTCTCCGAAAGAGGCGTCCACGTACAAAGGGCCATCATGAACAACAACTCACGCACAAGCCAACCCAAAGGGCTGATCACACTGGGAATCCTGGCGTCGGCCTTAACCTTAAGCTGCCGGAACGAAGACTCCCAAAGTAAGCTTAAGATTATTGGAGGCACCCCGGTCGAGGACGGTGATCCCTTAGTCACCCACGTCGCCGCTCTCGTCTCACCGGAAGATGCTGTAAAGTGCACAGCGGTTGCGATCACAGCGTCGACCTTCCTAACTGCTGGTCATTGTGTATTTGGTCAAGACCTCAGCCGATGGACGCTACAATCTGGCATGATCGCTGGTGAGCTCGAAGTATTGTCAATTCAGTCGGCAGAGGCTCACAAAAACTACAACCCGTCTCTGACCTTTTTGCTTTCACCGAGCGCGCCTCCTTTTGACATCGCTGTTATCACGACCAGTGAACCTTCAAGGGCCTTACAACCAGCCGCCGTTATCTCTAGCGGCTGGAGCGATCAATCTGGTCTCGATGAGTCGTTGATCCTTTCTGGCTATGGTAGAACAGAAGCCAGCGATCCAGAATCCACCGGAGTGCTGCAAAAAGTATCGCTCACGGTAACTGCATTTAACGACACAGCTTACGAATTTACCTCAATCGACGGTGATGCGAAGATGGCCTGCCATGTGGATTCTGGAGCTCCGTCGTTCGTCAAGATTAACGGCGGCTTAGCTGTTGTTGGACTCGTATCGCGAGGTGATTCAAACTGTCGCTCGGGAACCACGGTCTTCACCAATCTCACACGACTCAAGGACTACACATCATTAGCTACCCAGCAGATTTCACTGGACAGCATCGCGCCATAGGAGCATAGCTTCCTTCGGGACTCGACTACAAACCATGACGAGGAGCGAAAGAGAGTTATGAAAAATTTAGTTACATCAAAGTTCTTTTTACCACTAGCATTTGGCATCTTGTTTTCATGTGGAGCACAGAGAGACCATTCTAACCTCCAAGAAGAATGGAATTCTGCTAATAATCCTTTGCGTATTTTACCACGTGATTTTGAGCGCAAACTTTCCGAGTTACCCGCATCAGCCAAATTGGAGGGCACACCATGGTCAGACAGCTACTGGCCAACCTACAGTGGTGGCCTAGCTTTACGATGGAACGAAGCACACCCGAATGCTCGAGACGCATTCAGTTATGAAACCTTTAAAATCGATGAACTTAGGTCCATGACCCCAGGCGAACTCTCGGAGCTATCTCCTGCGGAGAAATTCGATATTCTCACAGGCTCATACGACTACCCCTTATTAAAGTCTGAACGTCAGCGCACAAGTCCTGATGCTCCAGGATGGGAGGGCCTTTGTCACGGGTGGGCCTCAGCATCATTGAACTTCAAGGAGCCCAAGTCTGCTTTGATCAAAAACGAAGATGGTCTGGAAATCCCATTTGGCTCTGCCGACGTAAAGGCCTTGCTTGCGTTATACGTTGGAAACTACGGCTCAAGTCGCACGTATTATGTTGCTGAGCGTTGTAACTTTGATTTCGCGGAAAATCCCGAAGCCAAAAAACGACCAGAATGTCGTGATGCCAATGCCGGTATGTTCCACTTGGTTTTAGCCAACAAACTAGGGAAACAGGGTAAAGGTTTCATCGCTGATTTAAACCGCGAGCTACAGGTTTGGAATCACCCCATCTTTTCTTTCAACATGGAAGTCACTCACGAAAGTAATCAAGCTAGTCGTGATGCAGCCCCGGGCACAGTCAAAGAGGTGGAAGTCGTCACGACTGTCGGCTACGGCATTGAAAACTCGCCCACTTGGGATTCTGGAGACCCCGTTGATTCGGTGCGCCAATTTAGTTACCGATTAGAATTGAACGAAAGCGGAGAGATCCTGGGCGGAGCGTGGCTTGATGAAGCTAGACCAGATTTTCTTTGGCACCAGGACAGACCAAGCTTTTACGATATGGGGCCTATCAAATTCAGTAAGCTAGCGGGGCTTCTGCGGCAATCACTGCAGTCGGAAGGGATCGCCAACCCAGCGAGAGTACAGTGAATGTCCTTGCCCTTTGTCCCACGCTTGAACAGACCGCCCGTGAGCACACGGGCAATAGAGCCGATTAACTACCTATATTTATTAATTTTTAGATGATTTTTATCAAGATATAGCAAAAATCCACCGATCCCCTCCTCGGAAGGACAAGGTGGCGGTTTGATAGAAATCATCACAAATTTACATAGTTTCATCGTCTCACGCTTGAAAAACGCAGCCCAGCTTGCAGCGTCCGATGAACAGTACTTCTGTAATCGCTACATCACCCGCATCGAAAGCGACCTCATTTCGATCGCAATCCCAATCTGCATCGCCTACAACTTTGCATCGGTACCTCTCATCCCGTTACTGGTTAAGATGGATGGTAGCAAGTGGGACCTTGTTCAGATGCACGTCATTGCAGGAGTGCTGTTTGCCGCACTCCTTATTACCACGCCCTGGAAAAAACAGACGATAAAGTTGATCTATCCTTGGTTACTTTGCGTCGCCCCCATCGCCTATCTTTTAGTATTAAAACAAAATATCGATACTCAAGCTCAGCAAGAGTTACTGCTTACATGTGCGATTGTTCTAATCGTCAGTACGTTTTCAATCCTAATTAGCCCTTCGCGACTCTACTCCTATGTCTTACTGTCGTTGGTTTTCTCTGGTGTCGGATTCTATGCAAGCTCCGGTCACGAGCTAGGGCCTGTATTTGGTATTATTTTCAGTCTAGGAACTTGCTCAACTGCAGCATTCCGTTTTATGCAACACAAGCAACAGATCAAATTAGCTAAACACGAGTATTCCCTACTGATCAAGTCTGCTCCGGCTAAAATCATCCGACACTCCGCGGAGTACGAGCAGGACGTCAATGAGTTATTTAAGCCTCAAAACATGTATTGTGTTTGTCTGAGCAGTGACTGGCGCGGTTACCAATCATTGTCGTCAGCCACGTCGCCCGACATGCTTGCGACTGCACTTGGCGACTACTATGAGCTCTGCGGTGAACTTTTAACAAAGTGGTTCCCCGAGGGAAATCACTACACAGACTGGATTGCTGACGAACTCTTTGTAGTGGCTTATGCGCGGGATGCACAAGCAGCACCACACTTAACACACCAAATGATCCTAATGGCCACAGAGCTGATCAAAGCCCGCAGCTCGTTTCAGAAAAAGTTTGGCTTCCCTGAGGCCATTGACATTGGAATTTCATGTGGACAAAGTCTGATCGGAATGATGGGTCCAAGCTGGTATAAGAAGGCCACATCTTTAGGCGAGATTCCGGGGCAATCCCGCCGCTATCAAACAACAGGAAAATTACTCCGCATGCAACGAGGCAACACCGACCGTATCATTTTTGGTCCAGAAACTCTGCTGCACATTAGCGTCCCTTTCAACGTTTACGATTTCACGGTTTCACCTAATATGAAGCTCAGGGACTTGTCTTCACCTACGCTTTATTACATCGAAAGCGAAAAAGACATCGATTCAAAACTTCTCCAAAATTCCGAAGCAAATCTGAGGCTAAGAAAATCAGCATAAGCCGTTAGTCCATAGCACTTTGGTGTTTGACAGACGGAGCACGTTCTAAGACAATCATTCCGAGCACATGTTTCACAACAACGTTGGAGCGAGCCTTGGGACGACTAACCACCCACGTTTTAGACACCTCTTCGGGAATTCCGGCGAGAAATATGCAGATATCCTTAATCGCGATCGAAGATGAGCAGCGCAGAGTTTTAAAAGAGATCAAAACAAACGCTGACGGTCGTTGCCCAGAGCCTTTGCTCGAGGGGGCTAACCTTAGAGCTGGCCATTACGAGCTACTTTTCCAAGTGGGTCAATACTTTAAGGACATGAAGGTAACGACTGGACAACCGTTTTTGGAGGAAGTCCCCGTGAGATTTACCATCACCGATATTTCTGCGCACTATCATGTCCCGCTGCTCGTATCGCCATGGTCGTACACCACTTATCGGGGAAGCTAAGCGGCATGACGGCATATCTCATTGAATGGTTACAGGTATTACTGCGATTTGCACACGTCATCTTTGGCATTGCATGGATCGGTGCTTCATTTTACTTTGTTTGGCTTGATAATCATTTAAGAAAACCAATGGCCAAGGACCTTCAAGACAAAGGCGTTGACGGCGAACTATGGGCCGTCCATGGAGGGGGGTTCTACAACCCCCAAAAGTATCTAGTTGCACCTAAAACTCTACCCGATGAACTGCACTGGTTTTATTGGGAGTCCTATTCCACTTGGCTATCAGGCATTGCATTGTTTGTTGTCATGTATCTTGCAAATGCTAAGACCATGTTGATTGATTCTCGCATTATGCCCCTCAGTGAACCCCTGGCTGTTATCCTCGCAATAAGTTTTATGATCCTTGGGTGGGTTATTTATGATCTCATCTGCAGAAAGCTTCAGGACAAGCATCGTCTTGTAGGAATAATTGTAGCCTTGATGATGGTGGCCATAGCCTATACGACCTGTCAAATATTCGCAGCACGCGCAGCATTTCTACTGACTGGAGCGGTGATGGCCACAGCTATGACGGCGAATGTATTTTTTTGGATCATACCGGGTCAGAGAGCTGTCATTAAATCGATGAAGCAAGGAGATCCCGTTGATCCAAACCATGGTAAACGAGGCAAACAACGCAGCGTTCATAACACCTATTTTACATTACCTGTTTTAGTCGCCATGCTATCCAATCACTTTCACCAACTCTACACCCACAAATACCAATGGGCTTTACTTGTCTTGACTATGCTTGCTACCGCCCTCATACGGCATTTTTTTGTGTTACGTCACCATGGCATTAACAGCTGGAAGGTCATGGTTCTGGCGGTCACTTTACTTGTAGCAGTTATGATTTGGACGATACCATCTGATATCGCTGAGGCTGTGGCGACCAACAAACCAACAACCCTGGCGGAGATAGAACCTATCATTCACGAGCGCTGTGTCCCTTGCCACAGTGATAAGCCCACACTAATGCCGATAACAGCCAAAAACTTAAACCTGAGGGCCCAAGGCGCTATTGAGGCCCATGCAGCGGCCATTTACACACAGGTTGTCCAACAAAAAATTATGCCCGTTGGTAATGTAACGAATATGACAGATGAAGAACGAGCAAAAATTAAGTCATGGTTTGAACATCGCTAATCGATCCCCAATTGAAACGGGCGAACATCCCGATTACTCAATTCATTATCACAGTGCGATCCTAGCCGACTGAAGTGGGCTTCCATCGAGTGTCAAACAATGATCACAATGTCTTATGGGTAACACCCAGTATTTATTAAATATCTGAATTTATTGATTTTTTCATTGGCTTGAATATTGCTTTAATGACTTCCAACTAGGGCCTATGGGGGCCCCAGCGTTGTTGAGGCACTCAAAATGGCGGCTGACTCACTAAAGCTAGGTCAATCTTTGTTAGCAGGACTAGCGCTAACCCTAGCCTCCTGTGGAGAACAAAAGCCGGGTGGAAGTGACATCCAGTCCCAAGCTCCAAGCGTTTCAGAGTTGGTTCCAATCCAGTTTGCAACCTGGGATGGAGCAGGCATTGAGTCCATCAAACCTGTTCCCGCAAAAGCATCTCTTAACCCAGAAAATATGATGGCTCTGTCAGCCTGCAACTGCGCTCCAGGACTTACTGCGAAATACTTTACTTTAAGTGCTATTAGCCAGGGCGTACTTCCCCAGGTCCTTGTACCAAGTGTACGTAATAAAATTGCGACTAATAGCACATTAAGCCTTCTGAATAGTTTGCCATCAGGTCTTGCAAGCTTAATGCGAGGACTTTTCGCAACCGACGATACGATTTACACTTCTGTTAGAGATGGAATCCAAGACATGCTCTCACGCTCTCTTCAGGCGAACGGCGGCACAAATATCAGTTTAAGGCTTCCCTTTCGCTTAGATCTATTTACGACCACGGTTATCGCTCCAGCCGGCTACCCTGTTGCATTTAAAATCAAAGACCAGGCTGCCCGGTGGAATATGGTATTCAATACCAACGCCATGTGGAAGAACGCTATTCCAGTCGACGGCACAGACCACGGGCTACAATTACTAGAAACCATGCGTGTTATTGCTGAGTGGGCTTATATGGCTGGTATTGGCGGTAACGGCTCGCCCGATGGTTTTGGTGGGCTAGCATCCAGTGTCCAAGAACCCGCTGGTACCATGGCTAAACCTGAAAATCCTGAGACCGCCGCAGAGTCCTGGGCCATCTACGGTTCGGGCACATACACAGTTGGCTATCCGTACGCCTCATCCATAGATCTTGCAACTCGTATCAAGGAGAGGTGGACCCTTACTGTAGATGGTGTCAGCCTCGAAGAACAAGCTATGATTTGGCGCGCAGGAGCGTTGGCTTTTGCAAAAATGCGCGAAGACCGTTTAGCTGAAGCTAAATCTCTATTTTCAGATCCTGATGGTGCACTAACTCAAAGCATGGCCCAGCTACCGCTATTGTGGCTCCCCGCTATGGGCCATCTATTAAAAGAAAATTATCTCGATGAGAAAACACTAGAAGTACAAGAATACGCCTATCCAAACGAGGGTCAACAGCGTCGCGCATCACTACGCTCTTTGATCAGGACCGCCCAAGCTCTACAAGAATGGCGCCTGGCTACAACCGATATTTCTTCGCTAAACTTAGCAGATTCCCTTAAAAAACGTTTATCACCTTTGCCAGACGACCTGATCGAGCCCCTTCAACTCGTCGCACGAAGTGTCCTTAACCAGCACACAGCGGTCGTGACCGAGGGAGGCTTGAATTGGATCGTTGCAACGCAATCCAACGGCAGTATTGAAACAGATGCTGCACTCATTGCTGAAACTGTCGCAACCCTTGGTGTTTTAGATCAAAGTCTATTCAGGTCACCCGACTTGAAAGAGCGACTCACATCTCTTTACCACTGGCACGTGAAAACCAACCTGATGGCACCTCTTGCAAAAGGTGAAGAGATCCCCGTGACGACGTTACTGTGGAACATCAGAGCCGCTGAGGTCATGAAAAATTATCAGGAATCCGCGCCTTGGATCCAGGTTCTCCAAACCCAACTACAGTCTGCCGTCGTGGGGATCTCCCTATGAGGCAGAGTCCTACAAATAAAATCACAGGTGTAATTTGCGTCACCGTAACGTTAGCTCTGACGTCTAAGCCATTAGCTGCACAGGTGCTACCCGAGGGAATCGGGGCGGTTGCCATCGGTCACCGCCAGTATACCCCAACCGGTATGCAGTACGATCAGAGCGGTAAACTAAGATCTCTTGGCAGCCTAATTGATATGGATTTTGACTCTCGCCAAATGGCATCTGGGGCTCTGGGCAAGGACCTTAAAAGACTTTATGATGAATTGAAAAAATTCGACTCTGCCAACACAGGGTCAGCCAGCCTTGCCGAGCAACTAAGTTTTGGAAAGCTTCGTGGAACAGTGGATGCTAAAATCCAAGCCCAGTATCTGGGAACGGCCTACGGACTCTTCGACAACTTCACCGTTTTCGCCGGCATCCCATTTGTCAAATCAACGGTCACAGCTGACATCACCATGCACGGCGAAAATACCGCGGGCGCCATCAAATCAAGACTCGGCAACCTGGCATTCAAAGAAATCCGTGACGGCCTCAAATCTGCAGAAGACATCAACGTATTCTCCATCAAACAAAAGATTAGCGACGACTATGGTTATGTCCCCGCCGACAAATGGGAGTATGCAGGCATCGGTGATCTGATGATTGGAGCCCGCTCCAACCTGGTAAACCTCGATCATGAAGGGGCTGCCTACAGCGTTCAGTTCACTGGGCAGGTTGAGTTTCCCACCGGCCATTCGGATAACCCTGATATCTTAACTGATGCCCCTTTAAGCAAGGGGTATATTTCGCCCATGGTAAGCGCACTGCAAACTATTTCATACTCGTATATTGATATCGGCCTCGACACTGGATTTGGCTTGGGTTTACCACGAGAAACTGTACGTAGAGTTCCTGTTGACAACGAATCACTGATCACAGCAGACCGGAAAACAACCGTCAAATGGTCTCCTGGGATGGATACTCGTGTCGTCGCATCGATTAGTGTTGGACCATCTGTCATCAAGGGGTCCTACCGACTCGGTGTCACGAAACATCACCGCGATCGATACTCCGGCAACCTTTCGGGAAACTATCGCGCCCTCGAAAGGTCATCGGAAACCTCGGAAAAGTTTCACGAATTCGGAGTCACGATCAACACAGTGGACGCATTCCTTTCCAAAAGATTTGCTCTCCCCATTATTGCTTCCATCACTGCACACGATAGCCTTAGCGGTCGAAACACAATCAAAAGCAAATATATTGAACTTTCTATAGCAACATTGTTTAAAGGCCATGCGCGGGATCAAACCTCCACCGCTCAATCATCTCCGACAGCAACCACGTTTGACACCAATCATCAAGCAAGTAGTGTTCCTATTGATCAACCCGCAGATCCCACACTCGATTCAAACATAGAAAATAATCTGTCAAATAAACCGAGTTCACCGGCCGGCGAGACTATGCCAGCAAAATATTCAAACGAAAATTAAACCAGAAAATCCCCTTGAATCTCTGTATACTGCTGCCGAACAAGGAGTATCAATTATGTCCACGACACCATTTCAACTCCCCACAAGCGGCTGTGATCAAAATAGCTGTCAGATACTACTGACTAATACCTATAAGTCATTACCGCATACCCTGTATCAAACAGCTACTGCCGCCCGATTCCCATCTCCGGAACTTATCATATTCAACCACCAACTAGCTGGACAGCTCGGTGTTGATACGTCCCACTTTCAGCCTGAACATATAGCAAGATTCTGCACCGGCCAAAACCTTATCCCGGGATCAGAACCAATTGCGCAAGCCTATGCGGGTCACCAGTATGGCGGATTTACAATGCTAGGAGACGGCCGAGCTATGCTCCTCGGTGAGTTCGTAACTACAAATGGCGATCGTATTGACATCCACCTAAAAGGCTCAGGCCAAACACCGTTCTCCCGACGTGGTGATGGACGAGCAGCCCTTGGTCCGATGCTACGAGAGTACATCATCAGCGAAGCCATGCATCACTTGGGCATACCCTGTACGCGCAGCCTCGCAGTAGCCACGACTGGCGAGACCGTCTATCGAGATCGCACCTTGCATGGGGCGGTTTTAACAAGGCTCGCATCTAGCCATATTCGTATCGGAACATTTCAATACTTAGCAGCGAAGCGAGATTATGAAAGTCTAAAACAACTAGCAGACTACACAATCTCGCGGCACTACGCCGACATTTCTGATCATCAGGATAAATATCTAGCGTTTATCCATGCCGTTAGCGAGCGGCAAGCAAAACTAATTGCATTGTGGCAAGGAGTGGGATTTATCCATGGTGTCATGAATACCGATAATGCCTCCGTTGCTGGCGAGACCCTTGATTTTGGACCTTGTGCATTTATGGATACGTACGATCCAAACACTGTCTTCAGCTCAATCGACCTTCATGGACGCTACAGTTATCAGAATCAACCAAAGGTAGCTCAATGGAATCTCATTCGATTCATCGAGTCACTGCTGCCTCTCATTAGCGAACATCAGGATAAAGCTATTACTGCTGCAACACAAATTATTGACACGCTTCCGGCTCTGTTTCATCTCCACTGGCTAAATCACATGAGACAAAAGATTGGGCTGTTGACTCCAAGATCTGACGATGAGACTCTTATCCAGGATCTATTAACCGTCATGCAGCAGCTCGGTCTTGACTATACGCACACGTTTCGAGCCTTAGGTGACGTCAACCGGTTGGAAATATTAAAACGTCAAGATCATAGAATCAAACAATGGCTAGAACGCTGGGAATCCTGCCTTGCCAGAGACGGACTTAATCCTGAACTCATAAAGGAAAACGTTAACCAAGTTAATCCTACGGTTATCCCGCGAAATCACTTGGTGGAGGACGCCCTGAAAGCTGCTGTGGAGGACGCCAATCTAT
>JBIKKO010000253.1:0-4012 GCA_044360315.1 Oligoflexales bacterium
GTCTGATTTCGGCACGACTTTGGGCGTTTGCACTTTGTTCTTCCTCAGTCTTGGCCCAAGCACAGATACTGAACAAAGAACATCAGGATATCTTATCGAGTCGCGAAATTACGGGTCTAGAGGAGGCATTGGAAGAAGCCTCAGATCATGAACTGCCAAAGCTCGAGTCCAAAATTGCTAGGCAGCTGCAATTAAATCCAGGTAGTCATCAAGCAATTTATCTGATGTCAAAACTTTTACTGAAAATGTTTTCAAATGATCCAGGCTCTTTCCTGCTTTTAAAACAAAGTAGTGAACTTGCAGCTCAGGCTTATGAGCTAAAGTCCTCTGACGATATGGGAATTGCAGCATTAGCAGGAATCCTGGACATAACGGGTGAGCCAGAGCGAGGTCTAGCATTGCTCAATGAAGCTGAGGCTCGCGGCATTAAGTTAGGCTGGCGAGGAAAACTAGCTAGAGCAAAGATTCTTCTAAATATTGATTCTCCTGAAGCCGTTCTTTCTTTGCTAAAAGATGCTTTAAAAGATCCCCGCTCTTCACATCTCGTTATATCGTCAACTTTGATCAAAGCCATCTCGACTCATTTTGAAGGCCTGGAGCAAGTTGAGCAACTAAAGCTCTGGCGAAAAATCTGTCAATCTTACACCATGGATTTGGCACTTGCTGGATCCTACGCAATCAATAATCAATTCAAGGATGCCATCACGCTTTACAGCGATATTTTAGTAGGGCATCCTCAAAATTTTGAAGCACTATTTAATCAAGGCGTAGTCGCATTACGTCTAAAAGACGCTGAGCTTGCCGTAAAGAGCTTCCTATCAGCGTCTGGCTACGCCAAATCTCCCTCTGAAAAGTCGATGGCGCAAACCAATTTGGCACTCGCTTTAATCTCAAGCCAAAGAAAACTTGATGTTGCTAAAGTTGTAGCTTATGAGGCAATTAAAGGAGCAACTGACAGTGAAAGCGTTTTGGTCGGCATTGTATCTGCATTTCGCCGTGAAACATCAGTCTCTTCTACGTTAGCTTTCTTAGAAGGCCTTGAGACCTCTGTTCCTGGTCTACATTTGGGTTACGCTCTCAAAGCGGAGCTCCTCAGTGAAAAGCTCGGACGCCACTACGATGCGATGCAGTCTTTTACGAATGCTATCGCCCTCGAACCAGGACGTAGTGAATATTACAACGGACGCGGCTTGGCATGGATGGGAATTGGTCGTATCGATATCGCCCTTGGGGACTTTGAAAGTGCGACCTTTGCCAATCCTGATGATGCCTCCGCGCGATATAACGTTGCATGTGCGCTGGCACGTCTTGGTCGAAAAGATGATGCCCTAGCATCCCTGGGAATGGCATTTGCCATGGACGAGCGTCTCATGTCTCACGCAAGAACCGACCAAGATCTACGATCGCTGCATCGAGATCCATCTTTTGAGTCACTATTAAATCCAGGACCTAAAACTACGACCGTGGCCCACTAAGATTCCTAGGATATAAAAGAGATGGAGACACAGCTGTCAGATATTCTTGAATACCCTCATGCCAGAAGGGATCGTTTAGTGAGAAGTCACGCGCCATAAATTTATCTGCTGTCTTTTGGCTACCGTAAATTAGCTTCATAGGTAACGTGACATGATCATACTCATAGGGTGGGTCTTTCCATTTGAATTGCCCGTCTGACAATTCAATGGCCGCTCTAACCAGGGCAATCGCCAAATCAACACTTCGCACTTGACGATAGTCAGTCACATGCAGCTGTAGGCCTTTGCATGTCTTTCCTGCCCATTTCTGCGACGTTGGTTCGAACTGGGCGTCTCTAAGGAAGATCCCCGGAGGTCGTCCACCTATTAATTTAATGACACGCTCCCTATACGCGGAACCCTCTGGAATATAGGGTGCACCAATAAACTGAAACGGCAACCCCGTACCCCGTCCCTCCGAAAGGTTTGTCCCCTCGAAAATGACCGTTCCTGGATAAACATAGACTGCGTCAATGGTTGGAAGATTCGGAGACGTCAATACCCAAGGTCGATGAAGATCACCCCAATAACTTTTTGGATCCCAGTGCTGCAGCGTAACCACGTCCATTTCACAACCGATGAATTGATTAAAAAATTTGGCCGCTTCACCACTCGTGAGACCATGTCTCATAGGTATCGGATATTCACCAACAAACGATGTACTATCTTGATCGAGAACACGCCCCTCACACACGTCTCCACCAACGGGGTTGGGCCGATCCAAGATGATAACCTTTTTATTGTGTTTTTTTGCAGCACGCATACAACCTGCAATCGTCGCTTTCCAAGTATAAATACGACAGCCTACAACTTGTAGATCAACGATTATTGTATCTAGATTACTGAGCATCTCCGCGGTTGGTTCTCGAGTTTCGGAATAAAGACTGTAAAGAGGGATCCCATATTCAGCGAAACTTCCGTGAGATGTCTCAATCATGTTGTCTTGTTTTGTACCGTAAAATCCATGTTGAGGACCAAAGAGGGTCGTCAATCGTGATCCAAGTATCTTTCGCAAAACATCCCACGCCGGTTCATACTGCATCGTCACTGAAGCCTGGTTACATACAAGTCCACAGCGGCCCCAAGACTTTGCCAATGACGGATCCGCCACCAACCGTTCCAAGCCCACAACACACTTCATGCATACATCCTACAAATTTTAGAGGCCAAGACGTTGGCCTATACGAGAGATTAGATTCGCTAAACAATCTTCTACAGATTTTCCACTAACAGATTCCACAAAGCTGTTTCGATCAGAAGAATGCTCACCATGACCAGTGCAGGATCCATCACTAAATTCATCGATTTCAAGTAGGTAAGTTGCTCCCTTAACCATATAAGTAAAATTATGGACTTGAAACAACTTGCCCCCAGAATGAACCTTGATATCTTTCCACGACATAAGCTATGCCTCCAAAGCCTAAAGCCAGTTAAAACAATACTTAGACACGGCAGTCGCACGATGGTTTGATCGCAATCAACTGAACTTCCAGTTTATCTGCTCCAAACGAAACCGTTTACATTCAAAGCCGCTTCTTTAATAAGTTTACGCTATGAACCATAGATGAGTCCACTCGACGAAACAGTATTTTCATAGCAAGGCACATTTGTACAATATTCTATCTAGGCGAAAACATTCACGATGAGTACAGTCTATGATGAATAGCCACCTAGTCGCGGACCACCCCCAAAAGTTGAGACTAGGAAACAACTTAGCTTGTCAGTGCCTCATCATATTTGGTACGATAACGAATAGAGGTCACGGAGATCTCATAGACTATAAGTCTAGGAAAGGAGGTGGTGCTGTGGGTTGTTGTAGACAAAACCCTAGTAGCGCGGAGGTGCGTGTCTCTTAGTGAGGCATAAGCACTAAAGCTACCAACCGGCTCCCCTCCTTTCACAACTGGTTTTTCGATGGGGATGCCGGTTGCTCTTTTTTTGGAGACTGTTCTTTAAAAACATAAACCCTAGCCGCTCATTCAGGAGTTCGCAGAACAGGCGAAGACAAAGAACATTGAGAAACCCAGCGCAAAAACAGCCTTACGGGCTCCCCGGGGGCGATCGCCGCCCTAGTGTCAGACGCGCTTGCGGGCGCGACTGGAACGGGTGAAGTCGCGGATCAGGTCCGAAGCCTTGTCTTTGGCCAGACCAACAACAGGCTATAAGGCGTAGGCTTCCTTGACAGTGTATAGCCTCTGCTCGCCAGCAGAATCTAAGAATAATATAAATCCCCGTAAATATTGTGTTATCCACCAAGCTGGCCGACTCCAGTCTGGCACCACCCTTGCATCTTTTGAGGTAGGGAGTCTTGGTCATGAAAATCAGTGGCATCAAACAATCCATCGTCCAGTTAGCACTGACATCTGTCGTGACGTCAGTGGTCCTTTGCGCAGGCCCCGCCTTGCAGGCCAAAGACGGATTTGGTTTAGACTCGTTCAAACGCCCTGCCGAGGCTCTAACTAAAACTACAGCCCCCTACCGCACTAAATTTGGCAATC
>JBIKKO010000254.1:0-3983 GCA_044360315.1 Oligoflexales bacterium
TTGCTTGAACATCCACCATTAGCCAGGGGTTGTTGCCCTTTTTAGCCGCCTTTTCATCAAAGTAATAGCTCGTCGGGTCTAACGCTGTATGGTCCGGGTATGCACTTTTGACAACTTCGGCTAGTCCCATAATTCCTGGTTCGGCGCATGATGAGTGGTAAAAGAATATTTGATCACCAATGTGAAATTCGTCTCGCATGAAGTTCCTAGCCTGGTAGTTGCGTACGCCCTCCCAAGAGGCAATCTTGTTGGGCGCCTTCTCTAGGTCGTCCCAGCTGTAGGTTTCGGGTTCGGTTTTCATGAGCCAATATTTCATGCCATTAACCTCTTTTCTCAGGTTGTGCCGTTCAAGTCTGCATCCACGGCGGGGCTACCGCATCTAAATTAACATAATTTTGGGAGGTTATGACTTTCCAGTTCATCTTACATCAGTGAATTTTAATTTATGAACTACTTTTCCCTATTTCCGCTCTTCCCTTCTTCAGCGTTTGATCCGGTGCTGCGAATCACCCGTCTGATACGAATTTTAGCCGCTGAAACATTGATAACGAGTCCAACTTGTAGAGGAGTTGATTTTATATACTGATTCGAGAAAACCAGGCCCAAGCTCTTTGTGGACCGAGATGGCGCAAGCGATAATTCGATCAGTAAGCTCACCGTGGTGGAATTTAGTCACATCATTTGACCGCGGAATGGGGGAAGGGCGGAATTGGGGAATGGTCGTATTCATAAGCCCACCTTAGCCCACTAAACCCAGTTCCATCCATGGGAACACATCCTCCAAATTAATTTTTGGGGAAATTCTATCCGAGATAACTATCCAAAATATTTATGTTTTTGATGCGCTAGCCCGTGCTTGCACTGTTGGCTGAGCCTCTGATGAGCAAAGGATGGCTGTGTCGAAACTTCAGACAGTTTGCTCAGGCTTTGGGCAGGTTCACTGAGGAGTCTTCAGTGGAATCAGCCATTTATGATGCCATACAGGGTGGCCCGATTGTTGCGGTACGGGACCAGCTCAAATGTTTTGGGCAATAATTGATCGTCTTTTGAAAGGAAGCCATTCATGAACCGTTACGTGTATTCTAAGCTAGGCGTACTTGCATTTGGGTTCACTGCTGTTGCCATTCCTTTCACAAGTTGTTCGAAAGGCGGCAGCGGAGGCGGTGGCTCAGGACGTCCTGGCCTGCTTGCGCCTACGATCCTATCGCCGAAATTTGTAAATACTGCGAAAACTAGGCAAGAAGCTGCACGACAGATTGATTCATCTGCTAAGACAACAAAAAAAGGTTTTGGGCTTAGTCCTGTAATGGCGGACGAGGGTGACAGTACATTGCCGTCTTGGGCGAGCGAGGGCGAGGATATTGTCGTCCAGATTTCTCAGCTTGAAGATGGTGGCGATTGCTCGAAGTTAAGCGCAAACTTTGAACAATCCTACGCATGGGAAAGTTCTGTGATTCGGGATGCTGTTTCTGCATTTAATGACGAGGCTGCACGTGAAGGGAGCTCCTTCAAAGACCCTAAGATGAAAGACGGGGACGCCTATTTTGTAAATATTGCCGAGGGAGACGGATTTGAGCTGGGAATCGGCTCCAATGCAGATTTAAAGCAATCTGTCATTAGTATCACTGCGAAAGAGAGTGGGTTATCGGTTCGTCAAATTTTCCTTCTGGATGATTTGAATAAGACGTTAACTCAAAAGGTTGTAAGCAGTGGTCAAGACGAGCATGGCAATGTGATTGATCAGGCTGAAATGGTAAGAGAGTCGATCGCAGGCCAAAATCCCAAAGTAACGATTCGATCATCAGCGTCTGGAACATCTGATGGAAAAAGGTTTTCCGAAAGAACGCAGTTGACGATTGAACAAAAATCAAAGTCGGAATTTAGCGTGAACGGTCTTAGCGGAGGAAATTTTGGTGGCCAGCCTATTGAGCAAAACAGCAACGCTACGATCACTGTTGGTGCTGATGGTAAATGCAAAATTAAGACAAATCGCTAGTGCCAGCGACAACAGTGATTAGAGGCGATCTCACTCAACGTTGATTGTCAATAGACTTAGGCCTGGCATCTGATTCCTGATGGGAGCAGATACCAGGCTCTTCGCGTTTTAAGTGCTCCCTGATGCTTGATCCCAGAACGTCAAGACGGCGGGGTGTTTTTCTTTGAGATATCAAATCTCCTGTTTTTATACGAGAAACCTTAACGCGCCATTAGCCTTTGATTCCTTTGCGGTCGTATGATTTTGCATAAGCTCTGATGGTCGTGCAACGTTGATCCTCTTGTTGTGCGATTCGCAAGCTTTTAATTGCGTAGGACGGTAGATTTTTCCCTTGCTCGTCGATAAATTTTTGAAGTCTTCTTGGGCTATCTGCAGTGCAAAGTGTCGGCGCGAGATTATCGATAAACGAATCGAGCAAGGATTCATTGCTTTCTTTGCTCAGCTTCATCACATCACGAAAGAAGCGCTCGACGTATCGCGCGCGAATTTTAGTTTGGTTCTCTGGGAATAAGTGGCGCATGATTGAGCGTCGCTCGGCAAGAGTCTTGCCATTGGCTGGGTTTGCAACGGTACTGTACCATTGATCTTTTTTCTGTATTTCGGGTCGGGCAGCCTGTGCGGCAAGAATAGATTTTTGTCCGTCACTGGACGGATCGGCCTTACGTTCTTGCTCAATAAGACGCTGGAGATCCGGAACATCGAATCCGCTTAGGTGGGTGATGATATTCCAGCGTCGATTTTGATCCAACGACAACCCGGGGACAGTCTTCCGGTTTTTGATCAGGTCTACCAGTCGATTTAATGCTTTAGAACTCTGGCTTATTTCATAATAGGCATCAAACCAGACTTTCTGCCGGTCAGAACCTGGTGTTGATTGTTCGACTTGTTTCCACATTAATTCTTCCCATTCGGTGAGAATGCTAGTCTTGTCCTTTTGGTTCTGAGGCCCCTCGACTGGTAAGTAGTAAGCTAACGACGGTGAATGATGACCGAGGCGGCCATATATGTTTCCAAGCACGGCCCTCGTGATTTGTAAATTTTCTTCGACGAAAATATGGTTTTTAGCCAAGTCACCGTATGATTGAATGGTTAGTTTCGATTGACGCACCATATCCCATAGCGTGCTCCAGACTAATCCCCGCAGTAGACTGTCATCTAGGAAGCGTAGTGACTGGCTAGCTGTATCAAGAGATCGAGCATCCAGCTCAACCTTGACGAAATCGTGGTCTTCATAATTTGGATAAACAAAATCAGGACATGGTTTGCCTTTGGCCTCTTCAATCGATGTTTGTGGTCCTGAATAGGTATAAGCAATGGTTTCCATGAGACTTAGGGTTTTTTCATCGTTCTTTTTAACCAGTGCCAGAATCGCTCGGTGAGAACGCGACTGCAGTTCACCAGGTTGCGCGTGTTGTCTGATATAGAAGGTATCGATTTTACCGTTTTCACATGAATACACTGGTTTGATGGTGTTAGTGCCTTGGGTTTCGAGCCACTCGTTCGTAAACTGTTTTAAATCTCTCCGAGCCGATTGTTCGAGTGATCCAATAAAGTCTTTTAGCTCGGTGTTCTTCCATGAATACTGTGAGAAGTATCTTTGGATTCCCTGCTTGAAAACGTCGTGACCTAAATAAAATGATAGTTGTTTTAAGACTGAAGCGCCCTTGCCATAAGTGATTCCGTCAAAATTGGCGAACGCTTGGTTAGTGTCCGGAACAGCAGTCGTGATTGGGTGTTTTGTGACAAGGTCATCTTCCCAATAGGCCCATTGTTTAGTGTCTTGAAAGGATAGCCAGGCTTCCTTGAACTCTGTAGCCTCTGCTAAAGCCAAGTTTGCCATGTAGGTGGCGAAACTCTCATTTAACCAGAGATCATTCCACCAGCGCATAGTAACTAAATTACCAAACCACATGTGCGCCATCTCGTGGAGGATGACGTCAGCCATGCGTTCTCGCTCGCGTCGGGTTTGCGCACCTTTGCGCAAATA
>JBIKKO010000255.1:0-3947 GCA_044360315.1 Oligoflexales bacterium
CTCTAGATCCGGATTCAGCGCGCGGCCTGATCCCTCGACTTACCATACAGAGCGAACTCAACGAGTTCGAACAGACCAATATCCAACTTGCAGTGGAATGGGCGACAAAAAGTCGAAAGTTGAAACAAGAACTCGTTAGCATCGAGGGCATCAAACTTCTTCACCGAAAGATGTTTGATCTAACCTGGAAATGGGCTGGAAAGTTCCGGCAGCATGAGACAAATCTTAGTGTGTCGTGGCAGCAAATTCCAGAGCAATTGAAAAACTTGTGCGAAGACGTCTCTTACTGGAAAAGTCATAAGACGTATCCCCCGGTCGAGGCAGCCGTCCGATTTCATCATCGGCTTGTTTCCATCCATCCGTTTCCCAATGGCAATGGTCGTCTCAGTCGGTTGGCGGCTGATTTGCTGCTAGAGTACGGTAAAGAGTCTCCGCTCAAATGGGGAGCGTCACCAAGTCTTGCAAACGACTCCGCCGCTCGAAAAGAATATTTGGCAGCACTTCGAGAAGCGGATAAAAATAAATACGATCGCCTAATTCGTTTTGCACAGTCATGACGGCTGAGTTTAGAGAGGAAGATGTAGACGCAACATCTTACTCCCCTTTTGGGTATCCTATGGTCTTGCCAGGATTCTCAATGAATCCCCACAGAGTCCTCAAATCCTAGCGGTATGATTGATTGTCTCCGCTGCCCCGAGTTAGAGGTTCCTAACGCAGAGGATTGGTAAATTTTCGATGACCAGCGGTTCCTCCACCGACGGAAGAGCTCCGAATACGATCGCTCGGTCGATCGAGCCAGAGTAGAAGCCTCTGCTGTCTTGCCTCTCCGGGTCAAGTCGCAGCTTCAATGAGGATGCATGTAAATCTTCATATGCGAAAGTGCCCGCACGTGCAGGGTTTCGGGTCACGTCGTACCAGACGCCTGAACGAACTCTGCTTTGATCTGGAACGTTGTCTAACCGAGTAATAAGCACATTGTAACTGTCTCGGTTGTGCACGACGTCAGCGTTTACCCGCTCGTCCTGATCACGGCAGCTGAATCCAGGCCAGCTACCGATCAGCGTGTAGCGTAGAGTAGCGACTTCGCCGTTTAACGTCGTAGTGCCTTCAGCTTGAATACGTTTGGAAACCACGTCGCCAGGAGTTCTGTCGGGACGAGTAAGCACAAAGCGCTCATGATGCCCCATCAAAGGAATAGAAACAGAACACTCAGAGGTCGCCTCGGTTTGGTTGCAGCGACCTTGGCCGACTATTTGTCCTGCGACCAGGATGTTGAAGCTGTCATAATCGGTAAATGACATCTGATAGTCGTACGTAGCGGCTTGCCTACCGTCGACCGTCATGGTTGTTGTGACCAGCACATCTCGCGTGAGTCGCCCATCGCTGTCAAAAATGCCACGAAGACTAGACCGGACGACAAGGATCCTAGTGGAATCACCAATGGTGACGGTCCCGCCCCCATCATATGCAGCCAAATAAGGCTCCAGCTGGTTTAGGTTTTCGGCGTGGCTTTCTGGACCTGTCCATTCGGCCGATGTTTCAGCGAGTATGACGCTGGCGTGGCCAAAACAGATGCCTAAGAAAAAACCTACTGCATAGTACTTAATTTTTCTAACGGCCATAAATGCGTCTCCCACTATTAAAGTTAAGTTGCGATTGATTCCGCCATTTGCAGAATCACGTCGAATGGTATAAGAGGTAAATAGATTACGGTACTATAATATTAAGGTACCAGATCATGGTACTGCCGGTCCCATGGTTAGATTTGATAAACTTGAGGAGCTCATGCATCAGTCCAAAAAATTTCTGGCGACCCTTAAGCGCTGCCTCAAGACGAAGGGAGTCTCTTACAAGAATCTGGCCACTGCACTAAAAATCAGTGAGACCAGCGTAAAACGAATCTTTTCGGAAGGTACTTTATCGCTCGAAAGGATCGGAGAGATCCTGGAGATTTTGGATATGACATTTCTCGATGTCGCCAAGTTAATTGATGGTGGCAACAGCTCCGTTGGCGATATCCTCAGTTTCGATCAAGAGAGCGTTTTAGCTAGTGACCAAAAACTCTTCGCATTCTTCAATTTGATACTTTTCGGAAAGTCGGTAGACGATGTCTGCAATGCGTACACGATTTCGAAAGACGACGCCAAACGCTATGTTCGCATATTGACTGATCTAGGTTTGATCCTGGCGCGCAGCGACGGTTCCATAAAGATGCGCACGAATAGAGCCATACGATGGCTTGAACAAGGTCCTTTGCGAGAGGCGTATGGCGCAAAGATTCGCGCTGAATTCCTCGACAACCCGTTTACAGGGGATCATGAAATTTTAACGTTCAAGACGCGAAGTTTGAGCCATGGATCAAAGGCTGCCATTAAGCGTAAGATTGAATTGCTCATGGCAGAAATGGATGAGCTAGCCGCAATCGATGGCGCGGTTCTCAAGCGCCAGACGCGTCCGACATCGTTTATGGTGGGCTTTCGGCCATTCGCATTCTCTTCAGTTGAGGCGTTAAAGAAGCGATAGGCTGACGTTCCCCAGGACTACATTTCCTGGTCTGCGCACATTGGCATCACATTGTTTGGATACAATTTAGCGCTACAGACTTTGCAAAAACCCCGAACCAGATTGCTCCAGTTCGGGGTTTCGTTTTGCTTCACTAGATATGACGAATCTTACTTCGTCATTTTTTTTCGTCATTGTGGAAATTTCAACGACCATAAGCCGCCGAAACTACTAGACGAAAACTACATCATCCCGCCCATGCCGGTATATGTAATTTGGGTTTGGTATTGAGAAGTATCAGCAAGTAATTACCGATAGTTAGATTAACCATCCAGTGCATCACACGCCCCTTCTTTGGTACTGAATTAGATACAGAGGCATCAAATTCGTGTCGCTATCGTGTCGTTTTTTAAAACTGTCCTTCAGTGTGGTGGCATTTGCAGGTCTCGATAAATAGTTTACAATGTATATACATTGTGTTTTACTGCCGCTCATGAAGTACACTTGGGACGAAATTAAAAACCAGAAGAATCACCAGAAGCACTGAATTTGGTTTGAGGAAGCGCAGACTATTTGGTCTGATGAACCAGCGGTTGAATTTTTTGATCCAGAGAGCAGTGACGATGAGGATCGCTTCATCAGGATTGGTCATTCAAAGCGCGCGAATGTCCTGCTTGTGGTTTTTTGTGAACGGGATGATGGCAATATCATTCGAATTATTTCGGCTAGAAAAGCGACTAAAAAGGAAAGAGAAGACTATGAAAAAGGAATATAACCTCAAGAAATTGACAAAAAGGCCTGGTAAGACGAAGGTTGACCCGGATGCTGTTAAGGTGCCGATTAGTTTGAGACTTGACGCTACTGTGTTAGCGATGCTCAAAACAGAATCAGATAAGCGAGGACTGCCATATCAGACTTTGATCGGAAGTATTTTGCATCAGTTTGTGCATGGTGAGCTTATTGATCGAAAGACGATCGAGATTTTGAAGAAGTTGAAGGCATCTTAGTTGCATCCACTACATGTACTAACTAATGGTGATAGAATTGATTATCTGGCGCTAGGATAACGTACAAATTGATGGTTTGCCGGTTGGTGCTGGATCAGAGTCGTTAGGTTCATCATGAGCCGGGAGCGTTCGCTTCTTTGTAGGACCAGGTCCGCAGCATAAGTTTTGGTTCCTTAGCAGACCGACCCTGTAACTTCAGTATTAGAGGACGTCATGCCCAACTTGTTATCGGTCCCATACTAAACATGGCCCAACTACAGCTATCCACCTGTCAGTACGTTAATTTTCTCGAAGGCTCTGTCATAGCCGTCCTACAGCAATATGATATCTCAGCTCACCGTGACCCGGATCATCCTGGAGTTTGGATCGGACATGAAAAAATCTGCGCCTTGGGCGTCCGAATTAAATCTCGGGTATCGATGCACGGCCTTGCATTAA
>JBIKKO010000256.1:0-3936 GCA_044360315.1 Oligoflexales bacterium
TAAGCCTCGATGCGAACGAATATGCCGAACCAAGGAATCGAGCCCGCATTCTTGCTGATCTTCGTCGTATGCGCGATGGGTCAGATGGTTTAGTGGATCACACCAAAAAATTTGAAGGAAGCTACGGATTCATCGCTAAATCGATGGCGAGAGATATCAAAGATATTTATAAGTGGTACGACAAAGGAGCCACCGCTGAGTCGCGCTACCTACTTCACCAGGTGAGCGAAAACTGCGTCAGCTGCCACATGAAACTACCTGACCAGGGGCAGGCGCCTCGCATGGACCAGTTTTTCAAAAATGTTGCGATAACAAAACTCTCCGCTCCCGAAAAAGCTCGCCTGCAAGTGGCACTTCGGCAGTTTGATGAAGCCCTCGCAACATGGGAAGATATGTTCAAATCATGGCCCAAGCCCAGCGAACTGTTTGCCATAGACGCACTCCCCGAGTACCTTAAAGTTGCCATTCGGGTGAAGGGTGACGCAAAACGAGCCAGCGCAGCCTTAGATCAGCTCACTAAGCGTGGTGATCTACCTAAATTTATGGAACGGGAGGCATCTGCTTGGAAAACCTCACTGCAGCGTCTTAGACCCGAGATACAGCGGAAAGGCCAAGAGCTAGAACGGGCCAATAGGATTATACAAACCGCAAAACGCACCATGGAATATCCGATGGACAGAACAGGACTCGTTGACTACATCGTCGCCAGCAGTCTGTTAAACCAGTACTTGAGTCAAAACAAGTTAGTTAAAGCAGACAAAACAGCGGAGGCCTACTACCTTTTAGGGATCACCGAATCTTTGATTGGGCGCAGCACATGGCTCACCCAAACGGATTATTATTACGAGGCTGCAGTCCGCACGGCGCCCAAAAGTAAAATCGCCAGCAAAGCCTTCGACGCTCTCGAACAACAATTGTTAATGGAGTATTCTGGGTCTGGAGGCACCCACATCCCCGAAGATGTGCAAGCCAATTTAGACGAACTCCGAGGTCTCTTAACGCGTTGAAAATGCACCTAAGACGATTGTAAGATCTCGGAAGACAATGCAAGTGAGGTAAAACCATGACGTTTACATTAGATTTCTTGGGCGCTGCAGGCGGAGTCACTGGTAGTCGCACGTTAGTGAAATTTGATGGATATTCCGTGTTGGTAGACTGCGGACTATTTCAGGGCCCAAAGGAGATTCGACAAAAGAACTGGGAGCAAATGCTACCGCCCGCAACGGCGGTCAACGCGGTCGTATTAACGCACGCCCACCTGGACCACTCGGGCTACTTGCCACGATTTTTTCGTCAAGGATGGCGCGGGCCAATCTACTGCAGTGAAGGAACCGCTGATTTGCTACCCATCATGCTTCGCGATGCCGCTTATCTCGAAGCCGAGTTTGCTCACTATGCAAATAAAACGGGATACTCCCACCATAAGCCAGCACTGCCGCTGTTCACTGAAGAAGATGTGGAGCTTGTTTTAGCCCAAATCAAACCCCAAAAAAGGGGGCAGTGGATCGAGCTAGCTCGGGACGTAAGCGTTCGCTTTGAGAGTGCTGGGCATATCATCGGCGCAAGTTTTGTGCAATTTGCACTGATACATAAGAACGGAACCCGTGTTTTAACATTCAGCGGAGACTTGGGCCATGACCGCAGCCTCACCATGCGCCCTCCAGAGCCCGTGACGGAAACCGATGTCCTGGTTCTTGAATCCACCTATGGCGATCGCCAGCATCCTCGAACGGACGTCGTCAGCGAATTCGCAAAAATTGCCAGACGTACGTTTGATCGCAATGGGGTACTTGTCATCCCTGCATTTGCAGTGGGCCGAGCACAAGAAATCCTTTACATTATTCGCAGAGCCGAAGACGAAGCGTTGATTCCAAAGGTTCCAGTGTTGCTAGATAGCCCCATGTCGGCGTTTGCTACGGATGTTTTTTTTGATCATCCTGAGGACCATCATGAAGGACGCCACTTCTCCGTGCGTGAGGGTCAAGACGGATACCTTCCCGAAAAATTTAGGACCATCACCTCAAGTGACGACTCTATGCTAGCGTGCATGATGGATGGGCCCATGATTGCTATCTCGGCTGCAGGCATGCTAAACGGTGGCCGGATCCTCCATCATTTAAAGGCCCGGCTACCACACCCTAACAACACGGTGCTTTTTTGCGGCTATCAGGCCGAAGGTACAAAGGGCAGAACCCTTCAGGAGAGGCCTGATGGACTTGACAAGTTGCGGATCCACCATAAAGAAGTTCCTATCGAAGCAGAGATCGCCACCATGGAGTCTCTTTCAGCCCACGGCGATTGGCAAGACATCTGCGCTTGGCTAAAACGAATGACCAAACCACCTTCTCATGTCTTAATCAACCATGGAGACCCAGCGGCGATGGTCGCCATGACTAAGCATGTTAGGGAAATATTGCCACGTGCCGACGTTTCCCCCATGCTAGCCCCGGGGCGCGTCACGTTGTTTTAGATTGTCCTACAATGTGATGAGCCAAATGCACAAGCAACAGCTATCCAGCATATGCAGACCAATGCCTCGACAATTTCTGCACTCTGTCCCAATGAACCAACGACCAACGATCTGAAGGTGAACGCCCGAGTCTACGAGGTCATCACCATTTTTAAACTACTCCTTACCAACTCAATATCGACTAGATCTTTTGGATTCACTTAGCTTTAGCAATAAAACCAAGCACATTCATAAAATCATACCTCGTCTCTACGTAGCCAGCCCTTGGCACAGCCTGAGCAATCAAAAAGCGCAACTGCCATACACGTAGTGGGCTAAAAATTGACACCCAAGGACCAGAAGCTGAACCGTAAACCTACGATAATATTAATCTAAGAGTCTTGGCAAGAATATTGCAGCAATCAAATCAAGACATCATTCAGTGCCAAACGATCCACACACACAAAGGAGATCATACACATGAATACGAACGCAAGGACCCCGACAACAAAAAAACAGAGATTGATCACAACACCGCTGATCGTATTGAGCCTAACATCAGTGGTCACTCCAAACCTCTACGCTCAGTCTTCCGAACTTTACGGGTTATCGTCAATGAGCACAACGTCCAATGGATCAAGCAGCCATTCATCACTGGAAGAGACCACACACACGTTCGTTACGAGCCCGGGCGGAGAGTCACCCATTTCTCAAGAAGACTTAGATGCGGTCAGGAAATCGAACCCTCCTAACTGTGCGGATGAAAGTCATACCGTGGCTTGGTATCACCGTTTTTTTGGTGAAGGTACAGGCCCTCAATGTCAGATTGATCAAAATAATTTAGGTCCAATTTCTGCAATATGGATGGCGCAAGATTCACTAAACCAAAGACGAAACATCGAGTCAGACCGCTGCCGACAGGTAAATGGCATCAGCACGTTTAGCACAAGAGTCGCCTCCCCAGGAGTGGGTCTCTGTTATAGTTCTGCAAATACGCCTATCAAGTACCACATAGAGTACCAGACCGTAAAATGTTGTGTTCCGAAGACCGAAGTCGTCAAAAAAGTAATGCCATCAGCAACTCAAGTAACAACTTGTGAGCAGATCAACGATCGGCTTCAAACACTTCCAGAGACCCGTTTTATCGACTTAAGAGGCCGCGATTCGTCCTGCACCATGGCGAGATTACAATCTCAAATTGGATTTGCTGCGGAGTTGGCTCAATCTCAGTTAAGATGCAAAGAGCTGGGAGGTTTTGACATCCCTCTCAATTTCTACGCATCATCACGCTGCAGCCGAATCATGCCCGACATTTATGAGCATAAGATGAACGTTCAGTTCCTTTGCTGCCGCGCTCGGATAAAGGAAGCAATTCCCCCTGGACAGAACCTTTCTGACAACCCAGACTTCGTTCACAGTGTCATCGAAGAAATCATTGAAGACAATGAGTCTGACGTAGAAAGTAAAATCTGAATAAATTTCGTTCA
>JBIKKO010000018.1:0-34649 GCA_044360315.1 Oligoflexales bacterium
GACCTCTTCCAAGCGGCATGCGGAGACCGAGGTCAAGACCTCGGGGCTTGCGCAAATCTTGGTTATATAGTTGAGCATGGACTCATTGATGGAAAACCCGATAAGACGAAAGCTGAGAGCCTCTACCGAGAATCATGCGATAACCTGACTGGTGACCCACTGGGCTGTGCATTACTCTGCAAACTAGACGCTGGCCAAGACGACGCCAATCGCAGCGTCCTGTGCAGGGAAACGTGTGCTAGGGGGTATGTGGATGCTTGCCGCGAATGACTTCAACGCTTGTAGAAGTTTGCAACTTCTTCGTACTGAAATTTTTTCTTGGGGCTTAGTTCAACTTCGAATGCAATTAACTTGGGGCTTGGACTAGCAAGATATGTGTAGCCATCCGGGCGATGAAGATCGGTTTTGGGAACCGCCTTTGGGTAAAACTCAAAATCATAACGTCGGAGTTGCTGTTCAGAGATTACAGTCGCGTTTTCATTGCGAGCGTTTAACCAGTCGCCTAAATGAAATGCTGAAGTCAATAGATCGTGATGCAAATTCTCTGATCTAAAGCCCTCCTCTCTCAACACCGGTAGTGAAGATCTGATGGCGGCAAAGCCTTTTTTAGTCAAGACCCAGGCAAATTGTTTGCCGTGGTCGTCCACTGTGCGCGTCTCAATAAATGCCGCCCTTTCCAATTCCCACAGCCTCTTAAATCCTGTTGCAGGTGACACGTCGTAAAAAAACTTTTGGCAAAGAGCAGAAGTCGTCACAGCTTTCCACTTCCATAGAAATTGCAATATGGGGCCTTTCCTCTCAAACACAAGATTCAGTTATATCTCTAGTTGAGGTCAAACCAGCTATTTCAGCTTGGGTAAAAAGTCGGTGAATACAGCGATTTAACCTCTTGACGTCTTCAATTTGAGGCTGTCAAGTTTACAGTTATTCGCGCTTAAAACCGATTAATCGCTGAGGTGTGGAATTGACCGAGATCAATGACTTTATCGCATCAATAATTCCTTGAATTTGCTTATCATGCTGATCGACCTTAACTTCGAGTTCTCCTAACTTCCGTAGCACTGCGGTTTGATTCTCGACCAAGGACCGCAACTTCACAAATGCTCTCATGATCTCGACGTTCATTTTAACTGCCGTTTTGCTGTTCAATACACTTGAGAGCATCGCCACGCCTTGCTCTGTGAATGCATTTGGTGGCGATCGTCGGCCCCCATGACTGGTTGGAACATTCCGTATCCTTTTGAGCTGGATATATTCATCGGTTGCGAGTCTAAACATAAAATCGCTCGGGAAGCGTTCCGAGTTCCTTTGAACAGCTTGAAGCAAAGTTTTCAAATCCACCTGATACAATTCTGCTAGTTCGTAGTCCACAAGAACTCGAACTGATCTGACTTCAATTATGCGATCTTCGATTTTTGACACAAATGACCTCGGGGCTTTCAAATGAGATCAATAAGCCTGCTTTTACTTAGTGCGTCCAGCGACATCGATCCTTTTTTGATTATGTCTTTTAAGGACATTTGAGCTGTTTCGTCCCATAAATCAATGGGAAATTTTTGGCGCTCTTTTGTGAGATGATTGGAACTCAAAGTCTTAGCATGCCGCAGATTTACGGATTCAACGCATCATGGCAAGCCAACCACGAGTTCTTCGCCGCGGTCAATGGCCGGCTGAAAGCCAGGGAAGAATGAGGGTAGCCTTGACGGTGACGAAGACCGTGGCTTTATTGTGATGCTGTTTAATGTGCTAAGCTGCGTCAGCTACTTCTTGAGTTGCTAACTTTACTGGTATTTCAGATTGGATCTTTTTTAGTGCCGCGACAGCCCATTTTTGCCAACGCGGGATTTTAATTTTTTCACCCTTCGCATAAACCTCGGCTGGAACTCGTGGTTCGCCTGCATCTACTGGTTCAAGTGCCCAATGGGGTCGATCCCAGTTGTATCTTTCTCGGAACGCAGCTAGGCTCTCCCTTGCTTGAGAGGGTGCAAGTATGTAACATCGGTTTGCCAAAGCTCATTTGGTCCCTGTGGCAACAGGCTGTAAAGCTTTGCTGCTTGCTAAATGACGCCTTTGGGTTTACGGCTGCTTTGTAGGAAATCGTAGGTTTTCATAATTTCGTAGGCTTGCCATCGCTTAACATCAAATCCGCACCTTCTGCACATGACGGCAATCCTGCGAAATCCGTACCCGGGGTGTGACCATCTCATACCGAGCACGATATCGATAACGTCCTCACGTCGTTCTTCTGGACTGACTTCTGATTTTCTACCCATAAAAATATCCCTCGAAATAGTGGGTCCGATTGTCGGGATTATACCTCAAATCCTCTCACAAGCGGATTCCCAATTTCCGTGGACGATACAGCAGGTGGCAGCAAAATTTGGTTTATCAAAACAAGATTGCGATAGGATGTCGAGTGCTTTTGTATATGAAGAAAGTGACGAAATTTATCACAAATAGGATATGACATATCCGTAAAGTTACATATAGTGTAATTTTAGGGACAGGATTTGATGTCCCATTTCGTTTAACCGCTAAATATTTTGGAATGGAATCTGTTAATTCAAAGTACCCTCAGATAAAGGGAGGCGAAAATTAGCACCCAAAAAATTCACATCCGCGCAGCGACGCCAAATGACGTGCCAGGCATCGCTAAGGTTCATGTCGATGTTTGGAACTCGGCGTATACTGGCATTGTGCCGCAGGATTTTTTAGATTCTCGCACCTATGAAAATCAAATCCCAAAATGGCAACGTATTGTTGGTGAGGCGAAACCTCGTAGCCATGTTTATGTGGCTGTGACGGAAACTAATGAAGTGGTTGGCTTTACATCTGGCGGTGAAAGCCGAGACGCGAAATATCCTTTTGACGGTGAGTTGTATGCAATTTATTTGCTGACAAGCCATCAAGGCACAGGCGCTGGTCGGCGTTTGTTTGACGCTACAATAAATCAACTGATCGCCGATGGTTTTAAAAGCATGATGGTTTGGGTGCTCGAAGAAAATCATACCCGTAAATTCTACGAAAAAATGGGTGGAATCGCTTGCGGTGAAAAGATGGAAGATATCGGCGGTAAACCGCTTAAAGAGCTGGCATACGCATGGAAAGAATTGCCGGCGAACAATAATGGCATAACCACAAAAGAGTTGGTTCCAAGTTTATTGCCCGCGTTGGAACAGTTTTTCCGAGCAGAAAAGTGCAGCGGCTGTTGGTGTATGAACCATCGGCTTAAGTCAGGAGAAGTGGTGGAAGGCGAACCAGCTCGGTTAGCTTTAATAACTCAAGTCCGTGCAGGTCGAGTCTCAGGAATACTAGCATTTGACGGCGAGAGGCCAATTGGTTGGTGCGCCTTTGATCGAATAGCAGACCTGCCTGGTCTTGACTGCGGATATCCAGTGTCTGAGCGGCAACGAAATGATTTTTGGTCTATACACTGCCTAGCGGTCTTGTCGATGTATCCAAAGGAAGAGGTCATAGAACAAATGGTAAGGGCTGCCCTTCTGGTGATGAAACGCGAAGGAGCAAAGATGATTGAAAGCTATCCCCCTCTGACCTTGCCGTCCGATAATAGTTTCTCTGGTACTATTCCAATCTTTGAGCGTCAGGGCTTTGAGCTCAAGGACAAGGTTAGCAAATTTTATTCGCGTATGGTGAAGTCAGTTGAGACGAACCATGGATAGGCACATGAAAGTCTTAATAATCGGAGGTTCGAGATTTATTGGCAAGGCTGTTGCTACCCAGCTATCAGCAAAAGGTCATGACGGCGTCCTTTTTAACCGTGGAAAAACACGCACCGATTTACCATATAGGACGCTTGTTGGTGACGTAGATAACTTGCAAATACATAAAACGATTCTTCTCGAAGTTGGTGCGGACGTAGTCATTCATGCGATAGCCTATACAGGAAAACACGCCTCCGATGCCGTAGAAGTTTTTAGCGGCTCTAACACGCGAGTCGTCGTTTTGAGTTCTCAAGACTGCTATGAGGCGTTCTATCAATTGAACCAGGGCCGTGACGTAGCAGATCTTCCTCTTTCCGAAGAAGCTGAATTATGTAAGCAGCAGTATTATTGGCGGAATCATCCGGGTACAAGGGCATATGAAGATTATGACAAAAATCTAGTCACCTCAGTATTTCTCTCAGCGCATGCGCAAGGACGATTGAGCAGCAGTCTACTGCGTTTACCTATGGTTTTTGGACCAGAAGATTTTCAGTTTAGACATCGCCATGGAAAAATTATCCGACGAATTTTTGATCGCCGGCCGCTGTTGTTATTGGGAGCGGTCGAGCAATCAAGCTTACCGTAGAAGGTCTTGATGCTATTGACGGCACACCGATTGTCGAGATCAAACCCTACATGAAGGAATTTGCACCCCGAAGTGAAGTTAGGCAGCCGCGTTGGGCTAGTGAAATTATGATGAACTACTTTACTGAGTCCAAGGAGGGTTTTTCCCAAGCTGTTGATAAATCTCCGAACACAAGTAACAGGGTGATCGTCGATGACGTTGGAAAGAAGATTGTTGAGGTCTCAGACATCTATGCTGATCGCTGTGATATCACGCGAGATCGTGGCGGGTATCTGTTAAAGCTTCAAGAGGAGATCGGTGAACTGGTGAATGCGCATTTAATTCGCACGTCACGCAGTAGGCGTAAATTGTCAGATCAGGAATCGATCCTAAAGTTGGGGGACGAAGCTCCTGACGTATTCGCACAGCTTGTTCTCTATGTTAAAAATGAACGTATTGATTTGGAGAGTGCCCTGGAGCGAAAATGGTTTGCATGGCTAAAGAGCAGTGAGCTGAGGGCAGATGATTAGGAGCAAAGATTTTGGGTCTTTGACTGAATGGAACACTTGGGAATTTATTTCCATTTTACGTGGCCGTCGTAAAAAATATCCTTCCATTATTCCACACGACCTCCGCACCGATGCACGGATCAGATTGCGAGCTCTCCACCATAGAGGGATCCACTTTAAGCTGCTTAAACTCGCGAGACCCCAAGGCCCCTCCCGCTTGAGCTTCTTCGCCTTACCCACAATCCCCGCCATCTGACCTAGAAGACGGTAAAAGTCCTTGCTTGGCCCGGCCCAGCTCTCCCAGGCAATAAGAACCTCCTACAGCACATTTTGCGATTTTTGAATGGAACGCGTTCCATTACAACCGCAAACGGGCTCATACCGCTCTCGGAAGTGTTAGTCCATCGCATTTTGAGAGGGACAAAGTGGCAAAAGCTGCGTAAAGAATGCGTTGTCCACTTTTTTGGGGATCATCAGGTTTGAATGTCGTCCTTTATGGCTTTCGATTGATTTGCTTATGAAAGGTCTCGCTGGTCTCCTTGCGAAGGATTAGTCACAAGATGCTTTCCAATATTGCCAACGCGTCGTAGCCCAAGATGGGTCATCACCATGTCGGTTGTAAATCCAAGGGAAAGTTTGTGTCCCATGGCGAAATGGCGCAGTTGCTCGGCATTTAAATGATTTAGCCCTGCGGACTGTCCAAACTCATAGATTGCAAACTTGAGCCCATGGCGCGTGATGCCAAACTGCACTAATTTAGCGTCAGCGCCCTTGAATGATAAAAACATAGGGCTAGATGGTTGCATGCTAGAGCTTGTGCGTTCATCGTTGGATATCGTGGTTCGATAAAGCCTCAAAGCTTCAGTCGTTTCTGTCTCTAAGCCGATGGTGCGGGCTCGGTCGCCGGGGATTGATAACCGCCCCTCGACGCCAGCGGCAAAAAAGTTATGCCACCGTAAAGATACAATTTCAGAGGCCTTTAATCCTTCTCGCGCAATAAGCAAGATCAGCGCGGCATCTCGAGTTGCCTTGAGGGGGCTATCGCCCTGTCGGACTTTTGTCAGCATCTGATCGATGGTGTGTGGATCGATCGAACGGGCGGCGAGATATTCATGCGAGGGTACGGGGGCCTCGTCAAGCGGGTTTGAGTGAATATGCCCAGTCTCTTCAAGCCAGCGGAAGAACATACGTATTGCGATCACAGAGCGGCGCACACTGCTAGGTCTTGATCCGCGATCAAGCTGCCACGCTTTGAAGTCCTCAAGGGTTTGTAGGCCGATGTCTTTACTGTGAACGTTCAGATCCTGGGTGAATTTTAAGAAATTGTTCATGTCGCGACTGTAGCCATCGATGGTCGCCGCCTGCTTACCCTGACGGGCCATGAACTGTCTAAAATCTGAAATTTTAGATGTGTCGAGGATAAGCATGATCTCCGTCTGCAAACTTTATTGTTAATGTGATACGATGGCAAATGCACTAGAGGAAACTACCACTTCAAGGGGTCTTAGGGAATATGTTTTTACCATCTTATGTGGCTCGGGCTGTATTGGTAGCCCTGATTTGTTTTTTTGGTGCCCCTCAAAGAGCTGTCAGCGCTGAGGTGTCGCCAACCCCGAAACGATCGGCATCGTCCAAGCGTATTGATGCCGCCGTCGACTCTGTGGTTGTCGATGTGAATGGGGAAAGGCGACGGGTTGCTGCCAAAGAGGGGTTTACCGCAGTCCGAGGCGACCTTGTCACGATTGTGGAGGTGGTTATTTTAAATGGCGCCAATTTGAAGCCGAAGGTTGACGTCGTTGGTTTCAATCGGAAGGAATCTCGAGCAATCAACGATCTTAGCCGCGTGATCGATACCGGGCGTGATCTTGACCGGGGAGTCTCGCAAAAAGACGGTGGCTCGCGCTATAACATTCGTATTTTCGGCGATGGGTTGCAGCGGACCACTCTTGCAATGATTTTGGTGGATCCGCGCTTAGAGTCTTTTGAGGTTGAGGTAAATGGAAAGCGACAACGGTTGACCCATCGGGATACCTTGATTTTAAGTCCTAGTGATCAGGTTCGAGTCTTAGATCTGCGGACCAATGTTCGTGGAAACGACAATGTGACGCATGATTTAATATCGCGGTCTGGGTCGCTGGCAGGGGGCAAAAAAGAACTTATATTTTCCCGTGGGACTATTGTTTTTGCGCGAATTCCCATTGAATGGAAGGGTTCATGAAATATCCGTGGCTAGATCGTAGGCGGATGCTAGAGATTCTAGGAATTCTCGTTGTGACGTTTACGATCGTGGCGATTAGCAGGTTAGAGACTAGGCTCTATCATTTAAGTGAAACAATTGCTCGTGACTTTTCGATGCTTGCATCGATTCTTTACTACGGGATCATCAACCTTAATATTTTCTTGGCGATACTGCTAAGTTTGTTGGTTATTCGTAATATTGCGAAGCTTTTGGTTGATCGACGAAGGGGCGTGTTTGGTAGTCGGTTACGCACAAAGCTTGTGGGTGTTTTGATTGTCTTCTCGTTAGTCCCGACCGTTTTGGTTTTTTATGTTAGTACGCGATTCATTACCCAGAGCTTCGATGAGTGGTTTGGTGGTCGGGTAAAGGAAACGACCCGTCAAACGCGAGATGCAGGCGTTCAAATTTACTTCCAGGATCAGAAAAGACTCGAGTCCATCGCAAAGCTTGCAGCAGCCCGGCTGAAAGCGGTGCCTCAGATTACGAGGCCCGCCGTTGAAGAGTCTCAGACCATAGATTTGTCTGGTTTTGAGTTGGATTACGGAATTCAATCAGTTCGAGTCTATAACTCAGCTGGCGTAATGTTGAATCGAGAATCTGCAATGTCCGGGCTTAGGTCAGAGTCCTCGGAGATTCGTTCCTACTTGGCAGATTTGATGTCGCGATTTGGTACTAACCCAAATTTGGTTAGTACCTCCACTGTAACCGTTGAAAACGGCAAGGACGTGATTCGAGCGGCTGTGCCAATTCGTGGCAAACGAGGCAATGTGATTGCGTTTGTGACAGTCGAGGAACGATTCGACGTTCCTGTGTTGGCCAATATTCAAATGATTCTTGACGGATTATCTGCCTTAAAGCCTGGTGCACAACTCGTTCGGGTCAGTTATTTGATTTTAGTAACCGTTATGACCCTCCTGATTGTTTTTGGGGCTGTTTGGTTTGGATTTTATGTCGCAAAGGCGATCACCGGCCCGCTCCAAGTACTCGCAGAAGCCACCAAAGAGGTCGCGTTGGGCAACTATACGGTCAAATTGCATAATTTTACAGAGGATGAAACTGGGCAACTGACTCGTGCATTCAATGCGATGACAATGGACTTGTCGAGACACAGGCATGATGTAGAAACAGCCCAGGTTCGCCTTCAGGATTCAAATCGAGAATTAGAAAAGCGTCGTCGATATATGGAGGTCGTGTTTGAGAATATCGTTTCGGGAGTGATTGCGGTCGACAATCAGGGTCTCGTCACTGCCTTCAATGATGCCGCAATGAGCATGCTTGGAATTAGTGTCAGTAAGCCTGTTGGTCAGCACATTTCGACTGTGTTAGGTGATCGCCTGTATCATCATTTATGGATGAGCATGTCAGAAAGTCCACGTTCCTCGGCTCGCGAAGTTGATCTTCGTGATGTGGGTGTGGATGCGACGGTCTATGTGGCTCGTAGTCAAATTGAGACAAGTAATGGAGATGTTCAGGGGGCAGTAATGGTAATCGATGATGCAACGGACCGGATTCGCATGCAAAGGGCGACGGCGTGGCGAGAGGTCGCAAAAAGGATTGCTCACGAAATTAAGAATCCAATAACCCCGATCAGACTGTCGGCTGAGAGGCTTCTACGGCGATTTTCTGACAGATTCGAGGGAGACGATGGAGAGGTTTTCAAAAAGTGTGTGGAGTCAATATTAGTTCAGGTTGATACGTTGCGCGGGCTTGTAAATGAGTTTAGTAAGTTTTCTCGTTTGCCCGCTATTCAAACTCAGATCATCGCTATGAATCCGATTGTCGCCGCGGCACTGGATGTGTTTCGAACGGGTTATCCTCAAATTCAGTTTAAGTATACCGAAGCCGTGATGCCGCCAATTGCGCTGGATCCTGATCAGTTCAATCGAGTGGTTGTAAACCTTCTGACAAATGCTGTTGATGCAGTTTTGTCAAGCGGGCGTTCAGGCAGGATTTCTGTGACAACCAAATTTGACCCAGATATAGATTCTGAGGTCCTAGAGATCGAGGACAATGGGCTAGGGGTCCCCGCTAACATTCGAGACCGGATATTTGAGCCTTATGTTTCAACCAAAGACGGTGGAACTGGTCTGGGGCTCGCGATTGTAAGTCAAATTGTTACTGATCATGGCGGATATGTTCGCCTAGCAAAAAGTGATACTCATGGGACCTTGTTTAGGGTTGAGTTACCCGTAAGAGAGAGGGCTAAAGGATGACGAAACAAGCACGAATCATGCGTGCGCTCATTATTGACGATGAGCGGAGTATAGGTGAAAGTTTAGCTGGAGTGATTGAAGATGAAGGGTGGCGTGTCTCAGTGACAACGGATGGGCCCAAGGGCCTCGTTGAATGTAAAGTAAATCCACCAGATTTAGTTTTTTTAGATATCTGGATGCCAGGTATGGATGGAATAGCTGTGCTGCAAGGTATTAAGGATATGCACCCGGATATTCCGGTCGTTATCATGAGTGGTCACGCCACCATTGAAACTGCAGTGAGAGCTACGAGGTTGGGGGCTTTTGAAGTCCTTGAAAAGCCCCTTGAACTGGAAAAAATTATTGCTCTTCTAGGTCAAGCTCAGGTCATGTTTGAAAAGAAAAATCCAACACATCCAATATCAATCAGTAGAGATTTAATCGGAGATTCTGCAGTGACGGCTGCACTGCGACGGCAGATAGCTGCCGTTGGGCCTAAAAATGCCGCGGTATTGATTACGGGTGAAAATGGCGTTGGCAAGGAGGTTGTAGCGAGATTGATTCATAATCTTAGTCCACGAGCCAGCAAACCGTTTGTTGCGATTAATTGTGCTGCAATTCCAGATGAGCTGATTGAGGCCGAGTTGTTTGGTCATGTGAAAGGTGCCTTTACAAATGCGATTTCAGATCGTAAAGGGCGCTTCGAGCTGGCCCATCAAGGAACGATTTTTTTAGATGAAGTTGGCGATATGTCGATTAAAACTCAGGCTAAGGTTTTGCGAGTTCTTCAGGAGAAAAGTTTTGAAAGAGTTGGCGATCATAAGACCATACATGTGGATGTGAGGGTCTTGGCGGCCACTAATCGTGATTTGCCCACCGCTATTAAGCAGGGTGCTTTCCGAGAGGATTTGTTCTACCGGTTGAATGTAATTCCAATGTTAGTGAGGCCTCTTCGCGAACGACGGGAGGATATTCCCGGGCTAATTGATTTTTTCCTAATGCAGTCAGTCGAGGCAGGTGAACCAGCAGTTCGGATCTCAGATGATGCAAAAAAGGCGTTATGCTCCTACGATTGGCCTGGCAACGTTCGCGAATTGAAGAACACCCTTGAGCGCCTGGTCATCATGGCAAGTGGCCCTGAGATCATTGTCGAGGATTTGCCGGATGATTTAGTCCAAGGTACCAGTGATCGGCAAGACTCTGCGAAATATGCTCAATCTCTCAAGGATGCAAAAAGCGACTTTGAGCGATCCTATATTCTTGGTAAACTTGAGGAACATGATTGGAATGTGTCTAAAACTGCAGATGCAATCAATATTGAGCGAAGCAATCTTCATCGCAAGCTTAAGACCTATGATATAGACCCAAAGAAGTTGAAAGGTTGATTTTCTATGGAATCAAAGACGATTTCCGCTAGCTGGAATGATTCGGATCTTGTGATATCAGGTTTAATGCCCGGCGAAAAGACATCAGGTGGCAAAGCTTGGAGAGTATCGCAGCTAGGTAAGAGTCGAATCCTAGCATTCGAAGCACCGACTGACAACAATCCAGAACAAAAGCATGGATTTGCCCAGTGTTCGGCGGAGATGCTTTACGATTTTTTTGTTGGTATTAATCAAAGGCACTGGAGTGGGGTGGCGGTAGTAGATACTGGGTTTGGTGTTAAAAAGCTGTATTTTAAATCAGGGGAATTGGTGTTTGCATCATCTGACTTGATTGATGACCGATTAGGGGAAGTCATTTATCGCGAAGCGATCATCTCTTTGGAACAGCTGACTCAGTTTGCAGTTCAGGTCGATCGGAAAACGAAGTTTGGTAAAGTGTTGATTGCCAGTGGTCGTTTCTCGACTATTGATTTATGGCATGCGCTTAAGTCTCAAGTTCGCGAGATTTTCCGAAGTGTTTTTTTGGCGGAGTCTACTTTTGTAGAGATCCACGCGGGTACGTCTCCTGTTGAAGTGAATTTTGAATCTGGTACGAAACCCATGTTGGACGCAGCTTTTAGCTTTGGAATGCACTTTCGTTCCTTTGCTGGGCGATTGATCGAGGACGTTTGCGTTTCTCGCGTCGATGAGTTCAAACTCGGAGCCAGTGAGCCTGGAACATTCATTGGCGACATGCTGGAACTGTGCTCTGGTTCTCCGTTGGTTGGAGAGGTGGTTGAAAAAAGTAAACTAACAAAAGCCAACACGCTGGTGGCGCTGCAGAAGCTTGTCGCTATGGGGCATCTGAAACTTGAGGGAATGGCCTCCGTCGATGGGATTAGGATGGACGCACAGTTTGCGACTTTAAAGTCGGCTATTGATGCTTACCAACTGTTGCGCGATTTAGTCGCCAACGCTTTTGTTGCGGCAAATATGTTGTTTCCTGCAGCGGATTTAACAGCTTTTGCTTTGACTCTAAATCACGATGGAGCGATCTCGATATTTCTAGATCCTGTCGGTAATTTGACGACGGAATCTATTAGTGCCATGCTGTTGCAGTGTTCTTCTAACTCGAGTCGTATTGAATATTTCCAAAGTCGAATCGAGTCCCTAACGAAATATTTGTTGTTAACATCGGGTGATTTGTTGCCTTTTGAAGCGGCTAGAGAACTTCGTGCGCATTTTCGGGAGATCACGTCGTGAAGTCTAAGTCGCATCGGCAGTCTAAGCACTCTTCGGGTGCTCGTGTAGTGGATCCTTCGGGTGGTGGTTTTCGTGGGAAATCTCCGCGCAGAGTTGAGCGTGCTTCACTGCCGGAGGGTATTTTTGTCGTAGAAGGCGTTGCTGCAATCCGCGAATACCTGCGTCATAAGCCAGACTCCGTGATGAAGATCTTCGCTAAAGATCGAGCTTTGAATCAGGTTAAAGACGAGTTGGCAGGGTTTAAGGTTCATGTTATCGCAGTGTCGGAAAACGGCTCAGAAGTTTTACCGCCAACTCCAGCTTGGGCGCATATCAAGCATGAAATGATTGAGTGGTCTGAGTGTCTTGAGCGCATTCAATCACGCAAGAATCTGGGTCGAGAGCTAATCTTAGTGCTGGATCACATCTCCGATCCGAGAAACCTGGGTGCAATCGTTCGAACTGCCGCGTTTTTCGGGGTAAAACACGTAATTGTACCTGAAAAGCGACAAGTTCTTTTAACCCAAGCGAGCGTAAATACGGCCCAGGGCGGATTTGCTTTGACGGATTTGGTCTTGGTGGTCAACGTATCACGCACCCTAGAAGAACTTAAGCGCAATGATTACTGGGTGTTGGGGGCGGCAATGGGCGGCGAGCCGCTGGCAAAGGTACGAGGACGCTTCGATCGCCAGGTTTTAGTTCTCGGTGCGGAAGATAAGGGAATCAGTCAGCACGTGTTAGGACGCTGTGACGTTCAAATTGCCATCCCAGGGGGTGACCGAACGTTGGATTCGCTTAATGTTTCAGTGGCAGCTGGTATTCTTGTCCATGGATTGGTGACAGAATCCTAGATTTGCTTGTTTTAGAGGCAAGGGTTCATGCCTTCTATAAAAATCTGTTTTTGTTAGCCTTAGATCGCTTGACAGAGTTTGTTGCGCCATGTATCACAACTGCTCCCTTTTGTGGATTCGTGTAACTAAGTTTAGCCACCAGGAACTAGACCAAGAAACCGAGTTATGAGAGGAAATGTTGAAGCAGTGTTCGTACTTGCTGCTGGCGTAGCTCAATTGGTAGAGCAGCTGATTTGTAATCAGCAGGTTGCGGGTTCAAGTCCCATCGCCAGCTCCAGCTGAGAACATGGACTTGCGGATGGGTACCCAAGTGGCCAAAGGGGACAGGCTGTAAACCTGTTGGCAATAGTCTTCGAAGGTTCGAATCCTTCCCCATCCACCATCGAGTCGGCTAGCCGAAGACCGGTTTCAGCAGTTTGTTGGGCGCTGTGTAAAGCACCCAGGGCATGCGGAAGTAGCTCAGTTGGTAGAGCATTAGCCTTCCAAGCTAAATGTCGCGAGTTCGACCCTCGTCTTCCGCTCCAACACTGCCTCGGTAGCTCAGTTGGTAGAGCACGTCCTTGGTAAGGACGAGGTCACGGGTTCGAGTCCCGTCCGAGGCTCCACCTTTCTGGACCAAGGTCGGATCTGCGCCCGATGGTGTTAGGCTCGACAACGGTCTTTATCGGTGGTACTGTTTTGCGTCTTATCCATTCTAAAGTTCTTAAGACTTTTGTGTGGTGAACGATTTGTTAGTTTATGAGTTTGCTTTTTAGACTGCCAAGTAGCGGGAGGAAGCCAATGGCAAAAGAGAAGTTTGAGCGGAAGAAACCACACGTTAACATCGGTACGATTGGTCACGTTGACCACGGTAAGACGACTCTTACCGCAGCGATCACATTCATCATGGCAAAGAAGCACGGTGGACAAGGATTAGCGTACGATCAAATCGACAAGTCTCCTGAGGAGAAGGCTCGCGGGATTACGATCTCGACCACTCACGTGGAATATGAGTCTGATACTCGTCACTACGCACACGTTGACTGCCCAGGTCACGCGGACTACGTGAAGAACATGATCACTGGTGCAGCCCAGATGGACGGAGCGATTCTTGTCGTTTCTGCATCTGACGGTCCTATGCCGCAAACTCGTGAGCACATTCTGTTGTCTCGTCAGGTAGGCGTTCCAAAGATCGTCGTGTTCATGAACAAGTGTGATATGGTTGATGACACAGAGCTTCTTGACCTTGTTGAGATGGAAGTTCGTGAGCTTCTAAACACCTACAAGTTTCCTGGAGATGACACTCCTGTGATCCGTGGGTCTGCACTTAAGGCTCTTGAGTCCCAAGATCCAAACAGTGACTGGGGCAAGAAAATCTGTGACTTGATCGCAGCCTGTGACACTTACATTCCGCTTCCCGAGCGCCCAGTTGATATGCCATTCTTGATGCCGATTGAAGACGTTTTCTCGATCTCTGGTCGTGGAACAGTCGTCACGGGTCGTGTTGAGCGCGGTATTATCAGGACAGGCGATGAAATGGAAATCGTCGGTCTGCGCGATACGCAAAAGACAACCTGTACAGGTGTTGAGATGTTCCGTAAGCTCCTCGATGAAGGTCGCGCTGGAGACAACTGCGGTATTCTTCTCCGTGGTACAAAGCGTGAAGATGTTCAGCGTGGACAGGTCCTTTCGAAGCCAGGATCGATCAAGCCTCATAAGAAGTTTAAGGCTGAGGTCTACATCCTTACGAAGGAAGAAGGTGGACGTCATACTCCATTCTTCAAAGGATATCGTCCTCAGTTCTACTTCCGTACGACAGATGTAACGGGATCGATCAAGTTGCCAGATAATGTTGAGATGGTTATGCCAGGCGACAATATCGCGATGGAAGTTGAGCTCATCACCCCGATTGCTATGGACAAGCAGTTGCGCTTTGCGATCCGTGAAGGTGGACGCACAGTTGGTGCCGGCGTTGTGGCTGACATTCTTGACTAATCGGTTCTAAGTTCTTCGAAGTGGCCCCGAAAGGGGCCACTTTTTATCGTGTTAAACTCTAGGCGAGTAGCTCCAATGGTAGAGCGACGGATTCCAAATCCGTTTGTTGTGGGTTCGAGTCCCTCCTCGCCTGCCACCATTTCAAAAAACTTTACATGGTGGCTTTCCTTGCTGAAGGTGAAGTATGCAAAAAGACGATTCAACCTGGCTGCGGACGATCTATGCCTCATGGGCTTGTCTTGCAGGTTTCGTTTTTTGGAAAATGTTCATGTTTATTGGGCTAAAGTCAGGCTGGCTTGAGCGCTATGAAGCTGGTTTCAATGCCGGTAGCGTTGCCCTCGCTGTCGTGCTGGGTTTATTGTCCATTTGGCTCCTTGTTCGCAAGACAGAGCGGCACGAGTACTTCTTGGCCTCGGTCGGAGAGCTGCGAAAGGTGCAGTGGCCAGACTGGGAGCACACGAAGAAGCTGACGATGATTGTTTGTATCGTTGTGGCTATTTTTTCTGTGATTCTTACTGTATTTGACTTGGCGTGGGCCAGGATTTTGAAATTGCTGTTGGCGTAATGCACAGCGGTCAGGGGAGATAACCCAGTGGAAGTAGTAACTTCAAGTAAAAAATGGTACGTTGTGCACACGCACACGGGGTCCGAGGAAAAGGCAAAGCAAGGTCTTGTCGAACGAATCAAGGCTCAAGGCCTCGAGGAAAAGTTTGGTCAAATTTTTGTGCCGCGCACGGCGACCGAAACCTTGCTTAAGAGTGGTAAAAAGAAGCGCGTCGAGAAGACGTCATTTCCTGGCTATATTTTGGTAGAAATGGATTTCTCTGATGAAACAGGCGCTTTGGTCCGCAATACGCCCAAAATTACTGGTTTTGTTGGCGGGGATTCCCGCAGACCGCCAAGGCCGATCACAGATGCTGAGGTGATAAGGTTGACGTCTCCTGAGGCCGTCGAGGCTCAAAAGCAGCAGGTGCGGGCTGAAGTGAATTTCCGCAAGGGCGAAAATGTCAAAGTTAAAGACGGTCCATTCACAAATTTTGATGGCGTGATTGACGAAGTGCGTCCAGACAAGATGAAGCTTCGCATTTTGGTCAGCATCTTTGGTCGAGAAACACCAGTAGAGTTGGACTACGGCCAAGTCGAAAAAATTGGATAGATTGTTGGCAGGTTGCACAGTTTCCATACAAAGATTGTTTGTGTGCCAAACCTGTCTTGACATCTTCAATTTTTTTAAATATAGACGGCACTCTCGTTTTTTTGAAAGCCTGAGCTGCTCCCAGTAATCTGAGCGACAGACGTTTGAGCAAAAGGATTCTAAAATGGCAAAAAAAGTAGTTGGTTTTATTAAGTTGCAGATTCCCGCGGGAAAGGCTAACCCATCGCCTCCCATTGGCCCAGCACTTGGCCAGCGCGGTGTTAATATTATGGCGTTCTGCAAAGAGTTTAATGCTAAAACGCAAAAGCAGGCAGGGGATATTCTTCCTACGATTATCACTGTTTACGCTGATAAGTCGTTTTCATTTTTAACAAAGTCCCCTCCAGCGACAAGCCTCCTAAAGAAGATGGCAAAGATTGAGTCTGGGTCCCAAACTCCAGGTAAAGCAACCTGTGGAAGTGTGACGATGGCCCAGGTTAAAGAAGTCGCCAAAATGAAGATGGAAGACCTCAATGCATATGACATTGAGCAAGCGGCGAAAATTATCGCTGGTTCTGCCCGCTCCATGGGGTTGGAGGTTAAATAAGTTTGTTCTGCCCCAACCATGGTGGTTGGGGGTGGGCAATGTAGGAGAGCGCGTTAAGCGTTCGATTGTACTACGGAGATATAAGAATGGCTCGTGGCAAAAAGTACAAGGCCGCAATCGCCAAAGTGGATAGGGAACAGACCTATTCGTTGGAGGATGCGACCAAGCTAGTCAAGGAAACTTGCTACACCAAATTCGACGCGACGGTTGACCTTGCGGTAAACCTTGGCGTGGACCCTCGGCAGGCGGACCAAAACGTTCGCGGTGCGGTGGCTCTACCTCATGGTCTAGGCAAGACGGTTCGCATAGTTGTGTTCGCTAAGGGCGAAGCAGCTCAGGCGGCGCAAAATGCTGGTGTCGAAGCAGTGGGTGGTGACGACCTTGGAAACCGCATTAACGGCGGGTGGCTGGACTTTGATCAGGTGATCGCAACCCCAGATATGATGGGTGTTGTTGGTAAGCTAGGTCGGGTTCTTGGTCCTCGTGGTCTCATGCCGAATCCAAAACTCGGTACGGTGACTATGGACGTTGTTAAGGCAATCAATGAACTAAAGGCAGGTCGTGTCGAGTACCGCGTTGATAAGGCGGGAATCGTGCATGCGCCAGTTGGTAAGGCTAGTTTCTCAGCAGAGAAGCTTTCTGACAACGCTCGTGCGGTGCTGGAAGCCATTGCTCGCGCTAAGCCGGCCTCTGCCAAGGGTACCTATCTTAAAAAAATCAGCATGTCTGCGACGATGAGTCCTGGAGTCAAGGTTGACCCAGCGCCCTTCAGAGCGTAAGCCATCGCAATAGTAGCTGATCAGCAGAGAGAGGGTAAGGCAATGGATCGTAAAGGTAAAGAAGCGCTTCGCGTAGTTGCGGAAGGGCGTTTTGAAAAGGCAAATGCAGCCGTATTGGCGGAATATCGTGGTCTTACCGTAGCAAGCCTGACGGAGCTTCGCAAAGCTCTTAAAAAAGTCAACGGCGAGTTCCGGGTTGTGAAGAACCGCGTTGCTAAGAAGGCGATTGAAGGCAAAGCCCAGGACGCAAAGGCCCTGGTCGACAGCCTGAAGGGACCAGTTGGTATCGCGTTCCTGTACGGTGACGCAGCAGCTGGTGCGAAGGCCCTTTCTGAGTTTGAAAAGAGCAATGAGCTTTTCAAAATCACGGCAGGGGTTATGGACTCAAGGAAGCTTTCTTCCGCGGACGTAAAGGCGATTGCCTCGCTGCCGACCAAGGAAGTTTTGTTGGGTCAAATTGTGGGACTAATGGTTTCTCCTCACCGCGGACTCCTTGGGGTCATCAACGCAGTGCCTAGAAGCCTTGTTCAAGTTATCAACCAAATTAAAGAAAAGAAACAATAACAATCATTTCCCAGGCTGTGATCAAGCGGCCTGAGAACAAAATGGGAGGACACCATGTCAGTTACTAAAGAACAAGTTGTACAATTTCTTGAAAACATGACGCTTCTTGAGGCGGCAGATCTCGTGAAGGAGCTTGAGACAAAGTTTGGCGTTAGCGCCGCTGCTCCAGTTGCTTTTGCTGCTGCACCAGGCGGAGCTGCTGCAGCTCCTGCTGCCGAAGAGCAGACTGAGTTCACAATCATCCTCAAGGATGGTGGTGCAAACAAGATCAACGTGATCAAGGAAGTTCGTGCAATCACCGGACTCGGCCTAAAAGAAGCGAAAGACCTTGTTGAAGGCGCTCCTAAGACCGTAAAAGAAGGTGCGAGCAAAGAAGAAGCAGACAAAATCAAGAAGGCTCTTGAGGCAGCTGGCGGCAAAGTCGAATTGAAGTAATTCATTTTTGCTTGCTGCAGGCTAAACAGGCAGCTCGGGGGCGTCGACGCTCTCGGGCTGCCGTTGTCTGCTATTTACCAACAGATTTCGCTTTCGCGAACTCTGTTTGGCTGTTACACTTCGGTTTCTTATTTTGCTAATAATTCAGGAGAATTTCATGACCTCCTTGGCAGCCAGCTACACTCGTCCCCGTAAAAGCTTCGCAAAAGTCCTTCCTGCAGTTGAAATACCGTATCTGATTGAGATTCAGAGAAGCAGCTATTCACAGTTCCTTCAAGCCGATGTCGAGCCTGCAAAGCGCAAGACGATGGGTTTGCAGGCTGTATTTAAGTCTGTGTTCCCGATCAAGGATACAAACGAAACTGCCTCCGTGGAGTTTGAAAGCTACCATTTCGAAGAACCCAAATACACCGTCGACGAATGTCGTCAGCGTGGCATGAGTTATGCGGCGCCTTTGCGCGTTGTGATTCGCCTTGTCATCTGGGACAAGGAAGTAAAGTCCATCAAAGACGTTAAGGAACAGGAAGTTTACTTCGGTGAAATTCCCCTCATGACGGCTGATGGAACATTTATCATTAACGGTACGGAGCGTGTGATTGTATCCCAGCTTCACCGGTCTTCAGGTGTGTTTTTCGACCACGACAAGGGTCGAAACAGCACGACCGGAAAAGTTATTTACTCGGCTCGTATCATTCCCTACCGCGGTAGCTGGCTTGATTTCGAGTTTGACACCAAAGACATCTTACACGTCCGCATAGATCGTCGCAGAAAATTGCACGCGACGATTTTGTTGAAGGCTCTTGGTTACACAGAGTCTGAATTGCTGGATCAGTTCTATAAGCGTGAAACAATCCGCATTAAAGATGGTAAATTCGAAAAGCGTTTGGACTATGATCTGTTAAAGGGTCAAAAAGCTAGCTCGGATATCGTAGATCCAAAGTCAGGCGAAGTTTACTGTAAGCGCGGTCGTCGGATCACGCCGGGTGCCATTCGTAAAATGCAACAAGCTAAGCTTGAGTATCAGCACGTAGCGGCGGAAGATATTCTTGGCAAGATCGCAGCGACTGATATTAAAGACGCTAGCGGTGACATCGTTATTGGTTTGAATGTTGAGTTTGGCAAAGCAGAGATCACGAAGCTGTTTGATCATGGGATAACTGAATTCCAAGTGTTGTTTATCGACAATGTCAACGTCGATGCGTCATTCCGCAACACCCTTGTCAATGACAAGGTTGGTTCGCGCGACGAGGCTGTTTTGGAAGTCTACAAACGTATGCGTCCAGGAGATCCTCCGACACTTGAGTCTGCGAACGATCTTTTCAATAAGCTATTCTTCGATCCAGATCGTTACGACTTGAGTATCGTTGGTCGTATTAAGCTTAATGACCGCTTAGGTCTTAACATTGATCGCGAGCATCGGACGCTGACAAAAGATGATATTCTTGAGGCCGTCAAGTATCTGATTAAGCTTAAAAACGGCGAAGGTGACATCGACGATATTGATCACCTTGGTAACCGTCGTGTTAGAGCCGTTGGCGAGTTATTGGAAAACCAATACCGCATCGGACTCCTTAGAATCGAAAGGGCCATTCGTGAGAGGCTTCAACTACAAGACGTAGAAACCCTACTGCCGACAGACTTTATCAATAACAAACCTGCGGCTGCGGTGGTTAAAGAATTCTTTGGTTCAAGTCAGCTTAGTCAGTTTATGGATCAAACCAACCCGCTGTCTGAGATCACTCACAAGCGTCGTTTATCGGCTCTTGGGCCTGGTGGTTTGAACCGTGATCGTGCAGGGTTTGAGGTGCGTGACGTTCACCCGACTCACTATGGACGGATCTGTCCTGTTGAGACGCCTGAAGGTCCAAACATTGGCTTGATTGCGAGTTTGGCTTCCTACGCCAAGGTTAATGAATATGGGTTTATCGAGACTCCATATAAGAACATGGCTGACAAGAAAGTCACTTGGTACGGCGCCCGTGACGAGCAGAAAGATCACGTGATCGCTCTTGCGTTGAAAGACGGATCCAGGAAAAGTGATGATCTAGTTGGTGCGCGCCGCGCTGGTGAATCTGAAATGGTTCGCTTCGAGGAAGCAGACCTGATGGATGTTTCAACGAACCAGTTGGTCTCGGTTGCCGCTTCATTGATTCCTTTCTTGCAAAACGACGATGCAAACCGTGCTTTGATGGGATCAAACATGCAGCGTCAGGCTGTGCCCCTCGTAAGAACGTCGGCTCCGCTCATCGGTACAGGTCTCGAAAGAACAGTGGCCCGGGATTCCGGCGCTACGGTCGTTACGCGACGAGACGGTGAAGTGGTGTTTGTTGATGCTGAACGTATTGTCGTTAAGTGCTCCGGTAAGGATGAAAGTCCTACAGAAGTTGGTACTGACGTTGATATCTACAAGCTGCAGAAGTACAAGCGGTCAAACGTTGATACATGTATCAACCAAAAGCCAATCGTACGGAAGGGCGAGCAGGTTAAAAGAGGCGACATCATAGCTGACGGTTTTGGAACCGAGATGGGTGAGTTGGCCCTCGGTCAAAACGTGGTCGTGGCCTTCATGCCGTGGAATGGGTACAACTTCGAAGACTCGATTTTGATCTCCGAACGCGTGGTCAAAGAGGACCTGTTTACATCGGTCCATATTCAAGAGTTTGAGTGTATTTCCCGTGATACGAAGCTTGGTCAGGAAGAAATCACAGCTGACATTCCAAATGTTGGCGAAGAGGCCCTTCGCAATATTGACGATGCTGGTATCATTAGGATCGGTGCTGAGGTCAAGCCAGGTGAGATCCTTGCTGGTAAAATCACACCAAAAGGCGAAACACAGTTGACGCCTGAAGAAAAACTTCTACGGGCGATCTTCGGTGAGAAGGCTGGTGACGTTCGCGATACCTCGTTGCGCGTTCCTCCTGGTGTTGTCGGGACCGTGATTGGTGCGAAGGTATTCTCTCGTCAGGGAGCCGATCGTGATTCTCGTAGTGCGCAGATCGAGGAGCAAGAAATTATTCGAATCCGTAAGGATGAGGCTGATACCATTGCGATTTACCGTGACTCGGCAGCGACCAAGTTTATGCGGATTGCTGGCGGTGACGTGACTGCGGTCGACATTAAGGATAAAGATGGCAATTTAGTGGTTGCCAAAGGTGCGAAGATTGATCGGGCATTGATTGATAGCCTTGAGTACAACCTATGGGAGCAGTTGTCGCTGAAGGATGCTGGTAAGAATGCTGATCTCAAGAAGGCTTTAGACAGCCTGCGAGATAAAATTAATATCGAGCGCTTTTTCACCGACGAAAAAATTAAAAAGATTAAAAAGGGTGATGAGCTTCCTCCCGGTGTGATCAAGATGGTCAAGATTTATGTTGCCATCAAGCGTAAGCTTCAGGTTGGTGACAAGATGGCGGGTCGTCACGGTAACAAGGGTGTTGTGTCCCGTATTCTTCCAGAGGAAGACATGCCATTTCTATCGAGCGGACGACCAGTTGATGTGGTTCTCAACCCGTTGGGTGTCCCAAGCCGGATGAACGTCGGTCAGATTTTGGAAACCCACTTAGGCTGGGCTGCAAAAGGTCTAGGTGAGAAGTTAAATCGCTATATCGAGGAAAACTTTAACCGCGAAGCCTTAGAGAAAATGGCTCTTGAGATTTGGAAAGATGAGTCTCAGGATGCAGAAATTCGGAAGTTCATCAAGAGTGCGTCTGATGATGATCTTAAAGCCTTTATCCGTAAGTTCAAGGACGGCGTACATTTTGCCAATCCCGTTTTTGACGGCGTGGCAGAGCCAGAGATTAGAGCGGCCCTTGAATTGGCAGATCTTGATCCGAGTGGTCAGGTTGAGCTGTTTGATGGTCGTACCGGTAACCGCTTCGACAAGAAAGTGACAGTCGGCGTGATGTACGTCCTGAAGCTGCACCATCTTGTTGACGAGAAAATTCACGCCAGGTCGATTGGTCCTTACTCGATGGTGACCCAGCAGCCTCTCGGTGGTAAGGCTCAGTTTGGTGGTCAGCGTCTCGGAGAGATGGAAGTGTGGGCGATGGAGGCGTACGGCGCTGCCTATACACTGCAAGAGTTCTTGACGGTGAAGTCAGATGACGTGATGGGACGTACGAGGATGTACGAATCTATCGTCAAAGGTAACAACATGATGACCCCAGGGTTACCAGAGTCGTTCAACGTTCTTGTCCAAGAGCTTAAGTCTCTTGCTCTAGATGTGAACCTGCTTCGCAAAGATGGACAGGAAGTTAACCCAGAGATCAACCCGGTGTGATGATGTGATACATGGACGGTCTAATGTTGGGCCGTTCATGAGCTTTTCGATGTGTCGAATGGCAATCCAAGACCTGAAAAAGGGAGTCAATTGTGAAGGATTTGATTAATTTCTACGATAAGCCAAATGATCCACTGAATTTTAGCGCAATTAAGATTTCATTGGCCTCACCTGAGAAGATTCGTAGCTGGTCCTTTGGTGAAGTTAAGAAGCCAGAAACGATCAACTATCGTACCTTCAAGCCTGAACGTGATGGACTGTTCTGTGCCAAAATTTTTGGTCCGGTGCGAGACTTTGAGTGCATTTGCGGTAAGTATAAGCGTATGAAACACCGCGGAATTGTCTGTGACAAATGCGGTGTAGAAGTTATTCACTCTAAAGTCCGTCGTGAACGTTTGGGTCACATCAACCTAGCAACCCCTGTGGCGCACATTTGGTTTTTGAAGTCCTTGCCAAGCCGCATCGGTGCGATCCTTGATATCGCGTTAAAGGACGTAGAGCGCATTCTCTACAGTGAGTCCTACGTGCTGCTTGAGGCTTCTGAAGAAATCTTGAAAGATAAAGAGCTCAAAAAAGAGATTGGATCGGTGATCTCTGAAGACGAGCTAGACGAGATGTTAAAGAAGTACGGCAACAACACATTCCGCGTGGGTGTGGGTGCAGAAGCTATGCAGGAACTTTTGGGGAATCTACGGGTCGAAGAGCTTGCAGATCAACTTCGCGCTGAACTCGAAGAGACGACATCTGAGGCATCAAAAAAGAAGTTGCAGAAGCGCCTCAAGGTTGTCGAAGCGTTTAATCAACTCGATGAGAACGGCGAGTTTTTTGCGAAACCACAGTGGATGATGCTCAACGTTATTCCTGTTCTTCCTCCCGATCTTCGCCCATTGGTGCCTTTGGATGGTGGACGATTTGCGACGTCTGATTTGAATGACTTGTACCGTCGGGTGATCAACCGAAACAACCGCTTGCTGCGCCTCCAGGAGTTGAATGCTCCGGAAATTATCGTCCGTAACGAAAAGCGGATGTTGCAAGAATCTGTTGACGCACTGTTTGACAATGGTCGTCGTGGCAAGGTGTTCACTGGACCAAATAAGCGTCCATTGCGATCTCTGTCGGATATGCTTAAGGGTAAACAGGGTCGTTTCCGCCAGAACCTTCTTGGTAAGCGGGTTGACTACTCTGGTCGTTCCGTGATCGTGGTAGGACCTGATCTTCGCTTGCATCAGTGCGGTTTGCCGAAGAAAATGGCGATCGAGCTATTTAAGCCTTTCCTCTACAATAAGTTGGAAGAGCATGGCGTTGTCTCGACCATCAAATCTGCAAAGAAGCTTGTTGAAAAAGAGCGTCCTGAGGTTTGGGATTGTCTTGAAGAAGTTTCCAAAGAGCATCCAGTTCTTTTGAACCGTGCACCTACGCTTCACCGTCTCGGTATTCAGGCTTTTGAGCCCGTCTTGATCGAGGGTAAAGCGATACAGCTACATCCTCTCGTCTGTTTTGCATTTAATGCGGATTTTGATGGTGACCAGATGGCTGTTCACGTGCCGCTATCCGTCGAATCACAGATGGAAGCGCGCGTATTGATGATGTCCTCAAACAATATTCTCTCCCCTGCATCCGGATCTCCGGTTATCGTACCAACGCAGGATATTGTTCTTGGAATTTACTACATGACTAAGGATGATATTGGTGGCAAGGGCGCTGGTAAAATCTTTGGCTCCATCGAAGAGGTTCGTGCTGCTTACGATCATGATCAAGTCGGTCTGCAAGCGCCGATCACAGTGCGTATTGACGGGCAGCGATGGGAAACGACTGTTGGTCGCGTAATCCTTCGCGAGGTGTTACCAGAAGGGTTAGACTTTGGATTGATCAATCGCACTCTTGGTAAGAAAGACCTTGGCAAGTTGGTTGACGAAGCGTTCCATAAGTGTGGACCGAAATCTACGGTGTTGCTCGCCGATAAACTGCGAAGCATGGGCTACCGCTATTCAACGAAGGCAGGTCTATCGATTTCCATTGGCGACATGGTCGTAGCTCCTGGGAAGCAGAAGATGCTGGAAGACGCCTACGAAGAAGTGAAGAAGATCAAAGAACAGTATTCGGAAGGTCTTTTGTCCGATGGTGAGCGATATAACAAGGTCATTGACATCTGGGCAAAGGTTACCGACAACATTGCTGATGAGATGTTTAACAACATCAAATTCATGAAGCGCGAAGACCACAAAGGTCAGGTCCAAACAGTGGCCTCCAATAACTCGATTTACATGATGGCCGACTCTGGTGCCCGGGGTTCCGCGCAGCAGATTCGTCAGTTGGCGGGGATGCGGGGACTTATGGCGAAGCCAAGCGGAGACATTATTGAAACTCCGATCACTTCGAACTTCCGCGAAGGGCTCACTGTTCTTGAGTACTTCACTTCAACTCACGGTGCTCGTAAAGGCTTGGCAGACACAGCTTTGAAGACAGCTTCGTCGGGTTATCTAACTCGTCGTTTGGTTGACGTTGCTCAAGACTCCATCGTGTCCGAGTTGGACTGCGGAACGAAAGAAGGTATCCCGATGGGACACCTTCGTGAGGGAGCTGAGATAAAGGAAAAACTTAGCGAGCGGGTGCTTGGTCGTGTAGCTCTAGAGGATGTGACTGATCCAGTTTCTGGACAGGTTCTGTTGCAGGCAGGTCAGTTGTTTACGGAAGATCTATGCAAGCTTGTTGATGCCGCAGGCGTCGAGCAAGTGATGATCCGGTCCGTATTGACCTGTCAGTCGGCTCGCGGCAACTGCGCGCGCTGTTATGGTAGAGATCTGGCTACCGGTAAGTTAGTAAACGTGGGCGAGGCTGTAGGTGTTATTGCCGCTCAATCAATCGGTGAGCCTGGAACCCAGTTGACAATGCGTACGTTCCACTTTGGTGGTACCTTCTCCGGTAAAATGGCTCAAAATAAAATTGAAGCGAAATTCTCTGGTAAAGTGAAGTTTGAACGTATTCGTACAGTTTCTAATCGGGATGGTGAGGCCATTGTTGTTAGCCGTAACGGCGAAGTAGCAATCGTTGATGATCACGGAAAAATCAAAGAAACGTATCCAGTTAACTTTGGATCGTTGATCCGCGTAAGTGAAGGTCAAACCATTGCGGCCGGACAGACGATCACCGAGTGGGATCCGTTCTCAGTGCCGATTATTTCGGAGGCTGCTGGAACTGCCAAATACAAGGATTTAGTCGACGGTCAGTCGATGGAGCAGAAGCTCGATGAGCAGACGTTCATTAACCGTAAAACGGTGATTGAGTCGAAGGGTTCTGCATTGAAGCCTGGTATCGAGGTTGCAGGCAAACGCTACGCACTTCCTGTTGGTGCTACCATCAACGTGGAAGATGGGGCAGACATCAAGCCGGGCGATATCCTGGCGAAGATTCCTCGCGAAGCGCAGAAGACCAAGGATATTACCGGTGGTCTTCCTCGAGTTGCTGAGTTGTTTGAAGCTCGTAAACCGAAAGAGATGTCGATCATGGCAGACCGTGATGGCACGATCTCGTTCGGTGCCGACACAAAAGGTAAGCGTAAGCTGATTCTGACCGATGATAACGGTGAGCAGAAGGAGTTCTCGATATCGAAGGGTAAGCATGTGATTGTCACCGAAGGTGATTACGTGCGCAAGGGTGATCCTCTGGTTGATGGTTCGCCAAACCCCCATGAGATCTTGGAAGTCTTGGGTCGTGTTGCTCTGTCTCGATTCTTGGTCGATGAAGTTCTGGACGTCTATCGTCTCCAGGGCGTGAAGATTAACACAAAGCACATTGAAGTGATTGTTCGCCAGATGCTCCGCCGCGTGAAGGTTCTCGAAGCCGGTGATGCGCGCGGATTCCTTCCAGGTGAACAGGTTGACTTGGCCGTGGTTGAAGAAGCAAATGCTAAGCTCGTCGCCGAGGGCAAGCGCCCGGCGACTTACGAGCCGCTCTTGCTGGGTATCACGAGGGCCAGCTTGTCGACGGATAGCTTTATCTCGGCTGCATCCTTCCAGGAAACGACGAAGGTGCTTACAGAGGCAAGTATCAACAGCCGTGTTGATAGATTGCAGGGTCTTAAGGAGAACGTCATTATGGGTCGCTTGATCCCTGCAGGAACCGGTGCTGCAGCTTACCGTGGGCTTAGAGCGGTAGCTGTCGGGTCCAAGGGGCGCGTTGCAGGTGAGTCAGAAGGTGTTGTCAGTGAGGCTGTTGCAAGATAGTGGAATTAGGGCGATATTTAAGGTTTTGAGAACCATTGTGTGAGTCGTTCTAAGGTTTTGCCCAAAGCAGGGACTGATAAGTTCAAGTGAAAGGCAAGAAATAGGTTGCGGTAACACACGGGGTTTGCTAAGAGTACCGTCCGTTTTTGACAAATTATTGGGGAAATTGAATGCCTACCATTAATCAAATGATTAGCAAAGGCCGCCAGAAGGTGACTTACAAGTCAAAGTCTCCGGCACTAAACAACAATCCTTTCCGTCGCGGTGTATGCACACGTGTTTACACAACGACACCAAAGAAGCCGAACTCAGCGCTTCGTAAAGTAGCTCGTGTTCGTTTGACGAACGGGATCGAGGTCAGTAGTTACATCGGAGGTATGGGTCATAACCTACAAGAGCACTCCGTCGTTCTTGTCCGCGGAGGACGTGTAAAGGACCTTCCAGGTGTTCGCTACCATACAATCCGCGGTGCCCTCGACTGCCAAGGCGTTAGCGCTCGCCGCAAAGGTCGTTCAAAATACGGTGCGAAGAAGCCTAAGGCCGGTGCTGCCGGTACAGCTAAGAAGTAAGGAGTAATTAAATATGGCACGTCGTCACGTTGCTGCTAAACGCGAAGTTTTACCTGATCCAAAGTACAAGGATCCTGTCGTTACAAAATTCATGAACTGCATGATGATCAACGGCAAAAAGTCAGCGGCCGAAAAAGCTTTTTATGGAGCTATCGATATCCTTGAGGGAAAGGGTCCACAGGCTCTTGGAACCTTCAAGAATGGTATCGAGGTATTTCACGCAGCTCTTGAGAACACTCGTCCACTTCTCGAGGTTAAGAGCCGGCGGGTTGGTGGTTCAAACTACCAGGTTCCCGTCGAAGTTCGTCCAGAACGCCGTCAGGCACTGGCCATCCGCTGGTTAATCGAGTTTTCTCGTGACCGTGCTGGTCGCTCGATGCGCGAAAAGCTTGCTGCTGAGCTACTTGATGCAGCAAACAAGCGTGGTGGAGCTATCAAGCGTCGTGAAGACGTTCATAAGATGGCTGATGCAAACAAAGCATTTGCGCACTTCCGCTGGTGATTGTAGGCAGGGGTCCTTGGGGATTAAAGCTGGCCTATCAAGGCTGTGGCAGATCTCTTCCTCTTTAAGAAGTTCCCTTCTTTGGGGGCTTTGGTTGTGCCTCAGAGAGTCAGAAAGACTCGATTATAATATGAAGAAAACCGGATCTTATGATCCGGTTTTTTTTGTCTATGCTCTTCATGACAGCGAGATCTAGGGAAAATCCTCGGAGCAGTACATTGAGAGGAGTAGCTTCTGTGGATCTCTCACGAGACGATCTGGTTGTAAAGATTTCTTCTCTTTTTTCTCTGTAATTTGTTAGTCTCTTTGTTCCGAAAAAACGACTGTTTGAGGACGACTCCGTATGGGTGCTAAGCCAACTGATTTAAAGCTTCTTCGTAATATTGGTATTATGGCGCATATCGATGCCGGTAAGACCACAACAACCGAACGTATCTTATTTTATACTGGTAAGATTCATCGCGTAGGCGAGGTGCATGAGGGCAATACGACCACAGATTGGATGGTTCAGGAGCAGGAGCGGGGTATCACAATCACGGCCGCAGCAGTGACGTCTTATTGGAAGAATCATCAGATTAACATCATCGATACTCCAGGACATGTGGACTTCACGATTGAGGTCGAGCGATCACTTCGGGTTCTAGATGGCGCAGTCGCCGTGTTTGATGGTGTTAGTGGAGTTGAGCCTCAGTCGGAAACCGTGTGGAGACAGGCAAACAAGTACAAGGTTCCTCGGATTTGTTTCGTCAATAAAATGGATCGTATAGGAGCAGACTTCCAGGGGTCGGTGGAATCCATGAGAGAGAGGTTGGCGGCTAATCCCGTGCCATTTCAACTTCCTATTGGGTCAGAAGATTTGTTTAGCGGTGTCGTGGATTTGATTCGTATGAAGGCTTTAGTATGGGGTGTGGGTGATACCAAAGGTGATAAGTGGGATGAACGAGACATCCCTGATGAATTAGCCGACGACGCTGCTTTAGCGAGAGAAGCTTTAGTCGAACAGCTTGCAAATGCCGATGATGCTCTTGCAGAGAAGTATTTGAATGGTGACGAGATCTCTGAGGCAGAACTGAAAGCGGCGGCGCGTCGCGGCACGATCGATTTTAAGTTTGTGCCAGTTTTCTGCGGTAGTGCCTTTAAAAACAAAGGAGTTCAGCCGCTGCTCGATGCGATTTTGGATTATCTTCCTTCTCCCCTTGATCTTGCCGATGTGCAGGGGATGGACGTTGAAAATGAAGAAAAAATTTTGACGAGAAATCGTACGCCAGATGATCACTTCTCTGCATTGGCCTTTAAAATTATGAGTGATCCTTTTGTCGGTCAACTAACTTATATTCGAGTTTATTCGGGTTCGATATCAACGGGCGAAGTTGTGCTAAATAGCCGTACCGAAAAACGTGAACGAATTGCAAAAATTTTAAGGATGCAGGCCAATGATCGCGAGGAGCTCGAGACAGTGAGTGCCGGCGAGATCGTGGCTATAGCAGGATTTAAACTGATTGCGACGGGTGATACAGTTTGTGATCAGAAGCACCCGATACGGTTTGAGAGTGTTGTGTTCCCCGAACCAGTGATTTCTATTGCTGTCGAAGTAAAGAGTTCTGGCGATACGGATAAACTTCAAAAGTCTCTTGAGCGTCTTCAGATGGAAGACCCATCGTTTCGCGTGAGTTTTAATGCTGAGACCGGACAAACTCTGCTTTCCGGCATGGGTGAGCTTCATTTGGAGATCATCGTCGACCGGTTAAAGAGAGAATTTAAGGTTGATTGCAATGTAGGAAACCCGCAGGTGAGCTACCGCGAAACCATATCCCGTGACGGAAGAGTTGAAGAAACCTATCGGCGAGAGGGCGCAGGTATCAACCAGTTTGCTCACGTGGAAGTCGAATTTGAGCCAGGTCCGAAGGAAGGTGGGCTGATCTTCGAAAACAAGGTCAAGGAGACAAAACTTCCAAAGATATATGTCGATCAAGTCAAAAAAGGACTGGAGGAGTCCTTGTTGGCTGGTCCTTTGGCTGGATTTCCGGTGGTCGGTGTGAAGGCCCGTTTGGTCGAAGGGCGCTTTGATCCGCAGATTCCAGATCCTAATGCCTTTAAAGTGGCCGCAAGTATGGCACTGCGGCGTGGAATCCGTGAGGCATCCCCATTACTTCTTGAGCCTGTGATGGCGTTGGAGGTTATGGTGCCGGATGATTACTTATCTAATGTGATGACTGAGCTGAATAGCCGTCGCGCACAGGTGAACAATGTCACGATGAAGGGGCATTTACAATGTGTTGAGGCAAATGCCGCCTTATCCGAGATGTTTGGTTATTCGACTCAGCTGCGCTCGATTAGTCAGGGGCGGGCTACATTTACGATGAAGTTTGCAAGTTATGAACAGGTTTCCCCGCAAACACTAAAGCGCATTACAGGCCGATAGATACAAATAGACCTATGCGTTGGATAGACGGACCCCAACCTAGAGTCAGAAAGGCTTGACTCCTCATCGGTCAAACCATTGCATTTTGAGTCTTGACGATACTCCAAAAAAGACTTACATTTTTGGAGTATGATAACCAGAGAGCTAACAACCCATAAGTCCAAGTCTTTTTTCCTTTTTGGCCCTCGGCAGACAGGAAAGACAACCCTTATTAAAGACCGTTTAAGGCCATCGGACTTGTATATCAACTTGCTGCCTCATAGAGCCGGCCTCGAATACGCGAAGGAACCTGGACGCTTTCGTGACGAGGTTATTGCTCACCTCCGCACACATAAAAACCCCACCATTGTTGTCGATGAAGTTCAGAAGGTCCCAGGAATACTTGATGATGTTCATTCTCTCATCGAAGAATATAAGCTCCAGATCATTCTTACCGGTTCAAGTGCCCGCAAACTACGTCGTGGCGCCGGCAATCTACTTGCTGGCAGAGCATACACATACCATCTATATACGCTGACCGAGAAAGAGCTTGGCGCTGACTTCGACCTCGAACGCGCTCTCAGAATCGGCTGTTTACCCGTCCTCTGGGACAAAAATGCCGATGAAGATCCTCAACAATTTCTTCAGGCATATAACGACACATATTTGCGAGAAGAAATTGCTAATGAAGGCCTGGTTAGAGATCTTGTGCCGTTTGCGCGCTTTTTAGATATTGCCGCCGCAAATGACGGAGAAGTTGTTAATTCTAGCGCTATGGCGCGAGATTGTGGGGTTAGCGTCAAAACAATTCAATCCTATTACCAAATTCTAGAAGACACTTTTTTAGCTTTTAGGATTGACCCGTGGACCCGGAGCGTTCGAAAGAGATTGGTCGCTCATCCTAGGTACTATTTCTTTGATACCGGCGTGACAAATGCTTTAGCTCAAACTCTTGGTCCTAGTTTGGCACCAATGATACGTGGCCGTCGGTTTGAACAGCTCGTTGTAACACAAGCGAGGGCTCGAGTAGCCTATGATCGACTTGATTTGTCTTTTCATTTTTGGCGCACTAACACCGGACAAGAAGTCGATTTGGTTGTAACTCGAGGTCAAAAGCCGATTGCTGGAATCGAAATCAAATCCAATACAAACTTTCACCCGGGTGATCTCAACGGCCTCAAAGCTTTTCTTGCAGAGCATGATAAAGCTGCGGGTTTCGTAATTGGCCCTTTCCAGTTAAGGCGCGAGCTTGAAGGTGGAATACAGGTTGTGCCTTGGCGGGAGTTTTTAGCGAAGGATCTCAAACAGCTGTGATGACGTAACCTGTGATCAATAATTCGCATATACGGCATGAGTATGGCGCATATTCGCCAGCATTTAAGATTGATTTAGCTGCTGTGCAAAAATATCTCGCCAATGCTGGTATGCCCGGTGTGTGTTTTCTTCGCGAGCAGGGGACGATCGAGTCCTATTGGAATCAATGGCTGGATACAGGTTGTGAGCGGGATCTTTATCAATGAGGAAGTGGCTTGGTTGGGCAAAAAGTGTCGTTCGGGGTCTTGAGTGAGTCTCTGGGTACGGAATTTGCTTGGTAACGAAGGACTTTGGCTTTTTAACGTGAAAAGCTGATGGGTTTCCGCGTTTCATGAGTACCACGTCACACAGAAAGCATTGATCACGAAGACGGTATGCCAGACTATTCAGCTGATATTCGTAGGATAGTGTCAGAGCTGGGCGCAGAACTGCGCTGGCCTCAGTCAAGGTATAGAGATTTACGTGAAAGCACTCACCTCGAGCGAGATCTTGGCTTAGATAGTTTAACGCGCTTTGAACTCATGGGGAGGATCGAACGAAGGATGGGTGTTCACCTTGGTGAGCAAATAATGATCGAGGTGGATACACTAGGTGATATTTCTCATGCGATAGAGAATAAGAAGCAATCGCTTGAAGACAAAATCTCGCCGCACAAGGAGGTCCCCGGTGTTGGTCGAGACTGGTCAGAGGCAGCGCCGCGTTTGCCTTTGGTGCCATCGGATGCTCAGACTTTTTTGGATGTGATCGAGTTTCATGTGCGGACGCATGGGGATAGGTCCCATGTTGTTCTTCATGAACCTGGTTGTAAAGACAGGGGCTTAACCTACCGAGAGCTATATGCTGCTGCGCAGGCTATTGGGCAAGGATTGCACGAGCGCCGTGTCAAGACAGGTGACGCCGTAGCATTAATGCTGCCTACAAGTTTAGATTATTTTATCTGTTTTTTGGGTAGCATGTTGATTGGAGCTGTCCCGGTGCCAATCTATCCGCCGATGAGAGTGGCTCAACTTGAAGATCACATGAATCGCCACGCAGATATTCTCAATAATAGCGGGGCAGTGGCTCTAATCACCACGCCGCAGTTTTGTTTAGGCGTTGGCCGGATGTTGCGTTTAAAGACGAAATTTTTGCGATTCATGGAATCGCCAGACACATTGCGAGGAAGCTCAAAGCCAAATGCCGTGATGGCCCAAATTGCATCAGGAAATCTTGCATTTCTGCAATATACGTCAGGAAGTACGGGATCACCCAAAGGGGTCAGGGATTGACGTAATCGATCGCGATCAATTACTCCAGTTTGGTAGGGCAGTAAAGTCCGCAAATCCTGGTGTTTTGCCCATGCGCTTTGTGGGTTGTGGTCGTCCTCTTGCAGGTCATGAAGTTCGGGTCGTAGATCGTCTTGATCAGGAGCTTCCTGAACGCTATGAGGGTTATATCCATTTTCGTGGGCCGTCATGTACGTCCGGTTATATGAATCGCCCTGAGGAAAACAACAAACTTTTTCATGGCGCATGGCTCGATTCTGGTGATCTCGGTTACCTCGCCGAGGGGGACTTGTTTATCACGGGTCGTGTAAAAGATCTTATCAAACATGATCTTTGTGGAACGCAATGATTTGAACCAGACGTTGGTAGACACGCAATTATTGGTCGAAAGAGCTCGACGAGGGGAAACTATATTTTCATTTCCTGAGGGTACCTTCACGCGTAATCCGGGTTTGCGACCATTTCATCTGGGAGCCTTTTCCATGGCTGTGGAAACAGGGTTGCCAGTCGTTCCGATTGCGTTATCAGGGACTCGTTCGATTTTACACCCGGACTCATGAATAATCCGGAACGGAACAGTCACAGTAAAAGTGCTAGCACAGCTACCTGCAGCTAAAGGAGTAGGGGCTGAGGATGTGTGGTTAGCAGCCGTACAACTCAGAGATCAAGCAAGAGCACAAATTTTGCAGCACTGTGGCGAGCCGGATTTGGATGACATACATGTTCATACAAAAAAGCCTGGTTGATTGATACGAATCTTATGAGCCAAAAACTAAGGGTTTGCCTCGTTTATAATTTGAGGAAATCCCATTAACCCGGAGATACCTCCTGTGTGGATAATGACGATATGGCCACGACAGTTCTGGCCTTCAATCAAGTCGAAGGTTCGTAAAAATAATTTGGCCGTGTAGATTGGATCTAACAATAAACCATGGTTTCTAGCCATCGTTTTAATGAATGTAAACAGATCCTCATTCGTCGCGCCGTAGGATCTTGGACTAAGGGGCCGATAGACGCGAATCCGATCAGCCACTTGATTCCAAGTGACCGACGTAACCGGAGTCACCCACGCGTTGAAAGCCTTAATAATTTGCTCGTCAAATCCTGCCATCTGTATGCAGTGAATTTTGGTTCTATTTAATGCTCCTTGCTGCCATAAGCCCGCAGCGAGGGATGCAACACTAAGCCCAGTGCCGCTATCAATAAAAATATGATCGGGGGTAAGGCTCGGTTGCCACAGATCACGATAGGATAGGATATCGCTGGCCATCGTCAAACACCCTTCAACGGCGGCCAGGCATCCGCCGCCTTCTTCAAGGACCAGTGACTTTATGCCTTTTTGCTGTAGTTGTTTTGCATAATCGGTCATTAAGCTGGGGATCGTCCGTGCTTCAGATCGTGCAACCACTTTTAGATTATCAGGTGGTAATAAAAGCTTGATGAGGAAACGGTTACCTGTCAGGTCGTTGGTTTCAGAGCTGTGATCAGACACCGCGAAAGCAGTGACTTCAAGATCGGCTTCTTTACACAGTGCGGCTGCTGCAGCGAGGTTATTGCTGTTAATGCCGCCGGCTGCGATCACGTGATTGATCCCGTGTTCTCGGCAGTACCTGATGATGGAGGAGTACTTACGGAATTTGCTTCCCCAGAATCCCCCCAGCTCGTCATCGCGAAGAATCCACAACGATCGATCTGGCAAACGAGGTAGCGGACCACCTTGGAATCTTATCAAACGAGATGGGGGTCGATTGAGCATGGATCGTATGAGAAAAAATGGTGCGGGTACGCTGACTCGAACAGCGGACCTCCACGATGTCAACGTGGCGCTCTAACCAACTGAGCTATACCCGCAAAAGGCTAGGGGGAGGGTTATAGTCTGCCCCCTTTTTTATGTCAAGAATCTAAAGGCTGTTACCGT
>JBIKKO010000257.1:0-3908 GCA_044360315.1 Oligoflexales bacterium
TATGAGCGAGCCATTGTTTCTACCTGATAGCGCACGGGCCGAGCGTGTCTTAGATTCAATGAAACAAAAAGGGACTCATCTCGCAGTTCTCATTGACGAGTTTGGCGGAATGGCTGGTGTTATAACAGCCAATGATGTTGTTGAGGCAGTGATGGGAGAGGTTCCTCAAGACAGCGGGGCATCTACCCCAAAGTTTATCAGGCGGAGTGATGGGTCAATGTTGATTGATGGCATGGTATCTCTTTCGGAGATCCAGGAGCATCTACAGATCAATATGTCGGAGCACATGGATGTCGTCCAAACTTTAAGTGGTTTGATTATGCATCTTTTGAAAAACATCCCAAAAGAAGGTCAATTTGTGGAATACGAGGGTTGGGTTTTTGAAGTTGTTGATATGGACGGAAATCGAATTGACAAAGTATTCGCTCGTTTAATCGAAACAGTAACGTTGGAAGTGGACGGACGATATCATGAAAATTCTGATCGCTGATGACGAACGTATTCAAAGAGACACGCTCTCTGCAATCCTCACAGAGCATTCCCATGACACGGTAGTTTGTGCAAATGCCGGTGAGGCGTTTGCAGCCTTGCACGCTCAAAGCTTTGATTTGGTGTTGACGGATCTTAAGATGCCCGATGGATCTGGACTAGATGTGGCGCAAAAAGCAAGACAAATGTCCCCCGATGCCGCTGTTTTGATTATGACAGCTTATGCAGATGTTTCAGGCGTGATCAACGCGATGCGTGCGGGAGTTATCGATTACCTTTTAAAGCCTCTTAATGTGGAGCATCTGCTGAGCAAGATAAATCTGTTTGACGAGCATCGCAGGCTTTTATCAGAGGTGCGAGACCTTCGTTCTATCGTTAATCCACCAGAAAAAACGTTACTTTTGGGGGAATCTAAGTCGATTCAATCAGTTCGTGCAATGATCAATCAGGTGGCCCAGACCAAGGGCACTGTTTTGATTACCGGAGAAAGCGGCACCGGAAAGGAAGTCGCTGCGCGTATGATTCACATGTCGAGCGCAGATGCCAATAAACGGTTTGTTGCCGTAAACTGTGCCGCAATTCCGGAAAATTTGCTGGAAAGTGAGCTTTTCGGTCACAAAAAGGGATCGTTCACAGGTGCGGTTTGTGACAAAGATGGACTGTTCAAAGTCGCCAGCGGTGGGACGTTGTTTTTGGATGAGATTGGTGAATTGCCAAAGTCTATGCAGGCTAAGCTGTTAAGAGCTCTCCAGGAGCGAGAGATCACTCCTGTGGGTGACACGAAACCTTTGAAAATCGATGTGAGACTCATAGCGGCCACGAATCGGGATTTGGCAGCAGACGTGTCCAAGGGCGTTTTTCGTCAGGATCTATTTTATCGCATCAACGTCGTTCAGATTCGTATGCCTGCTCTCAGGGAGCATCTTGAGGATGTTCCCATTCTTGCACAGCACTTCATCAATAAATTTGTCAAAGAGTTCTCTAAAAAGCCAATCAGGCTCGGAAATCCAGCGGCCCGACGTCTCATGGAATACACATGGCCTGGCAACATCAGAGAGCTGGAAAACATTGTAGAACGCGCCATTATTTTAGGTGTTGGCGGTGATATACTCGATGTCGATCATTTACCGGATAACTTTAGACAGTCGGCTACAGATGAGTTTGCGATATTATCAACAAATCTAGACGACGCTCTTAACGCTTTTGCGAAGCAGCATATTGAAAAAGTTTTAGAGTCTGTCGATCATGACAAAAAAGAGGCGGCTAAACGTCTGGGCCTTGGTCTTAGCAGTTTGTATCGTAAAATGGAGGAGCTTGACATCTCCCGGCGTAGCGCTGATCAGGTGCGTTGATGTTTCGATGGAAATTTGCAAATAAGTTGAGTGGACGCGTTTTCTTGACGTTTGCTGTGGCTTTGATTGCAATATCTATGATTTTTGGTTTGTTTACGAGTTATTTCGGTGGACAGCTTGTGATTAAATCGTCTGCAAATGAGTTACGGGTATTGAGTGTCGTTTTGAGTGAACTGATTCAAAATCAGTTTGTTAATTTAGAGGGTAGTCTTGAAGATATCGTTGGAGACGAAGCGTTTCAGTTTCAACTAGAGTCTGGTTCAATAAATCACTCATGGCTGGAAACTTATTTACGCAATGCGGCTGCTAATCATCCCCACCTTACAGATTTAATGATTTATGATTTAGATGGGAACTGTATTGGGGCTACTGATCCTGATTGGTATAAGATTCGCGGTCGATCCGAGGCGTTCTTTAAAAACGGCCTGGAATCGTTTAATTTTCCGCCAATTTATGGAGCTGAATCTCTTGGTCGTGTTCAGTTGGCAACGGCCCCAATTATCAGTGATGACAACGTCATTGGAGTCATTGTAGCCATTATTGAGCTAAAAGATATTTACGCCCTCATGGATCAAAAGATTGGTTTGACTGAGACGACAGATGCGTTCTTACTTGACGAGGATTTAAGGTTTATCACCGCTGGTCGAGCTGAGTATCCCGGTCTTGTCGAAAGCCATCTGGTGTCGACAACGCTTGCCTCCCATCTTAAAGATGAGTTTTGGGTTGGGGAATATGAGGGTGCAAATGGTGACAAGGTGCTAGGCACTGCGCTTAAGATTCCGGGATATAGTTGGTATGTCGTCGTTGAAAGAAACTATAGCGATGTGGTCAAAGAGTTGACAGCTATTCAGCGCGCAGTTTTATTAGTAACGGTAGGCTTGATTTGTATTTTTATCGTCGCATCTTTAGGTTTAAGCCGCTCTGTGACTCGTCCTCTGTATGATCTTGTCGGCGCCGCAAGGAAGATTGCATCGGGAACTTACAATGAGCCGATTCGGGTAAATCCAAATATTGAGGAGGTTGCGTTTATTGGTGCTGAGTTAGAACGCATGAGGCGTCAGGTTGCCAGTTCCCAGGAGCGCCTCAAGGAGCGGCTAACGGAAAGCGAGCAATTACGTATCGAAAGTGAGCGTTTGGCTGCCATTGGATCCCTTGCCGCAAGTTTGGCTCACGAAATCCGTAATCCCTTGAATGCGATGTCCCTGTTGTTGTCACGGCTTCAATACAGCCTAAACGATGACACGCGAAAGTTAGTTATGGGAGACCTTTTTGGAGAAATTGGACGCCTTGATCGATTGGTAACAAGTATTTTGGACTATGCGCGCCCGGTTCAGGTGGATCGACGGATGGTAGACGTCGGCACCATTTTATCTTCAGTGGTCGATCTCTATGAGACCGTGGCGCAATCGAAGGGAGTGGCCTTATCGATGGAGTCCCTGGGATCCGTTAAGGCGTTCATTGATCCAGATCGCCTTAAACAGTGCATCGTTAATCTGGTCAAAAATTCGTTGGATGCCACCGATCGCGGTGGGGTTGTTAAGTTGTTTTGTCATGTGGATCAAGATGATCTCGTCATTGAGGTTAGTGATTCGGGTTCCGGTATTCCCGAGAGTGCTCGCCCTAAGCTTTTCACACCGTTTTTTACCACGAAGGAAAGCGGAACGGGTCTTGGGCTATCAGCGGTACACAAAATTGTCTCCAGTCATGGCGGTCGCATTGCTGTTGTGGACGGTCGGCGAGACGCGGAGGCTGGCCAGCAATATCCAGGAGTGACGTTTGTGATCACTCTGCCTCGGCATGCTTAGCAGCGTCACTGTAAAAAGTTGATGGCGGCATCCTTACGTTGTGCGGCAGTTGGAAAGGAATGCAAGACGTGGTGGGTCCATCACGATTTGGTCATTCGCCGACTGTGGCGTGGACGGTGGCTCTCGTATGAATTTAGGCGGTAATGTGCTGAATAGGTGATTAGTTCTCGAAATCAAGAAGATCCTAAGGGGGTATTCTTAAGTTTGGGAATTTTGCAGGGGCCTTCATTTTAAAATAATAATAAATTCAATATATTAAGGC
>JBIKKO010000096.1:0-12216 GCA_044360315.1 Oligoflexales bacterium
TTTAAAAGAGGCCGAGCGGATTGCCCTTAACCAAGGATGCAAAGGGCTACGTCTTTGTACCGGAATTTCCAATGATGATGGAAAAAGGTTTTATGAACGCGAAGGTTGGAATTGCCGAGCGGTTGCTTACAAAAAAAAATTGTAGGGCTAAATGTACTTTCTCGTCGAATCATGACGGTTCCCGCAATAGGGCCCATAACAAAGGATCGACGGTCACAGTGGGCCTTGGAGCTTAAAGACCGCGTTGGAATGAATAAAGCCTCATATATGACAGCAGTCCTACTCCAATCCAAGTACCATCCACGCAGTTACCAGCTTGCTTCAAACGGTGGGTCCATATATGACGATGCTGTGGCCAATCTCACGTCATTGCAAGGGCATGCCGCGTTGGCAATCTGTAACGCATAAGTCGGATGCGCTATAATGTCCATTAAAGCGTGTAATTTAAGTGGCGAATGGGCACGATTAATCTGATAGACGGCGTACGTTCGCGGAGCTGTCCCGATTTTTTGATGCTGAGACGCAATCTTTAGATTGATAAAGTCTATTAATCTCAATTCATGGTTTTGGCATCCGTCTGGACTGATTAAAGTGCCGAATAGCCCAAACGAGAGCGTTATTTCCCGGTGGGACTCGAATGTCAGGGGAAAATCCAACTGTCTCTACCATTTGATTGTCGCGGTATCGGACAAATTGTGTACCCATCTGGATTTGAATTTTGCTTCTCGGCAGCACGATTTTCCCAACATTTCCGAACTGAAGAACTCCCGCTGTGTTTTCCCCGACGAATTTTGCATTTTGTATAGACCTAAGAGCGTCGAGGGTGCTCTCTCCTGATGAGCCACAGTCAGCATCACCCAATATATAAATCTTGCCAGAATATTTTTTATTGCTGCCTGGTCTTTTCCTTTTGTGATCGAGGTGATCGACAACTTCCTGGGTTATTGAGCCACTTTTTGCCTGATCATAGAGGCTTTGTAATTCTCGGATACTATCATTGATCGCCACATTAGGTTTTTTTTCTTTTCGCCTCATAAGAAGAAATCGATTCAGGCGAAGTACAATGGCTTCCGGGGTGCGCCTCATGATGCGTTGTTCGGCGTTGAAAGGAGGCGGACCTCCGTTGAGAAAGTTAGCAAGCTCAAATCCACGAGTATCATCGCCCCCCTGATTCCCTCGTAAATCAATTATAATTAATGGATGTTTAAATAGGCTTTTGTAAGTTTCCTCAAAACCATGCCAAGACGAGTCGTTTGCCGGTGGGAATTTTATAATTCCCAAAACTGAAACATTCAATCCATCGACTCTAACCCTAGAAAGCTTCCACGGCCGATTGTTGCTACGGTCCGCTACAGGCAAAACATTCGAGCCGACTCTACCCTTCCGTTCTTCTATTTCGATGCATTTGAAGTTAGGTAACGATGCATTCAGATGTGAGTCGGGAAGGCGGTGAAATGCTGCGGCGATCTTCTTGCAGAACGTTTTTGTCGGCATTGTTGTGCCGGATAATCCAATGGTTTCGAAGTCCTTCTCAACAGCTTTGATCAATTCGATAGGATGAACTTTATAACCACCGTAGCCACGAGCGAAAACCGGCAAAAGGAAATTAATATCCTCTTTAATATCTTTATCAGAGACCTGCTCGGGCGGGATTAGGCTATCATCCTCGCCCAAAATCAGCCCTGCCGCCTCGGCATATGAAGAAGTCGAAGTCATTAGGAGATGAGACCAGACCACAGCTGGGAGAAGTAAATTCAGACATTTTTTAAAAAATACATGTAATGTTTTGGTGTTATAGCAAGTGAAAGGCATGGCTGGGATTACAAAAAATTTCCGCGCGACCATTGTGTTTTCATATCCTAGTAAAGAGAGAAGCCTCATTATATTTTTTCGCTTGCGTAGTGTCTGTCATTTTCAATTTATACTCAATTTTATTCTATTAATAATTAGGTTCCGCACCTGTTATGAAACCTACCGAGACTCTGATGTAAGACCTTGATCTCAGGAAAGATGTCTCATGGACTTGGTGTGAAAAATTCAATTGAATGGGCAATCGCACGTCATTGCAAGGGCATGGCGCGTCGGCAATCTGTAACGCATAAGCCGGATGCGCGATAATGGCCATCTTCACGTATTAGGTGAAACGAACTAACTAGGAATTTGCCAATTGGATTGAAAGGTAACAGGTGGGGCGGGTACACTTTCATCTTTTTTCGATTAGCAAGTAGATAAGATCCTTGGACAGTGATGGATTTTTCTTGTTTTTCCCAGTGGCAAACAGCGTGTTGTGAGAAACTGATTGAGGAGGAGCAAGAAATGTTCAAATTGAATGAGTCTTTAAATTTTGTAGGTGATGGGCTCATTAAAGTCGCTGCGAATTCTGCAGCAGGCTTTAATTATCCTTACTATCTGTTTATCCCCGAAACGTTTGCGGACATCAAAGAAAGCTTTCTTTATGTAGAGCCGAACAATTCTGGAAAGCCTAGTGATGATTTTACGTTCGAGGAAGACGATGCACATCGGCGATGTTTAGAGATGTATCCAAACCGATTGGCGCGGAAGTTAAATGTTCCTCTTCTCATGCCAGTGTTTCCCAGGCCAAAGCAGCAGTCTCTAATCTATACTCATTATCTCAACCGAAAAACTATGTTGGTAAAGGATGGGCCGCTCCGACGACTAGATTTACAGTTGATTGCAATGATTGATCATGCACGTGATTTATTCAAGAAAAGCGGAGTTCAGATCTACCAGAAAGTTTTTATGCATGGGTTCTCCGCCTCAGCGGGGTTTGCGCTAAGATTTACGACGATGCATCCAGAGGTTGTCAAGGCGGCTGCTGGCGGCGGGGTCAATGCGTTGCCAATACTTCCGGTGTCTAAATTGGATGGAGAAACGTTGCGGTATCCCCTAGGGGTGGCAGACTTAAGGGAGATATCTGGAAGGGAATTCAACCTGAAAAACCTTCTCCAGGTCCCACAATATATTTACATGGGCTACTGGGACATCAATGATACCACGACGTATGAAGATTGCTGGGAAAAGCACGATGCCGATTTGATCGCCCGGATCCTGGGAATGAAGCTGATGCCAGACCGTTGGGATATCGTTAAGAAAATTTTTGCGTCGGTGAATTCAGAGGCGCAAATTGTCAGCTATAACTCCACGGGTCACACGATTAATCCAGAGATAGAAGATGATTTAGCAAGATTTTTTGATGGGAATAGAGGTAGTAAGATTGACAAGGTTAAACCCCACAACTATCCATTTATCGAGTTGAAGACTATCAAAAAACGCCACATCACAAAAATCGCCTGGAAAAGTGATCCTAGTTTACCTGCTTTTGTGAGGAGTAATGAAAAGGGGAGGGTTGTAATAGCAGTCGAAGAATGGAACGAGCAGCAGGGCTATCAGGAGTTGACTGATTTTTACACGAAAGCAAATTTTAATGGCTACTTACGCAGTGCAGTTGGAGAGAATATAACGATTGATCGAAGTAACTTCGCGGGCACGGTGAGTGCCGGAGATGGAACATTTCAAGGATATGTTTTTACTCTTTCAGAGGCGCAGCTGAATGCTATGCAGGCTGGGAGCGTTTATCGACTTGAGGTCAAAAACAATGACTCCTCGGATTATAGATGGATTACCGTTGAAAATTTAATTCTTGAAAAGAAAAAATGAAGCAAGACGGAAGAAATACTCGTCATCGAATTGCTGCGCCAAATTCAGTAGACGTTGGTCAGATTTGTGCGCTTTTCTCGATATTTTCAGTAACTTGGCGAATAACGAGAAGTGCGATGGCATAGTTGAATCTGACGTCGGCGGACTTTGAACTACGATTTGATATGTTGAAAATAAAGTATCTATGTGCCGGATGCTTGTGTTTATTGGCCACGCTAATAACTGTTTTTAACATATTCGATTGAGGTTCCCTCTAGGGACATGTACCTGCTATTCTTGCAGACGATATGAACGGGCAGTAATCCATGCAAGAAGTCCAACTATGGTTGCTGGGGCAAAACCGAAAATGAATGCGAGGCTTCTCCCCGTATCATTAGTTAATCGAAGCATTGCTCGCTGCTGCTTTCATCTATGAGGATGCTATCTTCTACAGCATGACTTGACATCACTATGTCCCTTCCCGTGCAGCGCAGTCCAGAAAAAATTCTAATGATCTGCTGGAGGTGATCGGTTCCAGTGAGAGCAAGCTTAAGTGGCCCTGCAATAACAGGCAAAAGCCTCGTGCAATCGTCATCTTGACGGTAAAGGCTCCGTAGAAGTGGCTTAAATGTATTTTTTTAGATAAAAACCCAAGTAGTGACTTCTATAATTCTAGCATAGACCGTGCCGCTAAAGAGGCTAATAATCAAAAATCCCCGGAAGATTTTTCTACCAGGGATTTCATAGGGCGATGTCTTGAGGTTAAGAATCAGTTTCTAGACATCCCGAGCAACCAGCTGACTTTTGAGCAATGTCGATTATGGGGATATGTTTCTAATCATTTGGATATAGATCCCCGTATCATGCTGCGCTGGATCGGTGAAAGAACCCTGGGTAGCTCATTCATGAGGAAATCAATGTCAAGGAACGCCTCGGCACTAACATCCTGCCAAACGACTTCTCGGTCGCTATTCACTACAAATAGTCCGTGAATAGGAATCGATTCAAACTCATCAAACGACCACATTTGTTTGAATACAGGTAAATTAACCGGAGTCGAGGCGATGGCAATAAGTTCGATACCCTTGGCATTCAGCTCAGCTCTCTTTTCCTCAAGGAGTGCAAACTGCGTATCACAGCGGGGACAGTTGCCAAGGACCAAGGCAATGACAGCTGGCTTGCCAGGGACTAAAGAATCAAGGGAGCGCTCCGTGCCGTCAGAGTCTGTCCATTGTAGATTTGGAATCTTGATCGGCTGCCATAACACTGGGCCTAAGTTGTCGTGCAGGGGACGAGAGCTATGAATTGGTCTCCATCCAGCAAATGCCTGGCGGATTGAGTCTTCGTTGATCAGTCCTGAAGAGCGCAGGATTTCAATCATGCTTTTATTGAAGGGAGCCTCTTCATCCAGTTCCTGACTAACTTTCTTGAGGGACTCAAACAGCTTTCGTGCCTGCTCTGTTCTGCCTGATAGGGCGTGAGAAGCCGCCGCCAAAAGCCTAAAGTTTGTATTTTTGGGATCTTCTGCAATTAGTTTTGCAGACCAGTCAGCAGCAAGGTCAGATCGTTCAGCGTACATGGCATAGCGTATGAGTCGGCTTAAGGCCCAGCCTGATTTTAGGTGAGGCAAGTTGCTAAGCTGTTGCAGTGCTGATTCACGGCCCTGATTATTCAAGATCTTGCGAAGGGCTAGTGCTTCTGATCGAACCGAGCTGGTGAGGCCATTCAGATCATTATCGGTCAAGTTTCCTGTCATGACCGCGGTGATCGCTTTCATGCGCCTGCAGGACTCAATGGCTTGTCGATGAGCTGTAAATTCATTGCAGTTCATAAACGGCGAATCAAATAAGGCAGCTGCTTCGGGCCAGTATTCACCTCGCTCCAAAACCTCCGCAGATCGCAGAACTCCGGTCTGAACGTGTTGGTACTGATTGATGCGATTAAGGGTGGGGTGGCGTGGCTGAGCTAACATGTTGAGGGCGTAGGCCTTGGCCTTCCCCAAGTTTCCTAAATCCATGAGTGTTCGAGACAACCACTCATTATTGTGGGCGTGATTGTGAAGCCAGTAAGGAAAAACCTTTTTTCGTTCCATGTAGCTATGATCAACCCGAGCCGCGGCTTCCTGTGCCCACCACATTTCAAAGGGCATTTTCGCGCGAGAGTAGATGTGTCCAGACATGTGCCAAAGATGAGCAATGCTAGGACCGGAAAACCCGCTCTTGTCAGCAGAATCTAGAGCTAGACTAAAGTTTTGAGGCGAATCCCACATGTGAATCACATAGTGGTGAACTGGGTGAAGGGGCTTAACTGATAAGATTTCTTTGGCTAACCCATGAAGGTAATTGGATTGCGCAATCAATACAGTTTGATCAGAAGCGTTTAATCCTAGGCTTCGCTGTGAGATCCAATAATTTACGATATAGAACGCTTTGGCTTCAAGATCGTTGGGGTACTTCGTGAAAATTGATTGCAGTGTCGCAAGATGCTGTGATGTCTGACCAAAGGCCAAAAACTCAAGGGATCTCACATACAGCTGCTCGCGCTCACTGCTCGATCTGTTAAGACGACTGCGGGCATGACCTGCAAAAAGCTTGGCGCGTTCTGTGTTGCCAACCCAAACGGCGCTCGACATGCCCATGCCCCAGTATGCAAAGACGCAGTTTTTGTCGAGGAATGCTGCATGACGAAAAGAACGCTCTGATTCAAAATTCAAAAAGCCATGGAGTTGGCCGATTCCCTGACGGATAAACCGATTGGCTTCTTCTGTACATCCTGGTGTATCAAATTCAATGTCTGGCATGCCTGACTCGAGAGTCGCAAATTGCCTAGGACCTTGATCAAAAGCAGGACCCTGGTGAGAGTGTCCTGGAGGGGGGTCTTGGGCCAAAGCTAACGTTGCAGCCAGCCATGATCCAACGATCAGTAAGCGAATTTCCATCGGTCGTGTCCTCACTAGTGTCTATTAATAAACGGAATGTCTTGGCATCATCTTTTCGAAAAATTGCCCATAATGCAAGACTCATTTAGTGCTTGCATTGAGCCGCGGAGTCTTGCTTGGAGATCGATCAAAAGTAAATTTTTCTGCTAAGATCGGGTCTTAACTGACTGTTTTATTGTATAAACCCGCTGGTCTGATAATGGTCATTTCGATAAAAAAGATGAAATATTTATGCGCTAATCTTTAGTAATCGAGAGAAAACAGGTCGGTCATTTAGCGTCTCAACTCATCGATGACAATGTTCAGTGACTCCGGCGGCGTATGTGGCAAAAGTCCATGTCCAACATTAAAAATATGAGCTCGGGCCGAGGCTTTAGCTTCCTCCTTCATGACCCTTACCATTTGACGAAGTTCATGTTCTGGTGCCAGAAGAGCTTGAGGATCGAGGTTGCCTTGAAGCGTTGGATTTAGTCCAATTGATTGCAAAATGGCTCCAGCATTTTTTAACCTAGTCCGCCAGTCAATACTGATAACATCAGCTGTACATCCTGTAAGTTCGTAAAGACGATCGCTTCCTTGTCCTGGAAAGTAGATGACGGGTACGCCTGAACGATGCTTTACGTCGTGCAATATACGATTAGTCTGTGGGAAAATGAGGGCTCGATAAATCTCTGGGCTAACCTGTCCAGCCCAAGTATCAAAGAGCATGATAGCGTCTGCACCAGCTTTGACTTGCATTAGCAAATAATCGATTGTCACATCAGCTATTTTTTCGAGGAGCAGCTCAATTGTGGTTCGATCACAAAATATTAGCTTTTTAACTTCAGTAAACTCCTTACTGCCTTGCCCCTCGATCATGTAGCTGGCCACCGTAAATGGAGCGCCTGCAAATCCGATCATTGCTTGGTGAGGGGCCAACTTGGTCTTTGTAAGGTTAATAGCATCTCCGACGTAGCCTAAATCCTTCTCTGCATCGACGTGTTTAAGCCCTTTGACATCATCAACAGTTCGAACCGGTTTGGATAATCGTGGTCCGTGTCCTTTGTCAAAGGTGAGATCTTGTCCTAAAGCTATGCAGGGAATCAATATGTCAGAGAAAATAATGGAAGCATCAAGGTCATACCGCCGTAGTGGTTGCCAAGTAACTTCTGCCGCTAGTTGAGGACTTTTACACATGGTGACAAAGTCTACATCTGCACGGACGGCACGATACTCAGGCAGATACCGGCCAGCTTGTCGCATAAACCAAACTGGCCAACGATCAGGAGCTACGCCTAGGGCGGCTTGAATCATCGGCTTATTAGAAGGTGTCTGAACCATGGCGTGCTCCTGTTTTATGCGTTGAAAAAAATTATCAGTCTACCGCTTGAAAGACAATGTGTTTGATGGTCCTCTGCCCATAAAATATCTAGCCCCTTCGAATCTTCATCCCTAATCTCGTGGGTGTAGTTTGTACGATGATCTCCTAATCGGGACGCTACGGCTAGTAATCAGGATCTACGACGAGACAAAAGTCACGGGGTATTTGTAATGGTATTTTGGAATGATTTATATCCACCTGATACCATTGACAATTATCGCCTTCAAGCTGGCTTTTGTTGTGATTTTTTTGACTGATTGCTGTTAGGAAGATTTTTCCTGTCGTGCCCCGCCTCACATCGAGGGAGAATATAGGAGGGATAGTTTAAAAGAGTTGAGCCATAAAGCCGAGCAATACATGCAACTTAACCAACCTCAGACCCAAATCTGTGATCTCCTTCATCGCTTGCAGTCGTTGGAGGTTGATTTACATGAGGCACTTCGTGCTCGTGAAATTTCAGAGGGCGAATACTCATCCCGCTTAGACAGGCTTCGAAACGCTCTAAATCATGCCGATAAAATAAAAAACTTGATGAACCCACTAAAAATCGAAACCAAGCTAGCAAGTCAGATTGATTTACCTGTTTTGGTTGACTACTCACGTCTAGAACAAAAGATCGTGGTTAAGTTTGTGTCTGATATGAAATCAAAAGTAATGGAAGTTAATAGGCTTACCCAGATGGTCTTAGACTTCACGCAGCAGGCTATGTGTCAAACAACGGGTCTGTTCAGATCTATTTGGCGCTTATCATGGCTACGTAGGCAGTTAATAAAGGCGGATGCCGACATTGCGAAGGTTCGAAAAGCTCGTACCTTGGTCGAGGAATTTATTACAAAATCGGAGATCGGTTCAGGCAGTGAGCCGAAGGCGGCAGGACGAGATGATTTGATGTCGGCATTTAAAGAGTTTAACAGGGTCATGGAGCGGGTGACCTTGCTTCGTGCTACAGTGCGTAGCGAGTCGTCGAAGAATGAAGCAATGAAGTCTTGGCTAAAGTCTGTGGAGATTGAACGTCGATCGAAGAGTCCTGAAAAACCAGTCCCCGAGTTACGTGATGTGATGGATGTTGCCAGCAGTATAAACCAAAGAATTTTTGGAGGTGCTGATCTCGCCAAACATCGTTTGGTTATCGCAAGGCAAGTGCTCGGTGAAGCAAAAAAGGACGCGAGCGAGTCTAGATTAAGCGCAGAACCAGTAAATGAATTGTCATTTTTCCACGCGGAGCAACGCCAGATGATCGCAAAGGCTGAGACCCGAAGATATAAAAAGGGTCGTAGAGGTGCTCGTCCATGAATCGCACAGCACGGTGGGATTTTCAGTTATCGAGGATTGAGCTTGCTTTAACGCAGCTTGCTCGAAGTGTTTCGCGCCATCCCGATCCTATTGCTCAAGATAATGTAAATCGTGATCGTGGCGAGATTGATGCGTATCTCGCGAAAATCCTAATCCACAGTGACGAGATTTCTCGAATCAGTCGTAAGTTCTCCGCGCAAAATAAATCAAGTGCGGCCATCATCTGGGGGGCAAAAAATCTGATCGTGAAGCTCAGGCTTCTCGCCTCAGAGTATGTTGCTTTACAGAATCGAAAAATGTGGTTAAGACTTCTTCAAGCGCGCTTTGTTGGGATTTCAAAACGAGACTCTCTTGATTTGGAAGCTAAGCATTTAATCGATTTAGCAGGAAGAAAGCGTCAACTTGAGCAGCTTGAGGCGGGCTTAAAACGAGAGTTAGACATGATCACTTACGAACGATCATGTCTTAAGGCCGAATATGCAGCATTGGAGGCCGCCGATGAAAATTGGGAGGCTAGCGGTAGCTGCCAAACCCGCCTTGGTATAAATCTTCAACATGCCCGTGAGCATGCATCAACGAGGGCTCTTAGTGAGTTTTTTAGGGTTATGGCTGTGCCTGCGATGCACGTGGCGGATGATGCCTGGCTGCAGGAGGCTAATAAGACATTAATAAAAAAAGCAGATTTATTGGCCCACCAGTCGCGGGAGATGGCAGCTAAACTCGCAAAGGGCGAAAAACATGACGAGAAATTAGGCATCGGCAGCGTGAAAAGCACTCTAAAAGAGGTTTCCGACCTTAGCGAGGATGTTATGCGTCGTTTTGAATCAGTCCGACGTCGTCCCCTAAAAGTCTCCCGTCCCAAAGTAGTGCAAACTTTCTAAAAAGCAGTTAAAACATTGGATCATCCGCGAAAATTAATCGGAGGAACAACGATGCATTTAGGTCCCTTAACTCGTCTTTCGGATGACGAGCAAATGTTTGTCACAGAAGTAGAAAAGTTTGCGGCCACGACCATCAAGCCCAAGGTCATGGAAATGGACGAAAATGAGAAAATGGATCAGTCCATCATCACAGGTTTGTTTGACATGGGTTTGATGGGGATCGAAGCTCCTACCGAGTTTGGTGGTGCAGGCGGAAGTTTCTTTATGTCTATTCTGGCCATTGAAGCTCTCGCGAAGGTCGACCCATCCGTCTCTGTGCTCTGTGATGTGCAAAATACTCTAGTGAATAATATTTTCTATAGGTACGCCAATTCTGATCAGCGCAAAAAGTATCTTCCCCGGCTAGTATCGAAGGACGTTGGTTCGTATTGCTTGACCGAACCCAATAGCGGCTCCGATGCGTTCGCAATGAAGGCAAGAGCTCATGATGAGGGGTCTCATTGGCGGCTAGAGGGAAAGAAGATTTTTATCACAAATGCCAAAGAGGCTAATATTTTTGTTGTGTTTGCCAACATAAATCCCGAGATCGGCTACAAAGGTATAACAGCATTTATTTGCGAACGGGGTATGCCCGGATTTTCTGTCGGCAAAAAGGAAGTCAAATTGGGGATCAGGGCTTCATCAACCTGTGAAGTCATTTTAGATAATGTAAAAATTCCAAAAGAAAATGTGATTGGTGAGGTCGGCAAAGGATACAAGATAGCCATTGAGACGCTTAATGAGGGACGCATCGGGATTGCCGCCCAAATGTTGGGTCTTGCTCAGGGTGCTTTAGCTGGAGCTATGAACTATGCTCGCCAGCGCGTTCAATTTGGGAAAGAACTGAGAGAATTTCAGGGAGTTCAGTTCGATCTTGCTGATATGGCTACCCAGGTTGAGGCTGCGAAGCTCATGGTCTACAATGCAGCACGTTTGAAGGATGCTGGCCAGTCTTTCGTGAAAGAGGCTGCGATGGCAAAGTTGTATGCAGGTGATGTGGCTGAGCAAGTAGCCTCAAGAGCATTGGAAGTATACGGCGGCTATGGTTTCATTAAGGAGTTTCCTGCTGAGAAGTTCTATCGTGATGCTAAGATTGGCAAGCTGTATGAAGGGACATCCAACATGCAGAAGGCAACGATCTTTAAATTGATTGACGGCCAAATGAAGTAACATCTGGATGTCGCTTGAGGGACCCCATGATAAGTTCGTTTCAAGCGTTCATGGTGGGATGTCTTCTTCTGCTTGAAGGGCAAGTACCTGCGGGTGTCTCTCTGCTTACTCAGGCTGAATATGCCGAACGTCAAATTCCTCCGAATTTGGCGAAGATTCTATGTGAGCGCCAAGCAACGGCTGATGATTTTTTTAAACATGAACTTTACGACGCCCAGGTCCAGCTTGTGCGTTTGTTCCCAAAAGTAAATTCAGTATTGACGCGGACGCAGGTTTTAGAACGCGCCCTGCGACTTGCTGCTGATCATAATCAGGGTGGCTTTGCCTATGGGTTGTGCGCGGACGGTAGTGCCTGGTCCCTGACGATGCCATCAAGAGAGCCTATATCCTTGGTTGGTGATCACCTGCGTTTGACTCCCGGTATGGTTCGTCAGTGTGCGTCCCAGTCGATTCAATTGAATTTTGCTAGAGAGAGTCATGGTCGATCGGTGAGGTTGGCGGTTTCTGATAATGTCTCAGCCGCTTTGCCTAAAGTGAAGGGATATGTGTCTCTGTCATGCGTGCTTGAAAAGCAAAGGAATGCTGGGGTGCGTGAGTTAGCTCTCATTCCCCTCGAAGGAGCCACACGTGATGTTTTGAGTCTCGGTAAAACCTTGATTGGTGGGATGCCCAAAAACTTATTGGCATGGATAAATGCGCAGCGATCTAGTGAGGGGCTACCTCCTTTGGTGGAAAATACCGAGCTCTCGAATGCCGCGACAGTTTTGATGGGCAAACAGTCCATGTCGCACGACATGAAACGACTGAGTCAAGTCAAAGCAGCTCTGACCAGAAAAGGTATTGGGCTATATGGCGAAAACAGAGTAACGGGTAAAAAT
>JBIKKO010000258.1:0-3903 GCA_044360315.1 Oligoflexales bacterium
GACCGCAGAAAGTTTTTACAAACCATCACCCAAAATTCCCTGATTCTAATTGGCACCCCGTTTCTCGGTCATGCGGCATTAGCAGCCGATTCGTCTTGTAGTAGCGAACAGACGATGAGTTCTGGTGTTACTACGTTTGGTTACTACCAGGGACTTCAACCAAGTCAGACCCGAAGCCCAAACCGCACTGATGGCACCAAACACAATATGCCCTGCATCCCAATCACAGATATCGAGGCCGCTGAAGACCGAGTCTACACGTTCTGGCATGGACACAATGGCGTCAGCCACAGATTTGCCGTAACTCATGACGACTTTTTGCGATTACAAACCGGTGAGGTCATAGAGGTCTACACCGATATCGTCAGTGGCCATCGTCACGCGTTAAAAATAGATCCCAATTTAGCATGCTAACGATGGCGAAACTATGCACTGTCGGGTAACTTTGTGTACAATGGAGGTATGTCAACGATTCGCGTGCTTCACATTGACAGCGCAGAAACTTGGGGCGGCGGCCAAGGCCAAGTCGCTACGCTCATCAATGAGTCGTCGCCCCTACCAATCGAACACCACTTAGCGTCCCCAAGGAATTCAAAACTATGGCATCATGTGCGTAGAGTCATTACAGGCTACGCGCCACTGTCTCGCTCCGCAGTCTTGAACCCCTTGGCGTTTCTTCGGATTCGCAACTACTGTCTTGCCCATCAGATCGATATCATTCATACCCATTGTGGAAAAAGTCATGCGTTTGCCTACTGGCTCAAAACGTTGTTTCTCCCGAAAGTGCTATTGGTTTGTCATCGTCGCATACCAGCTAGAATCCGAAACTCTTTGATTTCACGTCAAAAGTTTCACGGATCCGCGGTCAATCACTTCATCACGGTCTCGGATTACATCAAATCAATCCTTGAAGACGGCGGAGTCGATTCACATCGCATTACAACGGTTAGAAGTTCTAAAAAACCATTTCCATGTGATGACGAAACGAAGTCTCACGCACGTGCGGAACTTTCCACCATGAAGAGGCTCGCACCAGGAGGAAAATTTTTTGTAGTAGCAGCCTGCAGGCTTGTCGAGGATAAGGGTCTATTCGTTTTAATCGAGGCGTTTGGCAAGCTAGTCAGGGAACACGCTGATGCGCGCTTGATCCTTGCTGGAGAGGGGCCACTTGAGAAAGATCTTAGGGTTACTGGCAGCCAACTTTTGGAAAGTGGTCATATGATCATGCCTGGATTCCAAAAGGACGTACCCCGACTACTTCTTGGTTGTGATGTATTTGCAATCCCAAGCTTGTCGGAAGGCCTAGGAAGCGCCATCATCGAAGCCATGATGGCGCGAACGACCGTCGTTGGCACTTGCGTCGAAGGAATCCCGGAACTCATCAGACATGGCCAAACAGGTATTCTCGTTAAACCCAGAGACAGTGCTCAGCTCTTTGAGGCTCTGCAAGAGCTTGCCACGGACCCTGAGGTTCGAAACAAGCTAGCCGATGCGGGTTACCAATGGAGTATTGGATCTTGCAACTCCGCGCTCATGGTCGAGAAAACTCAGGCCGTATATTTGTCATTACTAAAGCCACCCCCCACAAAAAAAGCGACTAGCTGAGGGAACCTACACATTAACTGCTCGCCCCTAGTCAAGTATAGATCATAAAAGAATCACTAAAACGAACTATTCAGGGGGATCGGGATAACGTAGAATAAATGCATATTCAGTAACCACCAATCACCGCCTGACCCTCCGGAGAACCCCGAACCTTGAGTGCAAAAGTTACAATATCCCGCCTGATCGCCTTTGATGCCTACTCGGCCGTAATGGAGCAGCATCGAAAACCAGATGAAGTACTTGAGGAGCTTTACGCAATCCATGCGAAAGAAATGAAGAGGGTGGATCGTAATCTTACGAAAGAACTCCTTTACGGAGGACTCCGGTGGCAAAAAAAGATCTATTGGATCTTACAACACACAGCAAAAAAGCGCGACCTCAAGACGGTATCCCCTCACGTCCGCGCTGCTTTGATTCTTGGCACCTACCAAATCTTTTATATGGATCGAATTCCTGATCGCGCAGCGGTCAATGAAAGCGTTGAATACGTTCGGCTTAAGGGAGAAGCTTCTGCTGTACCATTTGTCAACGGAATCCTACGCCAAATTGCGCGACGCGCCGAATACTTCACTAAGCCCGATAAAAAGACCAAGCCAGTGGAATACCTCGCCTTGCAGTTTTCCCACCCTGAATGGCTTGTGGCCAGATGGTTTGACCGATTTAAATTTGAGAGAATGGAAACTATGCTCGATAGTAATCAGCAGCCTCCCCCTCTATTTATCCGCGTCAATACCCAAAAGATTCGAAGCCAGGATCTTCAAGAACAACTGTTAAAAGACGAGCAAGTGCAGTCAGATAAGACAAGCCTAAAATCCTGCCTGATCTTGAAGAAACATCCCGATCTGTCAAAAGAAAGCCTCTTTGGACGTGGTTACTATACAATCCAAGATCAAGCATCCCAGCTCATTCCGCTACTTATTGGACTCTCAGACAATCTCACTGTAGTCGATGCTGCCGCTGGCCCCGGTGGAAAACTAACCCATATGCGAGAACTCACCAATGAGTCTGTAAAAATCATTGCGGTTGAAAAAAATGCTCATCAGATGGAGCGCGCTCGGGAAACAGCAAGACGTCTCGGTCACGAAGACCATATTGAGTGGATTTTCCAAGACTTCGTTGACTTTACACCTCGACACCCTGTAGACCGGGTCCTCCTTGACGCCCCGTGTAGCGGTCTTGGAGTTTTGAGACGCCATCCAGAGGGAAAGTGGCAAAAATCAGAAGCAGGATTGAAAGACCCTATCACCCAACAACGCCGAATGATTGAGCGGGGTTTGGGGATGTTAAAGCCGGGAGGCGAACTGATCTACTCGGTTTGCAGTTTTGAACTAGATGAAACAGAGGACCAAATCCGATGGATCAAAGAAACTTATGGCGACAAGATCGAGGTCATCAGCCCTGTGGCTAGGCTTCCCGACTACTTCAAACGCTATGTTACGCGCGACAATGTTCTAATGATTTATGCTGGAAACCAAGATAATATGGACGGTTTCGGAGCCTTTATTGTGAGATGGAAAGGAAATTAAACGTGAACGCCAGACGTTCAATTCAGGTTTTGATATCAGCAATCCTTTTAATTGGACGTCCAAGCGGAGCAATATCTGAGGAGTCTGCCACTCCTATAATTGACCAAACTCACGGGACATTTTCAAACCTTCGTGCTGACCTTCTCGCTCGTATCGGCGGAGCGTCAAAACAAATTTTGATTGCGACCAATTTTCTAACCGATGCTGATATCGTTTCATCGCTCTACATTGCCCAATATCGTAAAGTACAAATCAGTGTCTTACTCGGCCGGGACCGGGCGTCCCATATCCTTTCTCGGCTTGGTTACCTCAAACAGGTGAACATACCAGTTGCCCTACGTCCCGTTAGCTTTTACTCTGAGTGGCCAACCATTATGATGCTAGATGACAAACTATTTTCGATTAACTCTGAGCTGGATTATTTGTCAAAATCAAAAACATTTGTCATAAAACCGATCGACGGCAGCCTTAACCCAGCCTTTGAAAAGGCCTTTCAAGAGGCTGCCCTCAATAAAGACACCCCCACAGTAAAGCCCCTTCCTTTGGTCGGAGGGCAATACAAAGGAGGAAAAGGGCGGCGCCTGCATCAGCCAAGTGCCCAAAGCCCCGATCCCAGCAGCGAGCAAGCTTCAAACCCAATCCAGATGCCCAGCAAAGACGCAGAGATCGGTGGAACAACGGGAGCAGACGGCGTCTACCGCTATCGCCGCGTGAAAGACCGACCAGGAGCAGGAGTTCCCACCAAGTTACCCAAAATGACCCTACGAGAAGA
>JBIKKO010000097.1:0-12163 GCA_044360315.1 Oligoflexales bacterium
ATTGTCATCAACGGTCTGCGACTCTACCACCGACGACATCACATCCAGGGCCAAAGGCCGCACATCTCTTGGACATTGCAGGAGGCGAGCTTGTAACCAGTTCTCGACGAAAGTTAGCGCAGCGTCCATATTCGGTATAATGCCCCCTACCATGTTTTGATTCTCGCTTCGGAGAAGATTATAGTAAGTCGCAGTTGAAGTAAGAGCGTTTTCAGCCTTTTCATACTCAGTTATTGCTTTTGAATAATCTCCAATTCCATAATAGGAATTGCCGAGGTCTAAGAAATCTTCGGCAGAGGATTGCCTTCCAGTGATCATTCTCTTGAGTAAAACTAAATATACTTCAATCTGTACGGAAAAACCGCTGACTCGGTCGATACCTGGTAATCCCGCAAATTGTCCACAGGGATCGCGCTGATCACGCAGCGCCCCGTACCTCATGCGAAGTGATGTCACATGATCAGCAATGAAGCCATCAAGCTTGACTTTCGCACCCTCGATCGCCTCAACAACGCGAGCTTTAGCCGCATCCGCTTCCATTCTGTCAGCTGCCAACGCGCCAGTTGATAAATTCAACGCATTCAAAACCGTAAATAATAATCCCCACTTCATAGTCGCCCTCCTTTGATAATCAACATACTTTTGTCCGCACGAATCATGCCAGACCTAAGTCTCTAAAATGGTTCATGGTTTTATTTATCCGACTGTATTGCTGAAGAACAGCTGTGAAGGCGACGTTCAACTATTCCGCCAAAAATTCAAGTTCGCCCCCTCTGGAACCCTAAGTCCTTGCGCGGCGAAATCTGACGTAAAAACCCTAAAACTTAAATCAGTCAGCAGCCAGGCAGCCCCTAAAATAACAAAAAAAGGCGCGGATCAAACCGCCCCCCTTTATGTTCCAATTCCTGATATCAGAGAGTAAACTCGGCTAAATCAGCTCATGTCACATTATGGTTCAATCGACATCACACCATCGGAAGAGCTATTGTCATCAACGGTCTGCGACTCTACCACCGACGACATCACATCCAGGGCCAAAGGCCGCACATCTCTTGGACATTGCAGGAGGCGAGCTTGTAACCATCCCTCGGCTGCATCAAGATTATTTCGAAGAGCCGGTAGGTCAACCGCCAAAAGTAGATTGTATTTTGAGTCTAGAGTTGACATATTTATTTTTGCGGCGTCAAACGTATCACGTGCGGGCCCGTAGAACCCTCGACCAAAATAGTAATCACCTCGGCCAACATCGTCATTACATTCAACAATCAGGTCATGAATCTCAGTTAACTTAGTTTCAACCATATCTGAACCAGCTCTAATGGCCTGTATGCCAGGAATTGGCAAAACTCCGCAAGGATCTCGCTCTGCAAGAAGCCTCGCAACCCTCCGACGAGGCCCTTCAACGTTATCGCGCACAAAATCAAAGAGCTTTTGTTCTGAACCCTCAATCACAGCCATAGCTTCAGCTCTCTTGGTAACTGCTTCAGCTCGCCGCTGAGCGCGTTCATCGGCCAGTCCAGCCGTTGCAAAGCCCACTGCACTCATCACCGTAAACAGTAATCCCCACTTCATAGTTGCCCTCCTTTAATAGTCATTACAAATGACAAAGCAGGAACCATGCCAAACATAAGTCCCCAAAAAGTTGGGCGGTTTCTCAAGACGACTGTATCGCGGAAAAACGGGAGTCTATCGGATGACCAAATTTGCCTAACATATTTATCATTAACATCGTGTTGCGGGCAGTTCATTGTCTGTGCAAGGGATAACTACATCTTCACCAAATCCATAGTGCAACAAACAATCAACAAACGCGAAAAGAGGATCAACCATATCATTCAGCGCCGAAAGCATCAGACTTGTGGAAATGACGCCATGCTAAACGTGTTACTGCACATCTGAAACATTCTCCTTTAAACCGCAAATATAGGCCCAAGAGCGGATATTGCGACTCTGGCAACATGTCAAAGATCGCTGGCACAACGATTGCTTTTGAGGAGTCGTTGCTACTAGCACATGAACGAAAATGATTAAACGAATACAAAGGAGATCTGGATCATGAAAAAGTCGTCAAACAATAAGCTATCTCATCTCGCTCAGCAGCTGGTCGCGGTAGGTTTTGCCTCAGTCGTGCTGTCGAGTGCTGGCGTTGCTGCAAACATCAGTCTCGAGGGCACTCAAGCTCAGCAATTGTCACAAACACTTCAACAAATGGGGGTTCAAGCCGCACAGGATGAACACGGTGGCCGTGTCTACCTCATCAAGGACATAACCTGTAATCGACAAGTAACGCAGAATGTTCAAGTGGAATGTGTTGTCGACGAATACACCCAAAACACATCTATTCAGGCACAAAATCAGTTGGCTCAAAACCTTTATCAGCAACTGCAGCAAGCTGGAGCACCGGAAGAAGCGTTATCCGAACAATCAACACAGCTCGGCGTGTCGATGCTTAGCTGCTACCAGAGTCTTCGGCTTGATCAATCACAGTGCCAGGGTCAAGCTCACCAGCAAGGCCAGCAATAATATTCTGCGGCACGGCAGAGCCCGTCTTGGTGTTTTATATTTCAACAGGAGTTTACCAAAATGAAATTTACCAAAATGAAAAAAACAATTTTTAGCACAGTTATTTTCGCTAGTAGCGCCTGGCTTAGTTTAGCTTTAGGCAGTCAAGCCTTGTCTGCCGAAGATACAAAAATTCGTTTGTGTAACAACAATAATCAAAAAGTTTTTTTAGCCTTCGCCTATGAAAACTCATCCAATGCACCCCTGCTGTCTCGGGGATGGTGGGTCATGGGTGGAAATCAGTGCATAGAGCTATCGCTCCCCCTTGGCTCAGATAAGCTTCTCGTCCATGCAGCCTCTGAATCAGGTGTCCTGCAGTGGACTGGTGACCAAAAGCTTTGTGTCGATACCGTCAACAAATTTGACTTCAACGATGCCGCATCCCGACCTTGTCTATCGAACGGTTTAGAAATTCGAGGTTTCAAAGAGGTATCGATTACTGCATTATCTGCTGCGTCACCAGGCGGTATCCCAAAAATTGATTTCGACCAAAGGGATGCCATTACTCTTGGCTCCATCGTGCGGGTCTGCAATGACTCACCAGATGATACCTACCTCGCCTTCGGACAAAGAAACCCTGGTTCGACGCCCAAAGCCGTGGACGGATGGTTTAAAATATCCGCCAACTCCTGCATTGAGACCCTACGCGATGAGGACTCTACTGAATTACTGGTCTTCGCACAGTCAAACAAAGGTCACAAAAGATGGAGTGGTGACGCCCCTCTTTGTACCGATAACTATGATGGATTTCGCTTCTTAGAAGCGGAGCAGATGGACTGCACGGGGAACAACCAGCGGATGCAACTGTTCCGTAGAGTGCCCATGACGGCTGCCTCCTCAGATTTTGAATATCATTTAAGGGCAGAGGAGGCTCTTCTCGCCAGAAGTAATGTGGACCTCTGTAACACGAGCGACGAAAATGTCTACGTCGCTATTGCTTGGGAAAATCCTGAATTTCCCGGCCAGGTCGTCACCCAAGGCTGGATATCTATTGAGCAGGGTCAGTGCTTCGAGGACCTAGCCGTCAATTCTTCATCAATCATGCTTCGCGTTGAAGGCGAAGACGGCGTGGCACTGCTTGAAGGCAGCTTTGAAGCCTGTATCGACATCGAAGAAGGTTTTGAATTCGGCAAGTCAACACAGATGGTTTGTAGCGGAGGCACTCTAAATAAACGAGGATTTGCAACTCAGACACTCAGCGCTGGCGACGTTCGTCTCAATATCCCTTAAGTCCCTCACTGATTGGTTTAATCAAGCGTCCTTGGCCCCCTCTAGACATTTTTTCGCAGCAAAAGAATGTAAAAGGGCCAAGGACCTGCACAAAAGGGAATGGCTCGATCAATAGTCTTTTCCCCACGGTCCTATCCTTCTTGGAATCATTGAAGGTCAACATCAGGGCATCATGCAGCAAAATCAGTAAAAATACCTAAAAATTTAATTGTTTCATCAAATTCAACTCAAAGATCTCCTGGATCCCATCCTGCCAACTCAGACATCGAACCCCACTAAATTCCTTTTGATGAGAATCGCGAGATAACAATAAAGCGACAACATCAGAATCCTTTGAGAATTCCTTGAGCGTTCGACAATCCTCGCGTTCAATGTGATCAGACGATTTAAACTCGACATATAATCGCCTTTTGCCGGGCCGATCGATGACAAGGTCGATTTCGGCATCATCTTTGGTTCGTAAAAAACTGAAAGAAAAGTCGCAAGCCAGATAACTATTCAGCCTTATGATTTCACAGATCAGAAAATGCTCAAAGGCATTACCGTAAGCAAATGTTTGCGGGAGTAACTCGACGGTCAATGTTTGCTCTAACGCTCTCTTCACTCCAAGGTCAAAAAAATAGAACTTCGGCTTCATGGCTTGACGTTTTCTCACAGACTCATGAAAGGCTTCGAGTCGAAACCCAAGGAGAGTATCTTCAAGAATGTCAAAATAAGAAATAATAGTTGTTGTGTCGACGCCAACGTCCCGAGCGATTTTTGCATAATTCAGAATCCCACCATTCATCTGCGCCGCAACAGGAAGAAATTTTCGAAAAGGCTCGATCTTTCGGACCCACTGCTCCGCCTGGATCTCAGTTGTCACGTAATTTAGGCCGTATGACCGCAGGTAGGCAGCTTTTTCTTGAGTACTCTTCAGCTCAAAAATCTTTGGCAAGCTACCCCATTGCAGGATGTCAGTTAAAACAAATTCAGGCCCGAGTTCCAGATATGTTAGTGGATATGCAAAATTCATAAATGCGCGTCCAGCCAACAAATTCACACCTCTTTGCTTCAAACGTCGCGCGCTAGAGCCTGTCAATGCAAACTTGAGCCTTGGATTTTCGATGAGTTGATGAACATAATTTAAGAGCTTAGGAACTTTCTGAACCTCATCAATAATCACCCAACTGTCAGGCGAAATCGTTTTTAAACGCGCAAGTAACTCATCAGGCTTACGAGTAAAAAGGTCTTCTTCGTTTGGATCTAGAAGATCAATCCACAGCACTTGGCGATCTTTAAAAAATTGACGCAGGAATGTCGTTTTCCCAGTGCCGCGGGCGCCAAAAAGAAAAAAACTATTTGATATAATTGGGTTAATCAATCTATTGAACATACCCAATAACTGTACGACATTTATTGGACATGATCAATAAAACCATAAACTGCCTCAGGGCTACCGTATCTAAAACATAATGATTTCGTATAGTTATTTCGGGTAAAACTTCCCCAAAAATTAATTTGGGGGATGTGTTCCCATGGATGGAACTGGGCCTTTCGCTCATCAAATGCTTTGAAAACGTTGAGGATCCTCGCGTTGATAGAACAAAGCTTCACAAACTGATCGATGTTATCGTCATGGCTATCTGTGCTTTGGCCGCAGGGGCGGATAGTTTCGATGCAATCCCAAACTCCGCCCTTTCCCATGCCGCTGTCAAATGATGTGACTAAATTCCACCACGTTGAGCTTACTGATCGAATTCGTGCTTGTCCTACCTAAAAGCAACTCATCTCCTAAGAAACGACCCCTATGGCTTTGCACACGCCTCAGGCCTTGGCCACCCAAGGGCATCTGCCAGAGCGGGAACAAGTTCCAGGGACCTATCCACATTGACCCCCGTAACACGAGGTCCCTCTAAAATTAGGCTTGTTCCCATGAGTGGCAACTCATTCCAATGCCCATGCTGACCAGCCGGAATCGGCGTCATAAGCTGACCATTGTTCATGGGATCAGGATATTTTGCACGCAGGTGCTCTGGGATCGACGCCCATGGAGCCCTCGCCAATAGGATTCGATCTTCCACAGAATTTTTAAACGCTACACCATCCTGGGCGAAAGCCGAAATCCAAGGAACCCGTGATCCAGAAAATCCTTCAGCTACGGCCTCAGAGGTACCGCGAACGATGACCTTCCCAAAAAGCCTTTTCCCAGTCAGGTCAAAATCGATTGATCGCAGCGTCTGGGCAATCATCTCAAGATTTAATCCTGCAGGCGGGTCTTGGGCTAAATCTCCTTGTGGTGGGTAAAGATACAACGCCCCTCCTCCGGTCATAACCGTGCCTGCTGATGCCACAGCTTCGGTCAGGATCTTTCGAGCATTGATAACATAACTTATCGGTGACATACCGTGATCACCAAGAACAACGAGATCTGCCGACGCAGGTACGGCTGCCAGTAAATCACCAAGCTCTTGGTCAAACGCTTTGAGGTACTCAAGAATCTCTGATTGTGCGGAGGAATCACGGATATAGGCATGGAGCAACGTATCTAGATCTTCAAAATATAAAAACACAGCATCCACATCTGTGCGCTTTAAAATCAAATGATTCGCCCGCACAACCCGCTGACGCCGATGCTCCATCGCAGCCAAATAAGCTTTTAAGTTTGATTGAAAACGGTAATCTTTTAAAGATGAAAACACGAGATTTTCGCGATCCAACTCAGCCTTGAACTCCTGGCCCATGGCTGGCGTTACCTGAATCGGTGATACGACCACGGTGGTCTCGGGCTCTACCGTCAACACCATGAAGCTGACAGCCACCTTCCTCGATTCTCCTGCAAGCACCATGTCAAAGTTCACATCCGCCGGTCGTGCTAACGTGAGCTGACTTAGGTCTCCCCAGGGGGTTTTCGCTGAAACAAGGCCTGCGCTGGAGACTGAAACCTCAATCGGGTACTTTTTATCTGGATTCTGGCGATCAGGGATGAAGGCGCTGGCGGTAGCGCCCTTGGCAATAGTTAAGATCTGAGGACTTGATCCAGGGCTATCATAACTAAGACCAATATCCGCTGAGCGATCCTTAGTTGATCCGTCGATGGACGGATAAAGGGAGCTTGCCACCCTAAACCCACCAGCCCTCAATCGCTTCACCCATGTTTCAGTTTTATAGGGCATGCTAAATCCGCTGGACATGCCTTGGCCCGTCCACGTGTTGTTGTCAAAGATGCCGTGTACCCCAGGTCCAGCGCAGGTGATCGTGGAAATATGGGACGGAGCTGTGATCGTTGGATTTATAACTTTCATACGGTCGTTGCCACGAGCCGTTTTCAAAAGCCAATGAAGACCTCTCGCATGAGGTCGATCAATCTTAGCAACCCAAGGCTCAAGCAGGTCAGGCTGGAGTCCATCGAGTGACAACCACACAAGCTTCAGCTGATGATCTTCGGGATTAACAACATTTTTGTGTTTGTGACCAGTAAAAAAGCCTTCAGTGCATGCCAGAAAGCCGATCACACCGAAAGCACTCACCGATAATAAAAATCTTGTCCTCATTGTAAACGCCTCTCCCAGTCTTAAAGAATAGCTTCAATGTCCTTTGCAATCGACTCCGGCGAATCTGTTGGTGCGTAGCGCTTCAACACGTTCCCATTCTTGTCGATTAGGAACTTAGTGAAATTCCATTTGATCGCCTCACTACCCAAAACCCCGGGAGCGGCCACTTTTAGATAGCGGTAAAGTGGCGCCGCATTCGAACCATTGACCTCGATTTTTGCAAAGAGTGGGAATGTAACGCCAAAGTTTAACTCACAAAACGACTTAATCTCCGACTCAGATCCAGGCTCTTGACCGCCAAACTGGTTGCACGGGAAACCCAGGACCACGAGGCCCCTATCCGTATATTGTCTGTAAAGACTCTCCAAGCCCTTGTACTGCGATGTAAATCCGCACTTACTCGCCACATTGACAATCAGCAATGTTTTGCCGCGAAAGCTTTCCATTGGTACGTCTTTTTGATGGACGTCTCGCACCTGAAACCCATAAACGCTCGCCTCTGTCACTGTTCACCCCCTACCCTGTATGTTTTGTTCAAGAATCGATCACCTAGGAGGGACTTCTCCCCCAAGCCTCCATCAACCCCCGCACCACGGACTCCGCAGCCAAGGCGGCCAACAAAATTCCCATGACACGTCCAATCACTTCACTGCCTGTTTTACCTAAAATCCTGATTAACTTTACAGAACTCATGAGAGTCACCATGGTGATACCCATGACAATCAAAAGAGCTCCGATTTTACCAGCAAACATCTGCGGCGAGTCAAACAGTCCCTGCGTTTGAACCATGGTCGCCAACATCGCGCCGGGACCCGCGATGTAAGGCAAAGCGATAGGAAAAACAGCCATGTCGCGAGCTCCTGGCTCTTCATAGGCGTGTTTCATCTCTTCACCGTGATCTTGGAACACCATCTGCAAACCCACAATAAACAAGATGATGCCTCCAGCGATCCGAAATGACGCAAACGAGATTCCCATACTACGCAGCAGGAAGTTACCAAAGATCGCAAACGCAAGCAGCACCAGTGTTGCTATGATCGAGCCGCGCCGCACAAGTTGCGACCGTAACTCAGGCTTCATATGCCGCGTCAGAGCGGCCAAAATAGGGACCGTTCCAATTGGATCTATGGCAACTAATAAAGTTATAAAATCATTTATAAAAGTCTGCATAAGTAAGATCTCGCTTTTAAATCCATCCCAGGCTATCATCTTTCGCTCGTCGATAACACGACAAACACAAGGCTTGACAGCATTTCTTGATAAACAGGACTCTCACGTTGACCCCGGCAATACGACTCGATCAAATCACAAAAACCTACGTGACATTTAAGAAAAATCCTGGCTTTGCAGGAACGGTAAAAAACCTCTTCCGACGCGAACACGTCAACGTTGCGGCAGTCAAGCCAACAACCTTTCAAATCGAGCGCGGCGAATTCGTGGGACTCCTTGGGCCAAACGGCGCCGGCAAGACCACCCTGCTAAAAATCATGACAGGACTCATCCCGCCATCATCAGGCCAAACCGTCGCCTTTGGCGAATACGACACATCGCGCAGGGCGCAAGGCTATCTCCGCCGCATTGGCATGGTCATGGGGCAGCGCAATCAGCTTCATCCTGACCTTCCCGCTCACGACTCATTTCGACTAGCTCAAGCCATCTACGCCATTGATGAGCACTCGTTTAAACAAAGACTGTCGCAAGCGCTCCATCTTTTTGATGTGGAAAAAAAATTGAACATCCCCGTCCGAAAGTTATCCCTCGGAGAGCGCATGAAGATGGAACTCATCTTGGCTATTTTACATAGCCCTGAACTTCTGTTTCTTGACGAGCCAACGATTGGTCTCGATTTCAATGCGGCCAAGCAGATCCGAAATTTTTTAGCCGAGGCTAACAGGGTCCTTGGCATCACGATTGTGTTGACATCCCATTACACGAAAGACATCGAGGAACTGTGCCGTCGGGTGATTTTGATCAACGCGGGTCAACTCATCTACGATGGAGCCCTCTCAGGATTAGACACGAGACTGCAAGCCGAGCGGATGATGACCTTTGAGTTAACGAACGATACAAACGTCAATTTATTGAAGACACAGATCAATGGACTTAAGTGTGGTCAGCCCATCATTGAGTCTAGGCCTGACGGGCACACGCTTACCCTTGTTCAACCCCTTCACGGCGTAGCTGACACCGTTCAAAAGATCATCGAGTTCGTAGGGCCATCGGCCATTAAAGATGTGACCATCAGTGAGCGCAGCCTTGAGGATATTTTTGCAAACCTTTATAGCCAGGGCTCAACAACAGGTTCACAAAACGACGCAGGCAACGATCGATGACTCCACCAAGAGCAGATGTTCATAAATCAGCAAGACCGACCACAGCAACGCTGCGCCCGCTAGTTCGAGCTAGTGTTCTTCATTTCACACAATGCGTGCAAACAGCACTCATGTACCGCAGTTCATTGGCTATATTTATGGCCACAGAGGCCGTGGGATATGCCGGGACGATAGCATTTTGGCACGGAGCAGCAACGAGTAACCCGCGCCAACAACTTTACAGCCCCATGGCTCTTGTCTTGTATTTCGGACTAGCCTCATTCCATCACGGCATTCAACACCACGCGGCGTCCCGAGACGTCGGTAGTGATATTCGTCTCGGAAAGCTATCGTATGCGATCATTAGACCCTTCCCTTACCTACTCCAAGTAAGCCTACGGAGCCTTGCATTTACGTTAACTCACGCCATGTTACTTCTTCCGATTATGCTGACGATTTTGTTCGTGCTGCCAGATCTGGCCCGTGAGCTCCTTTCAAACATGGCCATCACAAGCTGGTGGCAGTATCCACTTGCTTTGCTGACCGGATTGGTTGCTGGATGGGTCTCACGTATTTTGATTGGTCTTTTGGCGTTTGACATGTCCCAAATATGGGGACCTGACACTCTTTTCATCTCTCTTTACTATGTGGCGAGTGGCGTCATTTTCCCGGTAGATCTCTTGGCACCACGGTTTTTTGATGCTGTCAAATTCACTCCCATGTATTACATGATCGGATTTCCAGTCTTAACGATCCTTGGGCGCATTCCTCATGCTGAGTTTACAGGTGAACTCACTCGCGGCTGTGTTGTTATAGCAGTCACGGCGCTGGTTGTGGCCGCCTTGTGGCATCGAGGCATGAGACGATTTGAGGCCGTCGGGATATGACCAGCTACTACATCAACCTCTTTAAACGTATTGTCGAACTTAGCACATCCAGCATGTTGGTTTATCGCGGGAATATTGCATTCTTTTTCTTGTTTGAATCGTTTTTTTTGGTGGCTAACATGGGTGGGCTAGCTCTTGGCGTCGAATTAGCGGGAGGACAGCTCGCCGGGTGGACGCTGAACGAAGTCTTGTTTATATCAAGTCTCTATGGAGTCGGACATCAGTTGTTTGTCACATTTTGTATGGGCGGTCTGTTTAGCACGGGATGGTTTGTTTGGTCAGGGCGCATGGATTATGTGCTTTTAAAACCCCTGCACCCGCTGCTCAGCATTCACGCCGCAACGGAGTTTGTTATCAGCAATATACCAAATTTATTGACCAATATAGGAATCTTTGTCTATTGCTATATACAGCTCGTCAATGACGGGCTTCAGGTGTCCTTCACCCAATGGTTGGCATTAATCCTATTTTTTGCTGCTGGCATGACCGTCCGCTATGGACTTGCTCTTCTCGTGGTTACGCCAGCATTCTTTGCGGAAAAACTCGCCGATGGCGAGGATGCCTACTGGTCATTACAGTCACTCGCCAAATACCCGACTGGCGTATTTCCACGCAGCATGCAATGGATCTTCACGTTCATCCTTCCCGTTACGACCATTGCCGCTGTTCCGGCTGAGGTGTTTTTTGGACGCAAAGGGCTTGCGACCAGTGCAACTCATCTTGCTGCCTCATGCGTGTTTGCATGGCTCGCGGTAAAATTTTATGAGTATGGCACCTCGCGTTACCAGTCCGTCAACACAGGGGCTTAGGCCCACCAGCCCTAAACATAGGCGGGAAAAGCGAGGCAACGATCGACAATTCCCGAGCGGAAACCCTCTGCGTGCGACAGGGTGTAAGACGTGCTATACTTGAAGTGACATGATCTAAAACATCTTAAGGACTAGTGCACGTTGTCAAGTGGCATGCACATCGTGATCTGTCACGTTCATTGTGACGTTAAATTTTATGTGACAGCAAGATATCAATCATTTGACTTGCGGGAGTAACAAGATTGAGCTCAAGCCATTTGCCAGATATCGAAGACGCTAAAGCATTGATGAAAATTTTAAAAAAAAACAGCCATCAGGCAATGCTTGCAGGAGGCTGCGTACGCGACCGCATCCTAGGGATTACACCAAAGGACTTTGATATTGCATCAACAGCGACACCGGAGGAGTGTCAGAAGATCTTCATATCGGCTGGTTACCGTGTTTTTGGCACTGGGATCGAGCACGGAACCGTGACGGTTCTAACCAAAACTGGACCAGTCGAAATCACAACTCTGCGCAAGGATGTGCAAACGAACGGACGTCATGCGATTGTCTCATTTGAGGGTGCAAGCTTTGCCGATGATGCAGCTCGAAGAGACTTCACGATTAACGCCCTCTATGAGGATTTAGACGGACAGATCCAAGACTTTCATGGCGGATTGCAAGATCTCAAACGAAAAGTCATCCGCTTCGTCGGCGATCCAAGCGACCGTATTAAGGAAGACTACCTGCGAATCCTGCGTTTCTTCCGATTCTGGTCCCGCCTTGGTTTTAGCCCAGACCCCCTAGCTCTCGCTGCGATCAAGTCTCTTGCTCCGGGACTGAAAAGG
>JBIKKO010000259.1:0-3877 GCA_044360315.1 Oligoflexales bacterium
GATCTGCCGGGGGGTGACCAAAATCCTTCGTATGGTCCGCCAGTTGAGGCGTCTTCATTTTTATTTTCATTTCACGGTCGGGCATCAAATCATGACCCTTGTGCCGTGTCCTATGAGTTTTCAAGGGAGGGCTATTTTCGCCTGGATAGTCATATAGCAAGCTTGACGTTAAAGCTACTTGATGTGTCTTCGCCGATTGCACGAGATGTGGTTTGGCTCGTTTTTAAAGATAAAGGCGAGTTAGAGAGGGCTGACCTAATCATAAAAAATGAGGGCCACTTGTATGTAACAGGCGAAAAAGATTGTGGTCGAAATCATCCTTATGTCCACTTGTCTGGCCCGAGCGGAGTGTTGTTGTTTGATGTTAAAGACGCTGCCCTGTCAGACCCTGAGCTTGCCGGTGAATCGGAGGTTTGGAGGCATCCATTGACGTTAACCTACAGATATGAACCTAATGATTTTAGACTTGAGGTTGCATTTGCGGTGGAGAATGAGCAAACGAAGTCCTCGTATTGTCGTCTATATAGTCGCCGTTTGCGGGGTTTTATTTCAGGGCCCCTCGGTCGTGGTGTGGATGATCGATTTGTGATTAACATAAACGACGGCGACGTCATCCGCCGAGTTTTGTCAGACGTGATTAAAGTGGATGTGCTGTGTTCGTTGAAAGTTGGTGAATCGAACGTTTTTAGGACGATTCGGCTAGCCGATGCGGTTCAGTTGCCTGATAGTGTTTTTATTGATGAAAGTAAACCTGGGCGTCATATTCTGACGCTTACGGAACTTGATTTTAATAATTTGAATTGATTTGATTCCGACAGAAAGCGAGGGTGTTATGCGATTGAATGTATGGTTAGGATTGGTTTCGATGTTATTTTTGTTGGCATGCGGCAGGATGTCATCGAGTGTATCCGAGACGAAAGATATCGTCACAGATCTTGAACAGAATGAGCGGGGCTCGGGGCTTAAACAGATCTATTTTTTGGATGGCAAACTTATTATCCGAAAAGATTGTCCGGACGAGGTTCCTATTTATACCAGGATTACCTGCACGGGGCGGATGCAAATGATGGAGTATGAGACGTTTAAAGTCGCTCTTGATAATGGTCTGAGCCAGAGTGTTTCAGATTTGGCTAAACGAGCGTCTCAGCTATCCGCGCACTTGGCCGAGTTGCGGAAGCAGCTCCAGCGAACAGAGCAGGAAATCGCGAAGATTGAGTCAGAAGCTGGTCCAATGGCGGCACAGTTGCGAAGCCTACGCTTGAAACTCAGTAAGCTCGAGCTCTGGATTGAGGAAGGACAAAAGCAGATAGCTGCCATTAACGAGGATCTGCGCCGAACAAGAAATTCTGATTTGGAGGAGCAGCGAGAGGCAATCTTGAACGAGATCCAAAAACTGGAAACTTTTGTTCGTGAAGTAAATGATCAGTTAAATGATATCATCAGTCAGGTGGGGGCCGTGGATGCGAAGCTAGACGCGCTGCGGCAGGATTTTGATCGGGTTGATGCCCTGGTGGGGCAGGTCCAGGCCCAGTTGAAGCGAGTTCAGGAGGATTTAGCTTCAGCGAAATCAGACCTGGAGATTTACGAGCATACGTTAACAAAATTAACCAATTCAGCGATCGCATACCAAGTGAATACGGATACCACGTGGTATGAGGCTGAACGCAAGTTTGTCCGCAGATTCGACGCAATCTTTGCTCGCTAGTGGACTTGGTTTGCAGGGCGTCGGCGCGATTTTTTTGTAGATCGCCTAACTTGGCTGTCTTGGCTGCTGTAAGGCGGTCATGTCTATGAGTTGATGGGCATGACTGATAGCAATTTTGATCTTTCATGACCCGTCAAAATAGATCTTTTTCTTGGGGTAATTCGTCGGCTTTAGGCGTCTCTTCGAGGGGTACTGTGGCATAAAGGTATCCTTTGCCGCGTCTGTATAGTTTCATCTTAACGCTACCGCGGGGAGGCTTTGTCAGTAGGATTCGCTGTAATTGGTTGAGGTCCATGATGTTGCGCCCGTCTAATTGTAAGACTATATCACCAATGCGAATTCCAGAACGATGAGCAGGCGCATCGACAACGAGATTGGCGACGATAACGCCGTGGACGCCCCCGTTTGAGGGAGCGGTGGACTCAATTTCATCAGCTGAGAGAATGTTTTTACCAACCATTCCGAGCCAGGGTCGCTTTGGTTTGCCGAAAGCCATGAGATCTTTTGTGACGTCTTTGGCAAGATTGATGGGGATGGCAAAGCCGATCCCAGCGCCTTCGCTGCTGACGGCTGTGTTGATGCCGATAACCCGGCCGCGGGTGTCTAACAGTGGGCCGCCACTGTTTCCAGGATGGATCGATGCATCGGTTTGGAGGAAATTGTCATAGGGTCCCGTACCAATCACGCGGCCCTTTGCGGATATGATGCCTGATGTGACTGTATGCGAATATCCAAAGGGATTGCCAATGGCTACAACGGGTTCACCAACTCGTAAGGCATCACTGTCACCTAAGTCCAGCGGTGTTAGGTTATCGTTGGTGGTAATTTTCAGTAGCGCTAAGTCTGTTTTAGGGTCGATGCCAATGACTTTAGCACGTAATTTTTTTTTGTTTTTTGCGAGGATCACGTCGATGATGCTTGCATGATCGATCACATGCGCGTTGGTCAGTATATGGCCTTGCTTATTGATGATGACGCCACTTCCCACGGCATGGGTGGATTGATTTTGAGGTGTTCGACCATTAAGAAAATATTGATATAAGTCTAAAGCAGGATCTTTGTTTGGCGTGTACTGTGTCGTTCGTATATTGACGACACCTGGAATTGCTTGCTCAGCGACGTCAGCCACGGAGACAAGGGCTCGCGGGAATGCCGGTGTGCGAAAGCTGATGAACGCGATAACAGAAAATATTGCGCGTTGGATCCACCCTCTTCGGCACATGGTCTTCACCTCGCTTCCATCAGAGACCATCTCAACATGGATGACTCGCCATGATTCAGTGTAATGCTTTGATGAGCTTCCGGTGAATGGGAATTAACTGCCGGGTTGAGCGTGGTGTGTTGCTGGGCGACTTTGCACAAGCAAGATTTGGAGCTGATCAGAAATTGATGACGTGCTGCTAAAAGCAATATCCTTCGAGGTAGCAAGGGTAATGCTTTCTCTGTTTTTGACTGGGTGTCCGTTGAGTGCCCATCTGCCTAGTGGGAGAGCGTGTTCAGCCTCGGGGAGGAGCTCGCGCAGGCTTATGCCGTCACCGCCGTGGGTAACTAGTATGTGAAGACTGGAGTCTTTAGCGTCGTGAACCTTGAAAATTCGTGTGCCCAAGGCTTTGCCAGTGTCGATGTTATAGTCATGCCGCTCACGCATAATTTGTACCGATGGGATGATGCCGTGGGTCAAGGCGCTCGGCTTGCTGATTCTCACCATCACCGCATCGATATTGGGCAGGTTGTGATCACTTTGATAGACCCATAAAAAATGGCGACAAATGGCTTCTACTGCGGTCTCGATCAGCTGAAACTCACAGTGATCTAGGATGAACGCAATTTCTTGGACTACGCCGGCATAGTCTATCGTGTCTAGTATGCTTGCACTTTTGGCTGCCTTGCGCGTATTCAGATAGAGGCACAGGTCGACGGTGACAGGCTGTTTGCGACTGCGCTCGTTGGGATAAATGCCAATGACGCAGCTCATGAGCATCCCCGACAGCTGGACTTGGTCAAAAGGCTTGCCGTCAATGTTTGTAAGGCTCGGAAACATGGGGTAAAATCCTTGTTTATTGGGAAACCCTTATACGCTGAGCTGGTTATTCGGTAAACAAAAAAATCGATGACCATCATCGCTTGAGCATGGCCGACGCGGCAAACCTTTTATGGCCGCGGTTGCTGGTG
>JBIKKO010000017.1:0-35780 GCA_044360315.1 Oligoflexales bacterium
TCGTGGCTCCAACGACCCAACATACAATATGTAGTCGTCGTCGGTTACCCTTGACGATCTTGCTTCGAGCGTCTGGGGGGCGTGGAATGTCTCATCGACCGCCCAGTAAACCAGGCTGACCTTTTCTGCTGATAGTCCAAAATACTGCAACAAATCATTTTTAGAATTGTTACTATTGGTGATCACCTTAGTGGCTCGTTTAGCTAGCTGCGGTATGATCAAATTGTAGACTGTACGAAAGGCAAAGCTATACCATTGCGGGTTTACAACAAAGCAAAGATCGTGGATGTGTATAACTGACTTGCCCTTATAGAACAACGGAGCAACGTTGGCTGGTGAATGGAGAATGTCCACCTTGTACTTTTTGGCCAACCGAGGAAGTTTAATTTGCTCCCAAATGTGGTTATGAAAACTTTCCGCTGGTCGTAAATTATCACCGACAACAGTCACGTTGGGATAATTCCAATCCGGTGATCCGACTTGGTCTCGCCCGGTAAAAATTACATATTCATTATCCCGGTCTATATCAACCAAAGTCTTGATTAAGTTATAAGCCGCCCGCTGCACACCAGTTCGCTTTGCCACTAGAAATCGTCCGTTGATACCAATCCTCATCGAACGAACTCCTCTGAGTGCCCTAGCGTCCTGGCAGAAGGTAACGCTCTAATCCCGAGACAGCTTTCATATAGAGTTAAAGTCTGCTCAGTCATCGTACCCCATGAAAATTTAGTGCGATGCTGACTTGCATTAGATCTAGTCCTAGATAAAAATTCCTGGTCGCGAACGCCAAGCTCCAAGGCCCTTGCAATATCCATGTGGTCAAAAGGATCCGTAAATATCGCATGGTCACCGACAACTTCAGGCAACGAAGATGACCGGGCAACCACCACTGGCGCGCCGCAACTTAGGGCCTCCAAAGGCGGTAACCCAAAACCCTCGTAAGTGGACGGATATACAAATAGTCTTGTCATCGAATACACGGCCGGTAGGTGCTCTTCAGCGATGAATTTAGAAAAATAAATCAGATGCTTCTTGTTGAAGGCCTCTGCCAAACGCAGCAAAGCCTTATCTACAGGAGTGGCTAGGACCAATGGAATCTCTAAGCTTGACTGACAAAACGCTCGTACCAGCTGCTGGACATTTTTATGGGGTTTGTTGTTTGACACACACAAAACAAATTCTTCAGGTAACTCGTAAATTTCTCTAACGTAAGTTAACATTTCCTGGTTTGTCTCTGGCTTATAACACTCACTGACACCGTTATAGGTCACATGTATCTTCATAGGATCAAGAAACAATGTTCTTACAATTTCTTTTTTTGAAAACTGACTTACCGTCAATATGTAAGTCGAACGAGAGATACAGCTTTTGACAAACACACGGTAATAAACCTGATGTAACGGGGTGTAAAAATGCGGCAAAACCAGATGGTTCAGATCGTGAATTGTCATGATCATTTTACACGGGACAAACAATGGGGCGACGAATGAGGGAGCGTGGAACAAATCTATTTTATAAGTTTTTAAAATCTTTGGTATCTCAATTTGCTCCCTAAAACTAATCCAGCCTGCACGCACCTCAATGAGCCTGATAAAATCTGGCCACCGCTCCTTTTGCAAAGGGCTGTGCCTCGAAATCAGAACGAACACCTCAAAGTTATGCTCACGCGCAGCGATCCCACGAATCAGCTCGTAGGCATACCGAGCGATCCCGTGCATACTTCCCGGCCTAATCATTCTCGCATCTATCGCTATACGCGGTTTCTTCATGAACTCACTGCAGCCTGACCAGTTCCGGCCCCCAGGCCTTAACCGATCTGATTGATCTTGTTGGAACTCCTAGCCAAGTTCCACCGAACCTGGCGTCTTGTGTGCCAGAATCTAAGCAGAGGCTGAAACTCTTACCCTTCGTTCTACACGAACCATTAAAATCAGACAACAAAGATAAGCTTAAATGCAGGAAATAATAGGATATTTGCCAATCAAAATGAATCCAATGTAACTGACAAGTTCTTAAGCCGCTGTCCTCGTGTCCGAGACGTGTGCCAAAAAAAAGCCCAGCCACTTAGCTGGGTTGGTCTAGTACGCGAAACTACGTATTGAGCTCAAGTCAAAACACCATTCCGACATCGATCGTGATGTCAGGTGTGGTCATCATTCTGTGCTTCAATGTAACTTTTTCTTCACCAGAAAGCTCCGAGTACTTGAGATTTAACTTCGCTTGTTCGGCCTCCGAGACCTTTACATCAGTCACTTGGGAGTTCATATGCCGCGCGCCGATGTGCAATCCCATTGCTAAAGGCCACTCACTCGCAACATAGCGATAGCCTAAGCGGAAGTGACCTGTCGGACCTTTACCCTCAACCTTATGGTGCAGGTACCCCTTGCTATCAACGAAATTCAAACGCATTGACTCTGCTGGAGTCACCTGTTTCTTCCAGGTGGCATTCCAATGACGATAGCCAGCCCCAAGCGTCCAGAAAAATCCACCCATATTCGCCTCATCACTGTAGCGACTGAACAAAATCGAGGCCTGCATACCATTGATCTTTAGTGAATTGCCGGTTAGCTTTCTCTCTTCATCATCAAGCTCCTCAACCTCTGAGATAGCTGCAGCTTCTAGAGCCACGCCAACACTTCGCGCAGCATTATACTCCGCATGCAATCGCAATTGAGGGCGCTCGGCCATGATCGGTAAACTAATTAGCCAATCCCGCCCTCCTTTTGCAGAGCCAGATGATGGCGACTTTCGGGCTGGAGCCCCAAGCGCAACCCCCGATGCTAATACTAAACCTAGAGACAAAATCGTAGAGTTGACTACTTTCATGGCGCTTGTCCTTTCATTGACCGTGGGGCGTTTGAAAAATTAGTTTCAAATAAAAATTGACGGCATTAGCCCCTATTCCATTGTATACTCACTGGTACCCAGTTGTCCGATGGTCAAAGGTTTCCCACTTTTAGGCTTTTCTGGGCAAAATATTCCCACTCCCCCAACAAAAGAGGGATCTCATGCTGGTGATTGCACACCGAGGTAATAATAAAGAAGCATTCGAAAATAGCTTTTCGGCCTATGATTTGAGTGTTGCATGTAAAGCTGATCGGATCGAACTCGATGTCGTATTGAGCCGCGATGGCCAAGCAGTCATCAACCATGACGATTACCTACTACACACAACGGGGCATGACTTATACTGCTCAGAGATGGATCGCAGAGAACTTGAGACCCTCAAACTTAAAAATGGAGAATCCATCCCATTTTTAGACCAAGTGGTCGAACGTTACCTTCATCGGATTGAACTCAATATCGAAATCAAGGGTAACAATCCTAAGTCTGCACAGGCCGTCGCCCAAATCATTCGAAATCATCATCTTCGCGAGCGCATAATCGTATCAAGCTTTTGTCCAGATCCACTGATTTATATGCGCAATCATTGTCCAGACATCCGCAGAGCCTGCCTAACCGGTGACGATTCATTTCCGTGGCCGTTTTTTTCGCATGCGGCTGTTTTAAATTTTATGCAGATGACGTCCTCAGGAATTATTCACCCTAGAGCCGATCTCGTTTCAACTTCGTTTATGGATCAATGCTTACATCGGAGATGGCAGGTATTCACATGGTCGCCGATGATTGGAGAAGATGTCGGTCGAGAGTTCTGGTGGACCCTACTCAAAACAAGGGGAGTTCACGGACACTGTACTAATTATCCACGGGAGTTTATGAGTTGGCTTAAGCAAGAGGATGTAATCAACCAGCGGATGCAGCGCATGACAATCAATCAAACTCTCGTTGGAGACCTAAATGCTCATTAACACCATTCGTGACAAATCCAACTCCCTGGATTTACGTTACGCCTGCAGCCTGCCTGACGATCGCGCTATCCGCTATGTTGTGATGGCGAACGGTCGATCCGAATGGCTTGAGAAATATGCGGCACTCCCCAGCGACCTACGACTCGGATCCAACACAGGATTTATTACGTTTGATCACCGCGGACAAGGGGCTTCTGGTGGCGCGCGAGGATGGATAGATTCCTACAACACCTACGCCAATGATATGGCACTGATTATAGACAAAGCCGCCAACGGGAAACCCTATAACTTGATTTGTCATAGTATGGGTGGTCTTATCGGACTGGTTGCACTCATGAAAGGATTGATAACACCACGATGTCTGGTTTTATGTTCGCCTCTCATAGGCATGCCGAATTATCCACTTCCTGCTCCTTTTGCTTATCGCATTTCAAAGATTCTGACTCAGTACTCCCTTGGATTTATCAACAGTCGCAGCGGAAGACACTGGCGGCGAAAATTTGAAGAAAATCTTTTGACCAGATCTAAAGAACGCTACGCTCTCGTACAGAACTCCCCCTACCCAGTCCCAAGTCCAACCTTCGAGTGGATCAAAGCGAGCTACGAAGCGACCCAGGTCATTAACGACCCCGAAAACCTGGCCGCTCTAAACATACCAATCCTCGTCATCTGTGGCACAGAAGAGCATGTTGTTGACCCTGCAGCCATCCAGCGCTGGGTTTCTATCGCATCAAAGGCCTCAAAGTCGACGATTGACTTTCATTGGATTCATGGTGGACTCCATGAATTGCTAAATGAGCGAAAGCCTATTTACGATCAAGTTGTAGAGCTTATCCGTAGCTGGTTTGACCGCCAGGGTTTACCAGTCTAAAGATTTGGATGCAATGATGGCGCGCTTGCAACATCTACTAGAATCTTTGAACCTTAGAGTTCAAAATCTGCTGTGAAAAAATGCGGAGTCAAATCCTCGTGCTCAACCCCAAAGATAACTCTACGCCCCACCGAGAGATCGACCGAACGGGTGATAAATCACCGACGCTTAATGGTGAACCACGACCAGAACCACGAAACAAAGTTGTCGTGAGCGAGTATTCCGATTCACCTTCGATGGAACTACCCGAGAGCGTCAGTCCATAATCATCAATATTACTATCCCTATAACTAGCGGTCTCTGCGTTAAACGGGCCTTTACGGACATCAAATGATGTATATAACCCGCCTCGAACTAAATAAGACTGTCCCATCGGGGACTCAAAACCCAAAGCAACATCCCAAACTGGATGCAGTCCATGGGGAGGATCATCAGACGTCTTCTGTGGAAGATAATATTGTAGATCCATCGCAATCAGGGTCCCTGAAGTCAATTCGTGCTTTACCCCAATCCTCGCTTGCCAAGGCCCGTAGTAAATTTTAGGAAGAGCCTTCGATGACACTTCTACTATACCATTACTTTTTGACGGCACAGAACCTTCAGCGTTTGGCGACCCATTGATCTCATAGTAACTAAATTGATAATCACTCGAGAATTTACGATGTACGGATTCCGCATGAGCTACAAAAAACCCAAGACTTGTTTGACTACTGAGTCGATACAGTGTCGCTAGTTTAAACCATAATGACCACAAATCACCTGTAATCTGATCAACTGTAGTAATTCGATACTTTTTGGTTGGATCACGGGAAATAACTTTGGCCTTATCGATTACCGTCCCAGAAACTCCGCTCGTACCTTTGCGCGTTTCATTCACCAGCGATCCTGATATACCAAGCGCCAAATCAGGACTTATTGTGAATGCCCCTCCAATAATAATCGAGCGCTTTAAGTAACTTGTGGTTTCCTTTGATTGCATCGACTCTATGCCCAGTCCATCACTGCTCAAACGAATTGATTGGTGAGTATCGAACGCCTCCGGGACATCAACGCCAAAAGCAAGCGGATGACCCTCGATCAAAGAAAACGTTTTTGTCATCCCACCGAAAAAACCCTGTCTAGTGCCTGAATCCAACCAAATATTTCTTGATCAACTAAGACTCGTCCCATTCAATTGTTACATCGAAATGACCATGATGACTCAAAATGTGCCTTATCTCAGACTTGATTTTCTCCCTGGTGACCCCATCACCACCATGACTTAGACTGGCATGAATTGATGCCACGTGATGGGCTCCATCTAATGACCAAACTCGGAACGTGCTAATGTCCTTCAATCCCTCTACAAGACTGATCTCAACTCTCAGTTTTGATAAATCGATTTTCGGAGCTGCTTGCAAGAAAAGTTCTGAGCTTGCCCAAAAGCTCCTAACTGCTCCGACCGTCACAACACCCGCAACAGCGAGACTCAGCGCTGGATCTATCCAAGGCGCGTCAACCAATCCCATAATCAAACTTCCAATCAATACAGCAATCCAGCCAAGCAAGTCCTCTATCATATGCCATGACAAAGCTTTTTCGTTTTGCGTAAGACCGCGACTCATTTTCCAAGCTGCAAATCCATTAACAACAACTCCCAAAAGAGCCAACCAAAACATACCTTGCAGGTGTGGCGTTCTTGGATTAAGTAGGCGTTCGACTGCATTGACAGCTATGTACGTTGATCCAACCAGCAAAATGAGACTCGTCGCCAAAGACGACAACAGCGAGAGACGCTTATAACCAAAGGTAAAACGCCCCTTTGCCTCAGCCGAGGACCAGATTTGAAACCCAAGGGCCGTCGCAAGCAGTAAAGAATCACCAAAGTCGTGAATGGCATCTGCCTGGATCGCAACACTTTGCGTCCACCACCCGCCGATCAACTCGATGATCGCAAAAGAAAAATTTAAAAAAAATGCTATAGCTATGTTGCGCCTTGAGCGATCATCAATGGACATCCCATGATGATGCTCGTGATGATGACTATGGTGCTGGTGACTATGGTGATGGTGTATTGCCATATACAGAATCTACACCTTGGATTGCTCACTGGTTATGCTCATTTGTCCAACACTAATTCCGACCTGGGAAAACAACTCCACGGAGTCACGGTTCCGATAGTCCTGAGCGTAGACCACACGACGCACGTTTCCCAGATTTATAAGCCTCTTGGCACACATCGCACAGGGCAGATGAGTGACAAAGACCACCTTTTCCGTAATGCGGGGACTATCGCAATTGATCACAGCATTTTCTTCGCTGTGCAGACAACCACAATTTCCCACCTCATCTCGATCACAGCCATTGTGAAGTCCACTAGCGTTACCGTTGTACCCCACTGCCAAAACTTTACGAAAGTCGGTGCTCGTAATCACGGTGCCGACTTGTAACCGCCGACATGTAGATCGCTCGGCTAGCGTAATGGCTAAGCGCATATAAATCTCTTCAAATGATGGCCGTTTTGACATAGATTCACCCCCGATTTATACCAAACTCAATCACTCGATCGCCGTCAAGCCTCAAACCTTCATTCTTAGAATAGCGATTTTTTAACTCCAATGGTATCGACCAATGAATACCTTCAGAAATTTGAGTTTGACCGACAAACCAATGAATAGCATCGACGGCTTGAGATGACAATGCAGATTGATAGACACCTGCTCCCCCTTCAATCAACAGACTACGTAGACCAAAATCCCATAGGTGAGCCTTTATCCTCTGAAAGTCAAAAAAACCAGCTTGATCCAATGGAAGCGTCAACGTAGTCAGCCCTTCAGTTGTTCTCGTCAGGGACTCTTCTTGACCACCACTAACGATAACGGTCCGTTCTGGCTCTAACTGGATCATCTTAAACGCGCGTGTTTGTCGCGTAACGATGTTCTGAGGATCAAGAACTAGTCTAAGGGGCGTACGCCCGGTTAACAATGGATGACGTACCGTTAGGAGCGGATCATCGAGTAATAGCGTCCGCGAACCGACAACGATCGCATCATATTCCAAACGCAAATAATGACCCAACTGACGCGCCCTCTCCCCTGTAATCCAGAATCGAGTAGAATCGAGCTTGGCTATAAAACCATCGGGCGAGCTTGCGACTTTTAAAGCTGTAAATAACTCTCCGTACCTTTGATTATGGAGAAAAACCCGAGTTAGCCATTCAACTCGCGCGCGCCAAGTTAAAGAAACCTCTACCTCTTTACCGGCGGAATCCAAAATCTGATGCCCCTTGCCGTTAACGAGAGGATTGGGGTCACCAACCGCATAAACAACGCGTCTAATCGGTAATTGCGCCAAGGCATGAGCACACGAGGGGGTACGACCAACGTGAGCACATGGTTCCAGGGTCACAAAGACGGTCGCTCCTTGTAGGCTGCTATCATTTTTAACCGAAGAAAGAGCGTTGATCTCAGCATGGTCCAGACCAACCTTGAGATGGGCCCCACAGGCCAAAAATCTATTATCTTTATCCACAATCACAGACCCAACCATAGGGTTGGGTGATACGTTACCCGCACCTTGCAAAGCGGCTGCGGCCGCTAGAAACATCGCTGCATCATCTGACAATTCAACACCAACTGCTGGTCTTGTCAAAGCTGCAGCTAACTGATCACGTGGCGCATGATCCCACAACTCAAACCAATAAGATCCCGACTTTGACCAATCTGGATTTAGGTTAGTGATGGCCATTAAAACTCACCACGCACCTCTAAATAGGGGATAGGGGGGATACCCTTAAAATAGTTTTCTTTAGTGAAGTCATAATTATTTCTCACGCCATACGCTTGACGTTTAAACCAATAATACTCTAGACCCCAACGGATTGTTGCCTTCCAGGTATCAAACAAAACATCATGACCGCTATAAACTGACAACTCGTTATAATCCGGGAGACGCGCTCCATTTGTCTTATTGTCTGACCGAGGCTGATACTTATCAAGATTTGAGTTATAGACCGCATCACCAAGCTTACTCGTATAGGTATTGCCCGTGTGATATCCAAAACGTCCACCCACGTCCCAGGTGGCTGACAATTTATAACTACCTGCAAGATTCACCACGTGGGTCTGATCATTTTCACCCAAGTACCAAGGAGTTTGTTCATTCAGTCTCTCCCTCGTGCGCGAATAGGTGTAGGCTAACCAACCAAACCATCGCTCCGTCAAGGCACGACGTATGAACATCTCAAAGCCATAGCTTTCTAATCTTCCATCATTGTTATAATTTGTTTCGGAATCAGAACGAATGACTTTGTGGACATCCTTATAGAAGACCTGGATATCAGAATCCCAACGTTCACTCCAATTGGTCTCGATTCCAAGAATGTAATGATAGGCTCGCGTGAAGTCTAACTCCGGATTACCAATCGTCTTTGAGGGCTGCGCATTTTCGGGGTACTGCGAATATTGACCAACGGCACCTTTTACCGTGTGGCCGCCTCCGATATTTTGCCGATACTGAACCCTGGGATCGGCCGACGCTTTGCTGGTTGAACTAAGATAAAAAGCCCTGAACCCTGGAGTGATCACACCACCGTTACCTAATCTAAAATCTCTAGCCACCCATGATGCTAAATTGGTTTGAGCGCCTTTCTCCTCGCCAGCAATCCGCGGAGCCTCTTCTGCATCATAGAAAGGATCGTCTGGATCAAATTTTGGAAGGTAGAACGTAACATTATAAGGGATGTACTCAGGATCAATTCCAAGGTAAAGACGCTCCTCTGAGCTAATTCTTTTGCTAAACTCGATTGGTACACGGAAATAATAGGCGCGAACACGAAACTTCAAATCATTAATGTCGAATTTATTATCTGTATGAACTAACTGGGGTGTTGTTGTAAGGGACCATCCGCCATTAAGCCTCACCATGCGCTCTAATGCTATGGCACCAAAATAAGTACTCAGCGAAAAATTTGCAGTCCCTTCTTCATCCTCACTAAAATCATTGGGAGCAACTGCTTTTAAACCATCGGCAGATGCTAGCAGACTTAATTTGTAATGCCCATCGTCTGTCTTTCGCGTGTAGACACCCTGATAATCTCGAAAATATGGAATGACCGTCAAACCAGAGTCTTTCGGAAGCACCCGCGGCAAAATCTGATCTAAGTAGCTTCTTCGAACTCCAACCAAAATCCCAGAAGTCTCACTGAGGGGCCGTTCATGATAGATCCCACTGTATAGTGGGATATTAAGGGTAAACCTTGTGACAGGTTTTTCGGGTATCTCTACCTTTGATCGCAGGACGACAACGCCACCAGTGGCATCACCATACTCGGGTCCAAAACCACCAGCACTAAACTCAACATCATCAATCACGGATGCAGGCAAAACAGAAATGCCACCGATCGCGTGATAAATAAATGGAACTTTTATGTCATCTAGGTAATAGGCACTGTCGGCCGCCTTGCTCCCACGGATGGTCACCTCTGACCGTCCAGGCCTCGTTGTCACACCAGGCAGCAGTTTGGTCACCTGGCCGGGATCACCTCCAGGAGCAACCCGGGCAGCTTCGATGGAAGATATGACTTTCTTGCTGATCGATGGTCGCCTTTTACCACGAACAATGACTTCATCGTCGGCACCGAGGGCAGGGTAAAGGTAGATCTCTAGTTCAGAAAGCTCCTTAACCTCATCCCAGGGCAAAGAAGACGTCTGAAATCCACTTTTTACAAATGAAATCTCAGCCGGCTCTTGCGGAAACTCAATTGAAGCAACCCCCTCAGGGTCCGTAAAAGCCTTATTTCCGCCAAGACGTACCTCAACCTTTCGCAGTGGGCTACCGGAGCCTTTTTGAAAAATTTTCACCCTCAAGATCCGCGTTTGAGCTGGCAACGTCGCCACCGCCTCGGGTTGCACTTGGGTTCGAAGATCTACTTGATCTGTTTGCACTTGCACAGCTGACTGGGGCAGCTCACTCTGGGCCTTGATTAACTCTGTGTGCACGGTCGTAAGCACTAAAGCCGACGTCAACAAGGGGTAACTACGCATGTCTTCTACTTTCCACCGTTTGAAAGTTCATTTGACAAAATACTCTTGACAAAATTCACAACCTCACCGCGTGGCAAACCCTTAGTTTCGGAACCAGTCGCCATGATCTTGACGTTACACGTTTTTGACTCCACTTCAGCGGATCCTATTGTTAAAACGACTGGACAGCCCAGGCGATCAGCGTGTTTAAATTGATGACCGACCTTTCCGGTCGTCAAACCGATGTCACACGGAATATTGTGAGCTCTGAGCTCATTAGCAAGCAACAAAGCTGCGGCCAAAGCATCGTCTGTGGCTACAGCGATAAAAATCAGATCAGAGGTTTTTGTCTCAACTTTCCCCAACTCCTCGAGACCCGCCAGTAAACGATCTAGCCCGATTGAGCCACCAACTCCCGGCAAAGCACGACTGGTAAATCGTTCTGCCAGATTGTTATAACGCCCCCCACTACTGATACTGCCAAATCCAGGCAATCGATCCAACGTCGTCTCAAAAACAATTCCCGTGTAGTAAGCAAGTCCACGGGCAATCGATAGATCAAGTTTCACCGAACTACCCGGAACTGCCTGAGCAACGTCCCTGAGGGCAGAAAGAGCGGTTTCCATGCGGTTAAGCTCCGCCAATCCCTTTTCATCTTGTCCAAGAAATTCTCGAATTCGTTTTGAATCCGTACTTCCTGACTGATCTTTTGTGGTTAGTAGCGTCAGAAACAGACGGGCAGCTGCTAAAGAGGCTCCCGGAATTTCCGATAACAAGGCACAAACCTGATCCTCACCAATCTTATCAAGCTTATCTAAAGCGATCAGCGCCTTTGACTCACCATCAGTGCCAAGTCCCGGAAACGATTTTGACAGCATCGCTGATAACAAAGCTCGATTACCAAGCCTCATCGTAAAGCCACCTAAATCAAATCGGCCCAACGTACGATACAAGCAAGAGATCACTTCAATATCCGCATTGACACTATCAACGCCAATGATATCCAAATCACATTGACAAAACTCTCGGTAACGCCCCTTCTGAGTGTTTTCGCCCCGCCACACTTCTCCAATCTGCAGACGCTTAAAGGGGAATACTAATTGCCCCTGATGTTCAGCGACAAACCGAGCAAAGGGCACTGTCAGGTCAAAACGCATGGCCACACGACGCCCGCCATGATCATCAAACCGATAAACTTGCTTATCGGTCTCATCACTGCCCTGACCAAGAAGCGTTTCCGCATACTCTAGAGCTGGGGTACCAATTTCACGAAACCCCGCAAGACGGGCTTCATTTCGAATGATGTGCTGAAACCGCGAGCGTAACTCCATAACCTCAGGCATGTAATCTTTAAAGCCCTTAAGGCGCCGCGGTTCGATTTTGTTTTGCTCTGTTCCCATGAACCATCCCTCATATCAATAATTGTGCAAACGCTTGCCTAAGCGGCCGCTGTCTTAATCATGCAAAGTCTCACTATCTCCTTGCCACGACCATTTTGCAAGGAAGGCTCAAACCAAACAGCCCGGAAAAGCGACAGGGCCCCCACAAACTATCAACCTTTAGCCGTCTTGTCCTGGTTGTTCAGCGAAAAATACCTAAGGATCAAGCCGCCCGGGGTCACAGGACCAGGGACCAGCAAGCTCACCAAATGAACAGCACGTCTGATGACGGTAGATTTCCTGCCTCTAATGAACTAAAATCATTTGCACATTCATCGATTTATGAACGTCTCATGGAGGCATTCTTATGGGTATCACAAACATTCTGTTCGCCATCCTGACCACAGGAGTCTTTGGCTACTTCGCTTATAATTTGAGTCGGACTTGGTCAAAGATCCACCTCGGAAAAGGCGCCGAAGACATTCGAGTCGATAACCTCGGAGAGAGAGTCAAAGAGACCCTATTCTTTGGATTTCTTCAGCAAAAAATGTTCAAAGATCTTTCTGCAGGGATTATGCATGCTCTCATATTTTGGGGGTTTGTGACGGTAACGATTGGCACTGGAGAGACGATCCTCTCTGGGATCATTCCAGGATTTTCTTACAAGTGGGTGTTGGGTGAGGGTTCGCTCTTTAACGTTTACCTGTTATCCCAAGACTACGGGAACGCGGCCGTTGCGATTGCCATATCTTACGCGATCATCCGACGTCTGTTCTTTCCCCCGCGCCGGTTTCAAGGACTAGCGAAATCAAGTCGCGTCGACGCATACATCGTTTTAAGTTTCATTCTTGCTCTCGTCATAACAACAATGCTTTACATGGGAGGCAAAGCGGGGCTTGCCGACGAACACGGTATTTCATCAGCTTTTGTCCCGATGTCATGGAGTATTGCCAGCACCGTGGCCTCTGTGTTTGGGGTCGTAACCCCTGATGGTTACGCCAGCTTCTATAAATCATGGTGGTTCATCCATTGCATGGTACTTTTTAGCTTCACGACGTTTTTACCCTTCTCCAAACATCAGCATCTCATATGGGTCTGGCCTAACATCTTCTTTAGAAGTCACAAAGGCAGCGGAAGACTGCGGCCCATGGAGTTTAAAGACGATGCCGAATCATTTGGTGCAGGCAAAATGGAAGATTTCTCATGGAAGCAGCTACTTGACGGGATGACATGCGTTGAATGCGGCCGATGCACTGAGCAATGTCCAGCCAACCTAACCGGAAAGCCACTTGATCCAAGAAAAATTATTCATCACCTTAAGGAAACTCTCCAAGACCGCGTTGCACACCCTGATCCGACCAATCGCAAGACCCTTATCGGTGACGACTCTTCCCCGGGGATCGTTCATCGTGACGAACTATGGAGTTGCACAACCTGCGGCGCGTGTATGGAAGCATGTCCTTTGTACATTGAACACATCCCTGCCATCGTTGACATGAGACGTTACATGACGCTAACCGAGGGTAACTTCCCAGCGGAACTTGGGAACACGTTTAAAAACCTAGAAAACAACTTCTCTCCATGGGCCATGCCGCACAGTGATAGGGCAAAATGGGCAGATGGCTTGGGCATCACCACTATGGCTGAAAAGAGCGACGTCGAATACTTGTTCTGGGTAGGATGCGCTGGTAGTTATGATGATCGATATAAGAAAGTCAGTAAATCAATCGCCAAAATCATGCAAACCGCAAACGTTAGCTTCTCCATTCTAGGAACCGAGGAAAAGTGTAATGGCGACACAGCCAGACGCCTTGGTAATGAATATTTAGCTAATATGGCTATCCAAGAAAATGTTGAAACACTGAAAAAGTACAATATTAAAAAAGTAGTGACTGGCTGCCCTCACTGCTTCAATACCATCAAAAACGAATACCCTGACTTCGGATTCAAAGCTGATGTCATTCACCACAGCGAACTGATCACAGATCTCGTCAATTCAGGAAAGATCAAAGCAACGCATGTTCCTGATGAAGCCAAGTCAGTAACCTACCACGACAGCTGTTACCTTGGTCGACATAACGACGTCTACGAGGAACCAAGAAAAACGATACAATCAGTGACAGCCACTCCAATCAAGGAGATGGAGCGAAACAGTGAAAAAGGCTTCTGCTGCGGTGCCGGCGGCGGTCGGATGTGGATGGAAGAGCACATTGGTAAGAGGGTCAACGTTGAGCGAGCTCAGGAGGCCCTTCGAACCGGCGCCAGCACGGTTGCCACGGCCTGTCCATTCTGTATGACCATGATGACTGATGGCATTAAAGGTGAGGGCAAAGGCGACCAAGTCGTGGTCAAGGATATCGCCGAAATCGTAGCAGAAAGTCTACCTAACCAAAACTAAAGACGACCCAGAGGGTGATTCTCATGTTGATCCGAACACTTCTGCTTATCGGAATGTTGCTACACCAATCTAACGTGGACGCAAGCACTAAGTCATACCAGTTGGCCACTGCAAGCAATGGCATGTCAATTTTAAGTGTGCCACTAGCCAAAGTCCCCTTGGCCACGATCGTTTTAGTCGTAAAAGCAGGGGCAATGACTGAGACTCCGGAGACAAACGGACTGACCCATGTCTGGGAGCACATGTTTTTCAAAGGAAACCAGCGATTGCCAAACCAAGAGGCTTTTAACAAGCGGATCAGGCAGCTAGGGATTACGTTTAATGGTGATACAAGTGCTGAGATGGTTCGCTACTATTTTACACTGCCCGCAAGAAATCTTGATGATGGCCTACAGTTTATGGCTGATGCAATCAGCACCCCACTGCTCGAAGTCAATGAATTAGAGCGGGAGCGCAAAGTCGTATTGGACGAGTATGATCGAAATGCTAGCCAGCCTGGATTTGAACTGTTCAACATCGAACGCATGGTAATTTATGGTTCACAAGAATTCCTGCGTAACCCGCTTGGAAGAAGGTCCATTATAGAAAAGACAACGCGCGAACAGCTCCTACAGATCAAGCAGGACGTATTCGTGCCTGGGAACAGTGCTTTAATCGTGGCTGGTGACGTTGAACCGTCCAAAGTAACCAATCTCGTGAATAAGCATTTTTCTAATTGGACGACCCCTCAGGGATGGAAGCCCGTTCAACGGGGCGAATTCCCCCCCTTCCCAAAGACCACAGAGTTGGTTAAAACCCACCCTCTCGCACAAAACGTCAATCAGCAATTTACTTGGAAAGGGCCAAGGGCCAATGTCCAAAAGTCAGACTCCTGGGCTGCAGATATTTTGATTCAACTCCTCGATCACCGCTCGGGCAAATTCTATAAAAAGTTTATAGATAGTGGGCTAGCCTTGAATGCTGGATTTTCCTATCACACACAAAGCCAGGCGGGGGAACTCGTATTGTTTTCGATGACCACTCCCGAAAACGCGGCCAAAGCCAAAGCCGAGATGCTGAACACCCCTCGCGAATGGCTGAAGCCCGGGTATTTCTCTGAATCACAGTTGAAGGACGTGCGCCGAAAACTCAGAATTGGTTACAAAATGGAACTCAACAAGCCAAGCGCCTACGCCAAAACACTTGCTTTCTGGTGGGCCGTCGCGGGGTTGGATTATTACGACAATTATTTAGCATCAATGGAAAAAGTGACTATCAAAGACGTCCAGACTTTTATAAGGAATTACTTGATCGATAAGTCTTTTGTGTCCGTTACGTTACTCAATCCAACCGATTCGGCAAAAGCAAATCTAAAAGACAACTCGGCACCCTATGTGGAAAAGTATCTAAAAAACTACTAACGTCAGCTTGTTTAACGTCGAGGCGCACATGAAGATAAAAATGTTCTATTCATTCCTTGCTTTGATCACGATGATTGCCGGCATTTCAGCGCCTAAATCCACGGCTGAACCATCCACCACAGCAACAGATCGTAAGCTTACCTCAAGACGCTGGTTGGACAATGGAATACCTGTCATCATCCGTGAAACGCCCGGCTCAGACATCGTCCACGTAGAGGTACGATTCCGATCCGGAACCTCACACCTTCCACCGGAGCAGCGAGCCATTAATTTGGTGACATTCTCAGCTTTACCTTTTGCAACAAAAAGTTTCCCAAAAGACAAGGTGTTTTCCTTGACCGAAAAATACGCCATACATGCAAATTGCAGCGGTGGCGTAGAAATGAGTGCCTGCGAAATTGATGTTATTTTAGATTACCTACCAGAAGCATTAGACTTACTACTCTCAGTCGTAACGGAACCTGCATTCAACAAGGATGACGTTGAACTCGTAAAAAAACAGAGAATATCCGATTTCCGACAAGAGCTCCAAAACCCAGAGGCGCGGGTAAACTCCATCGTGAACACGGTCTTCTATGATACAAATCACCCTTACCGTCTGCTCCCAGAAGAGGGAGTTAAGCAAACGGAGCTGTTCACCGCTGAGCACTTTAAGAACTACTATGCTTCAATCCTTGACGCGACCAATGTCTTTGTCACCTATGCGGGACCAAAAATATCAAGACGGACTATGAATACACTTGAGTCCACACTCGGTAAGCTTAAAAAGATCCAACGCCAGGGAAAGTCAGTACCCTCTCCGACCTATAACGCAGATCAGGCGTTTGCTTTTGAACACCGAGACATCCCAACAGCCTATATCCGTTCAAAATTCAACGCCCCAGCAGCAACATCACCCGATGCTCCAGCGGCAAATGTATTGTTTGAGATTTTAAGCGAAAAACTTCATGAAGAAGTTCGAACCAAAAAAAGCCTTTCCTACTCAGTCCACGCCAGCACACTACAAATGCATCAAGGCATCGGTGTCATCTCTGCATCAACGTCGAAGCCCAAGGAGACCATTGAAACCATCTCGACAGTCGTTAAAGAGCTAAGAGACAAGAAACTTTCCCCAGATGAGTTACGTGAATACAAAAACGTATTCACGACCTCCTATTATCTAACCATGGAAACCCATGAACAACTCTCTGCAGCTCTCTCTGCGACGCAGGCCTATTTAGGTGATGCCTCGATGCTCTATGAGCTCCCATCAAGGATCGACGCTGTAACACCAGATGACATCCAGAGAGTCGCCAGAGATGTTTTAAAGAACTTCAGAGTCGGTATCGTCTACGACAAAGCTAAATTCGACGAACAATGGGTCAATCCGCTACGTTCCATCAAATGAAACCTGACTTATCATCTCAGTCTCTGCATGGGCCAAAAGCTATAGGGTTAACTGAAACAGCGAACGCTTCACCTCAGATGACTTACGAGACCCCAAAAACGACCAGCAGACTACGGCCCGAACTCATGAGTGTCCAACATAACAGTAACGGGCCCATCATTGACGAGAGCCACTTTCATGTCAGCTCCAAATCGACCGGTTTGCACGACTAATCCGGACTTTTTCATCTCGTCAATAAACATCTCGTACAACTGGTTTGCCATATCGGGTGATGCCGCCAGACTGAAACCAGGCCTTCGGCCCCGGGTACAATCTGCAAAAAGAGTAAATTGACTGACTATTAATATAGCGCCCTTTGTCTCCTGGACAGAGAGATTAAACCGCCCTTGCTCATCCGAAAACAGTCTAAGGCCCAGGATCTTATCAACAAGCTTTACAACATCCTGGGACGAGTCTCCTCGACCAACCCCGAGCAAGACGACCCAACCAGAATCAATTTCCCCAATAATTTCAGAACCTACAACCACATTCGCTGACGTCACCCGCTGCAGTAAAGCCTTCATTCTCCAAGCCCCATCCATATGAGTCGTTCTTAAATCCAAAGATCCCAGTTGTATGATGGTTGTAATGGCTATTTCCACGATAAAAAGAGATCTCCCCCTCTGAACTGCAAGCTTTGGGCTTAATTTAGGCAGAGTCAGGACTTTTTTCTTAGGCGTAGATGCCTTGTTCTCTAAGACCGATCGTAGTAGGGTTTGCAGGGCCCCCGAGTTTTATAAGCAGTCGGTATAAAATTAGAGGGTCGTGTTGGTTTTTAGTCGAAGACTCTGACGTTTTATGACATAAATCCTTGGTCGGCGCTCGGCTCGTTTCTTTGGTTGAACCCCGGCAAGAGCCTAAAGTGATGGCCAGATCCCGGATGATGCCGCTCTGCAAACCCCGCCAGGACCGGAAGGTAGCAACGGTAGTGGGGACTGGTAGGTGTTCGGTGCATCTGGCTGTCACTTTGGGCTCTTCGTTTTTCGATGTAGGTACATCATGGACCCCTCGCAAAGTTATATCCCTCTTGCCCGAAAGTATCGTCCGGCAACGTTTACTGAGCTCGTTGGTCAAGACGCAACCTCTCTCGCCCTGGCCAATGCCATTAAAATGGGGCGCGAACCACACTCAGTTATTTTTAGTGGAGTACGCGGCGTTGGCAAAACCACGTCAGCGCGGCTCTACGCAAAAGCATTAAATTGCAAATCTTCCACATCTTCGGACCCATGCAATCAATGCGAAAGCTGTCAGGCCATCAATCAAGGCATCCATGAAGACGTGATTGAGATTGATGGTGCGTCGAATACCGGCGTTGATGACGTAAGAGCCTTGAGAGAGACCGTTGCTTATGTACCACAACGCTCCCGCTTTAAAGTCTATATTATCGATGAAGTCCACATGCTGTCACAAAGTGCGTTTAATGCACTGCTGAAGACACTTGAAGAACCACCGGCTCACGTCATCTTTGTATTTGCCACGACTGAGCTGCAAAAAATCCCTCAGACAATCATGAGTCGTTGCCAGGTATTTCTTTTGAAACGGCTTGAACTTAATACGATCCGCCAGCGGATCACCCATATTTTGACATCAGAAAATATCCCATTCGAAGAAAAAGCGGTGACAGCGATCGCAAGGGAGGGGCATGGCTCTATGAGAGATGCCCTGACGCTACTTGATCACGTTATCGCTTATGGCGGCGGGCAAGTCACGAGCGTTGCTCTCGAAAAGATCATCTCCCATGTCTCGTCAACAAGCTTCATTGCTCTATTGGAGGCGCTTGTTAATCGATCATCTGACGCCATCATCAAACGACTCGACCAACTTGAGCAAGGTGGCGTGAGCATGCAGGACGTCGCCGAAAAAACCGCTACTATTGCGCGCCATGCATTTATTGCCCGTGACGTTGGTACAGATCATTTAGATTTTAAAGCACTTGGACTCGATGACGAAGAAATGAGACGAATCTGCGACATAGGACTCAGAGCAGGTCCCGCAGATCTGAATAGAATCTTTAGAACCCTTGCAAAGTCGCGATCTGAGTTAGACGGCTCGATCCTAGATCGATTTGTTTTAGAGAATTATTGCTTGGAATGGTGCCTTGATCCTGGAGTCTTTCTGCATGCGGTAACTCCGGTGGGCTCCACGACAAAACCAATGGGAGCCTCCATAAGCGCGGCACACAAGACCAGCTCGCAACATGGCACTGCGCCAAAAATCTCGAAAAGTTCCCCTCAACTTTCTTCACCTCCTAACCCTCACACGTCACAAAATACGGCCCATCATGCATCTCCTGTTGTTGATCAACTTCAACCGACGCCCCAGCAGGCGGTCGCCGACTTGACAAAAACCACACCAACGACAACTGATCAGAAGGCGATGCCACCGACTTGGCGAGAGCTGGTCGATATTTGGAAAAAGCATAAGCCCTTGCAAGCAAAACGGTTAGAGGACGTGCATCCGGTCACGTATTCATCGACTCGCATTGAGCTCGTCATTCCAGGGGATAGTTTTTTATCAGCAGCCCTTTTACGAGCCGAGGAGCAAAAGAAGTTAAAAGACGCATTCACCGAGCTCTTTGGCTTTTCTGGGACGATCGTTTTTTCAGCAAAAAAACAGCAACCTTCCACTTCGGAAACACCTCAACCGTCAGACCTCCCGGAAACCTTAGCCTCGATTCAACAGCGCGAATCAATCGAAAAACGTGAGAAAATTCTCGTCGAAGCCCAAAATGACCCCCTAACAAAAGACACGATGAGTCTTTTTAATGCTACAATAGAGTCCATTGACGTGAACTCTTAAGCTTGCAACAGGATTAAATGTGGCATTTACAAATTTCGACACCAAAGACATTCACTGCAAGGTCATTTATTTTGGACCGTCGGCTGCAGGTAAATCTGAAAACCTAAGATCCGTCTTCAAGCAAACCTCGGCCGAAGTTCGCTCTGGCCTGTTGGAGCTCCAACAAGACGATGGTTCTACCAGATACTTTGACTTCCTACCTCTGAGCATTGGGCAGTTGGGTGACTTTCACGTCAAAATGCATCTATTTACTCTGCCCACTAGTAGCCTCTATGAAAGCACTGCGTCCGTCATACTTCGTGGAGTCGACGGATTCGTCTTCGTTGCAGACTCACGCGTCGAAAGTTTGATCGATAATAGTGAGGCCATGAATCAGTGTCGGCGTTTACTCCAAGACGAAGGCTACAATGTTGCAGACCTTCCTAGGGCCATCCAGTACAACAAACGGGATCTAAATGATATTCTACCAATTGATGTTTTACGCCAGGAATTAAACTCTGCCGGCTATCCCGATTTTGAAGCGGTCGCCACTCAAAATGTAGGGGTTATGGAGTGCTTAGAAAGCCTTGCTCGGCAGATTATGGACAAACTTGATCAAGGGCGCCAAGCAATGGCACCGATGGGGCAAAACCATGGTAACACTGATTCACTGTCCTACTAACGTCGCAGTGCTGTTGGTGGCCGTTAAGCGCAACGACGGCCTCATTCTAGTTCCAAGTGACCCGGGGGACATCCCTGGGATTATCATCGCAGTGGACACATGCCTACCAATTAACCCGCAACTCCTCGCTGCAGCGGAAAAACGCACAGGCCTTGGGATGTCCGACCTTTCCATCTGGCAGGAGTTTCAGACTGAAGTGACTCTGCCGTCAGGAGATTTGGCAACGGTTTATGCTGCACAAACCCTGCGCTCGCCCACTGTTATTCCCCCAGACGCGCGAACCCTGCCTGAACTTATGAGATCTATGCCAGCAAATCGCAACCGCGTTGCCTATATGAAAGTACTGCAAGTATTTTCAGGAGCTTTGGATGAACAAACAAAGGCTCTCGACCTCGATGAGGTCAAACGTCATATTCAAAGCTTAAACCCAAGATCAGAAATTTAAGTGACTATTAAATTTTTTTAAAATATCTATTGAAATATTTATTGAAATCTCTGCTGAAATATCATACCACGACCATGCCGGTGATCGGTTTTGATCCGGGGCTTGCTGTTCACAGCCTCCACAGGTATGACGCATCCAAGAACTTTCGAAGCCCCTTTAGACCGCTTTAAATAGGGTGATCAAATGAAAATTGCAGCCCTCGTCTCAGGCGGGGTAGACAGTTCGGTGGTTTTAAGCATGCTTGCCCAGGAGGGTAATCATGACATCACCGCATTCTACCTGAAGATCTGGCTTGAAGACGAGCTTCAATTCCTTGGCCAATGCCCCTGGGAAGAGGATTTATCTTACGTTCGCGCGGTTTGTGCCAGATTAGACATACCACTTCAGGTGATACCACTCCAAAAAGAGTACAATGACAGGGTTGTTAGCTATACGATCAGCGAACTCAAAGCCGGTAGAACACCCAGTCCAGACATATTTTGCAATCAGAGGATCAAGTTTGGCGCCTTCCTCGATTTTATAGATCCGAGTTACGAGAAAATTGCTACTGGTCATTATGCCTCCACATTTGACGAACACGGGAAAACATACCTGCGTCAGGCCGTAGACCCCATCAAAGATCAGACCTACTTCTTATCTCACTTATCCCAATCCCAGTTACAGCGTTGCCTTTTCCCCTTGGGCCCCCTTCCCAAAGCTCAAGTCCGTCAGATGGCACATGACATGAGCCTACCAACGAAGGACAGGCCTGACAGTCAAGGAATTTGCTTTCTTGGCAAGATCAAGTACAACGATTTTGTAAAGTTTCATCTCGGCGAGCAGACGGGTGACATCTTGGAATGGGAGACTGGAAAGAGACTTGGACAACACCAAGGATTTTGGTTTTACACCTACGGTCAACGGAAGGGATTAAAGCTCCACGGCGGGCCTTGGTTTGTTGTTGATAAAGATTGCTCAAAAAATATCGTCTACGTGTCCCATAGTGACCTATTACAGTCCATAGCTAGACAAGAGTTCATTGTTACTGATGTAAATTGGCTCACCGATACTCCCACGAGTCTCGATCTTCGCGTTAAGGTACGCCACGGCCCCAAGATGGTCGCTTGTAGGCTCGAGCCTATAACAGCAAACTCCTACCTTGTCAGACTACACGAAACCGACACCGGTCTGGCATATGGCCAATTTGCGGTATTCTACAAAGACTCCGTCTGTCTGGGTTCAGGAATGATCCATCTACTGCCAGTCAAAAAAACACAGTCTATGAACTCATAATTTAATCGTCAAAATTGATCATTTTACCTCACGTCATGCTAAAATGCTGGTAACAACGTCAGCACATCCACTGTTGTCGAATGTTGAATCGTTTTGGTGCCAAAACTTTCAACGTCACGTCGATAACGGGGCTGCCAGCTCAAGCAAAGACTTTCGAGCCGAATGATCTAATTTTTGTGTTGAACAGGAGGAATCTATAATGATCGGCGCTAAAACACTAATTACCCTGATGATTGCTCTAACGCTACCAATCAGCCCGAGCCATGCCCAGCTCGGTGAAACTAAGGCACACGGATTAGCCTTGGGTGGGAAACCCCTTTATGGACCAGATTTAAAGTTTGACTGGGTTAACGAATCTGCTCCGAAAGGAGGAAGAATTGTTATTGGAACAATCGGAGCGTTTGACTCGTTAAATCCTTTCGCCATAAAAAACTCAGCCAGTGGTCTTCTATTCGGAATTGATGGCAGTGGCGTGACCTTCCAAAACCTACATATGCGCTCACTTAACGAACCATTTACAACCTATGGGGCGATAGCCAAACAGACTGATGTCGCTAAAGATGGAATGTCAGTCACCTACCATCTCGAGCCCGATGCAAAATGGTCAGACGGCAGGGCATTAACAGCCGATGATGTGCTATTTTCATTTAAAATACTAACATCCAACAAATCAGCACCACTATTCAAACTCTACTACTCTGACGTCAAGGAAGGACAAGTCCTTGATAAGTCCACGATCAAGTTTAACTTCAAAGCCTTTAACCGGGAACTTCCCCTTATCATGGGCGAGCTTCCGATCTTACCCAAGCACATCTACGGAGCTAGTGGAAAAGATTTTGTCAAATCCTTTGTCAAACAGCTACCCATTGGAAGTGGACCATACATCGTCAAGTCTTTTGAGTTTGGTAAATATATCGAATTTGTTCGTAATCCGAACTATTGGGCCAAAGATAAGCTCTTTAATCGCGGCACATGGAACTTTGACTCAATCTATGTCAAGTATTACAAAGACCCTAACGCTATGATGGAGGGCTTCAAGGCAGGAGATTTTGACGTACGCGCTGAGTATTCTGCTAAAGCCTGGGCCGTGGATCATACGGGCATTAAGTGGGACAATAACTGGATTTCAAAAGAACTCTGGCCAGATCGTCAAAACAAAGGAAACCAGGGATTTGTCTTTAATTTACGAAAAGCAATCTTTCAAGATCGTCTCACAAGAAAAGCACTTGCTGTCGCATTTGACTTCGATTGGGCAAACGACACACTATTCTACAAACAATATACGGTCTCAACCTCATTTTTCAACAATAGTGATTTTGATGCCAAAGGACTTCCTGATCAAAAGGAGTTTACCCTTTTAAATCCCCTTAAGGATAAAATCCCAGCTGAAGTATTCTCTGAGCCCAAAGAAGCCCTTGGCAAGGGGCTAGCAGGCAAGCGTCGACTTGGAGAAGCTTTAAATCTTTTAAAACAAGCAGGATGGGAGTTGAAAAATGGTATCCAAACCAACAAACGAGGAGAAACCCTTTCCTTCACATTCCTACTTGATAGCCCAGTGATGGCTCGCGTGGTTGAACCATACATTGCCCAACTTGATAAAATCGGCGTCAAAGTTAACTTAAAGACAGAAGACCCAGCTAATTATGTTAAAAAAATTGAAACCTGGGATTTTGATATGATCAGTGCTGTTTTTGGCCAAAGTGAATCACCTGGAAACGAACAACGCGACTACTGGCACAGCGTATCAGCATCTCAATCAGAGAGTCGCAACTACATGGGCCTAAAAGACCCTGCTGTTGATCAACTCGTAACGCATATTATTAATGCTAAAAGTAGAGATGAGTTGGTTATTGCCTCTAGAGCTTTAGACCGAGTTTTGTGGAATCTGCATATTCTAGTTCCCAACTGGTATATGAAAGCCCATCGGGTGTCATGGTGGAATAAATTTGGAATCCCTGCAAAAAAACCGCTTCAATACGATCCGACAGATTTCATCCTTCGCTTCGGATGGCTAGACGCAACCAAAGACAGCGCCTTAAAAACTGCTATCAAGGATAATAAAAAACTATAACCATTCTAGATGTTTTGGGAGAGCAAGAATGATTATCTACTTACTTCGTCGTTTGATGCTCATAGTACCAACACTTCTAGGAATTGTTGTCGTTTGCTTCACCCTAATGCAAGTAGTCCCGGGTGGGCCTGTTGAGTTAGCTATACAACAATTACGTGGCCAGCACGCCTCAGAAGCTGGATCAAGCGGAAGCACCACAAGCAGGACTGTTATACGGCCTGAGCAAATTGAAGAGCTTAAAAAACTTTATGGATTCGACAAACCGATCACCGAGCGTCTCTTAGATACAACAAAGCAACTTTTCACATTTGAATTTGGCCAATCCTTTAATTATCATGAAGACGTTATTGACCTGATTAAACGACGTCTACCCGTCTCACTCACCCTGGGCATTCCAAGTTTAGTGCTTACGTACCTCATATGCATACCTCTTGGGATCGCTAAAGCACGGCGTCCTTGGAGTCGTTTTGACACAAGTACAACAGTCGGATTGATGGTGGCTAGCAGCATTCCAAGCTTTGTCATGGGAATCTTACTGTTAGTCTTGTTTGGAGGAGGATCCTTCTTAAATTGGTTTCCCATCCGGGGGTTAACGAGTGATGGCTTTGATTCATTTACAACTATCGAAAAGATCAAAGACTACCTCTGGCATATGACACTGCCCGTCTTCACATATACATTTGCAGGATTTGCTGGGCTAACGATCTTGACGCGAAACTGGTTTCTCGATGAGCTGCAGCAGCTATACGTTCAAACGGCGATGGCAAAAGGGGCCAGTGAGCAGACAATCCTCTATAAGCACGTGTTCCGAAATGCCATGATTTTGGTTATTGCAGGACTTCCAGCAGCCTGTTTCAGTGTCTTTTTTGCTGGCAGCATCTTTGTCGAGCGAATCTTCTCTCTCGATGGCATCGGGCTTTTAACTTGGGAAGCCACAACCAGAAGGGATTATCCGGTGGTTATGGGCATGCTATTCATAACTTCACTTCTAGGGCTTGTTCTTAAGATTATCTCTGACCTCATCTTGGTACTCGTAGATCCGAGAATTAGTCTGGATGCAAACTAATGTTTCGCCAAAGAGAGCAATATGATGATTAAAAAAATACGCATTTCTCCCGAGACTCGACGAAAGCTTGTTGCATTCAAAAAGCAGCGGCTAGGCTACATGTCAGCAATAATTCTTTTATGTTTAGTCATGATTTCACTATGCGCCGAGCTCTTATCAAATAGTAAACCTCTACTCGTTTACTATAATAGCAAGTGGTATACCCCCATCACCCAGACTTATAGCGATAAAACATTTGGTGGAATCTTCGAAACACCCGCCGACTACCATGATCCAGACACCCTAAAAGAAATCTCGACAAGTCCCAATTTTGCAGTTTGGCCAATCAATCGCTGGGACTATAAAAGTGTAAATCCAAACTCTACACTCCAGCACCCGAGCCCTCCTTCAAAGGAGAATTTCTTAGGTACTGACGATCGCGGACGCGATATTTTGGCAAGACTGATCTATGGAATTCGGATCTCCATAGGATTTGGAATTGCTGGAGTCGTGCTTTATACGTGTATAGGAATTATCATCGGCGCGATTCAAGGCTATTTTGGCGGATGGGTGGACATGATTATCCAGCGCGTGATTGAAATATGGGACTCGCTTCCCTACATTTATATGCTAATCATCATGGCGTCGCTGTTTGAACCCGGCTTAGGTGTCCTGTTACTTCTCCTTGCTCTGTTTAAATGGACGGGCGTTCAAGAGTATGTGCGTGTTGACTTCTACAAAGCCCGATCTTTAGACTACGTCAAAGCTGCAAAGGCTTTGGGTGTTTCGGATGTCAATATCATGATGCGCCACATCCTGCCAAATGCATTAACAAATATCGTCATGCGATTACCTTTTGCCGTGATTGGAACGATCGAGGCGCTTGTTTCTTTGGATTACCTAGGTTTTGGCGTTCAGAGCCCAACACCGAGCCTCGGAGAATTATTTCAACAGGCACAGTCCCATCTACATGCTTGGTGGCTCTTACTCGCTACGGGGGGAACACTTTTAGGCCTAACCCTGCTGGTAACAAATATTGGATTTACAGTCTTAGACACTCTTGATCCAAGACGAAACGGATAAGTACTATGGTATTAAAGGTCGAAAATCTCAGTACATGGTTTGACACAGCTAACGGTCCAGCAAAAGCTGTAGATGGCGTCTCATTTGCGCTTGGGCGCGGGAAAACACTGGCCATAGTCGGGGAATCAGGCTGCGGCAAAACCGTGCTTGCCACATCAGTTATGAGGTTATTTCGCCGAAGCGGGATCTCTCATCCGACAGGACGGGTGATTTACAATAATTTAAATCTATTGGAACTATCCGCTGTGGAGATGGAAGCTATCCGTGGGCGATATATTTCCATGATTTTTCAGGAACCTCTGGCAGCTCTAAATCCGGTATGGACTATTCGCGACCAAATCGCCGAACCGATGATCAAGCACTTACGGTTCGGGAAAAACTCTGCCTACAAGCGAGCCTTAGAACTCCTAGAGCAACTTGGAATTCCGGGACCAGATCGGGTCATGAATTCCTGGCCTCACACGCTCTCTGGAGGCATGAGACAGCGCGTAGCCATCGCAATAGCCCTTGCTTGTAAGCCTGATATTTTGATTGCAGACGAGCCAACGACCGCATTAGATGTAACAGTTCAGGCCCAGATTCTCGCTTTGATCAGAGAGATGCAAAAATCACTTGGAATGGCGACTATCTTTATTACTCATGATCTCGGTGTTGTGAATCAAATCGCAGATGACGTCATGGTCATGTATTCTGGTCGGATTGTCGAAAAGGGCACTAAAACTGCAGTCCTCTTCAAACCGCAACACCCCTACACGCAAAGCCTTTTAGCAGCTATTCCTGTAATATCTGATCTAAGAAAGCCCTTAACCTCGATCGAAGGTCAGGTACAGCCATCAACAGCTTACACGAATGGTTGCCGATTTGCTGATCGCTGTCGTGACGCCGATCCTCGATGCTTCAAATCCATCCCACCTGACTTATACCAATCACAAGGAAGCTTGGTAGCCTGCTTTAAATATGACCCAGTCAAGCCAATAGCGTCACAGTCTCGCGTAGTGGTATCAGAAACAAAAAACTTGAAATCCGAAACATCGGTAGCGGAAGAGCCAATCCTTCAAATTAATGAGCTAAAAACGTGGTTTCCTCTCCAGTCTGGAATCTTCAAGCGCGTGGTCGGTTACGTCAAGGCGGTCGATGATATATCTGTTAAGATCTTCCCTGGGAAAACCCTCGCAGTCGTCGGGGAGTCAGGGTGTGGCAAGTCAACGCTTGCACAAACAATTCTTCGTCTTGTGCCTGCAACCTCAGGGAAGGCCCAGTTGCGATTAGATAACGGCACTCACGATATATTACATGTCGATCGCACAACACTCCGCAGTCTTAGGCGCGATATCCAAATCATATTCCAGGATCCATTCGCCTCTTTGAATCCTCGCTTTTCGATTCGAGAAATCCTCGACGAAGGCTTAAAAATCCATGAAACAAGCCTCTCACCAGAACAGCGCGAAGACAGCATCGGACGTGCATTAGAGGACGTGGGACTTCCACGGGACACGATGTATCGCTATCCCCATGAGTTTAGTGGAGGCCAGAGGCAACGCATCGCGATCGCCCGCGCGATCATATTGAAGCCTAAACTTTTGATATTGGATGAGGCCACCAGCGCCCTAGACGTCTCCATCCAAGCTCAGGTGCTCAACCTGCTGATTGATCTTCAACAAAAACTAGGTTTAGCCTATATTTTTATCACACATAATATGGGCGTAGTCCGCTACATGGCCGATCACGTTGCTGTCATGTATTTAGGTAAAGTGATCGAATACGGCACAGCCGATCAAATTCTGCTAGCGCCTCATCATCCCTATACGCAGAATCTAATTGCAAGCGTTCCACAGGTTATAGACGGAGCAGATATCCCTAGGCCTTTGAACGGAGATATTCCCTCACCGATAAATCCCCCATCCGGCTGCACGTTTCATCCCCGTTGCCCACTAAAGCAAATCAAGGAAAAAGAAGGGCGTGATACACTGCCGTGTCAGCGAGAGATTCCCCCGTTAAGGGAGAGTCCTTTAGATCAAAATCTCACTCGCTGCCACTTCAGTTAAATAGGGGACTGGCACTTATATCTAGTCTTAGCGGTACTGTTTGTTACCTTTATGCAATGGACTCGTGCAGATATCAGGTGATACTTAATAGCGTTCACAACCTCAAAGCTAACTTTCGACTTCACAGGACTCTGGATTATAAGAATAACAATTGCTCATAGCATCGCTCTACAGAACAGACATTCAGCACCATCAAAAGAAGCAACTGTGTCTCATCTCAAATCAACTTCTTAGTAGACGACGTTTGGCAATCTGGGAAATTCAGTATCCAAAACGTAACCTGTGAGCTTAGCGATCGCGGTGATACCTTAAACATCCTAAACAATCCATATAAGCCATTGAGTAATCAACTAATACCTGGCCATACCAGACCCTAGTTCCACTCCGTAGGATTTGATGGGTACATGCTCCAGACAAGACCTGCTCTGATACCCTGGCTGCACAAGCCACAATCCTCGCTAGGTTTCGCCTGCACACATCTGAGCCGAGGAGGCGCCGGGAATCCCCACAAAAATGCGGGTGAAAGTCCCTAACGGGATCGCAATCAACAGGGAGAGAACAAATTTTTTGCCGCGACGGATCCCATGGCGCTTCATTTTTCTTATCACGAAGCTCTTTGGGTAGATTCCAAGGTTCGGCATTGTCGAGATACTTCTTGATATAAACTTCTTGCTGTAATTTTTTTAATTCTTCTATTGTCTCCTTTGGTGGCCTTACCCCATATGGATTCTCGACACCAGGCATGCCGGGCGTTTCGGCGAAATCTTTTGGTGTTGCATATGGGTCTATAGTCTCCTTACCCGGAGGTCTGCTAACATCTGGAGTCTTCTTAAACCACCCACAAACAGCCCTGTAGCAATCAGTAATTAGACGCGGCAACCCGCCACCTGCACCCAACGCAAAACCGCTTTCCACCTGCGTTTCAGGAGTGCTGATTTCCATTTCTACGGGAGAGTGAACAAAATCATCACATTGATCCAGTCTTGAATAAAGGTCGTCTCTTGTCTGTTGGTCTACACCCTGGCACACATCGACCTCAGAAAGCTGAGCCACAAACGCTTCTTTAGACACACCTTCACTTGGGCGAGACGCGTCGGTTCGGTTTGCGGTTGATTGGCAGCCTATAAAACACGATACCGTAATCAGCATAGTCATCGGAATGATGCTTTGAACCATTCTGCGCATGGTTTAAACTCCTTAACGATAAAAATTTTTCAGGTCATAGTCTGACCGATTTTAAATTCTCGGACAGACACAACTAAAACTTGAGCTCGTAAACCGACTAGGCAGAATTTTCACGAATGAGACGGATGGGACTCAAAGCAACTAAAGTCAATCTTTTATAAAATCCCAATCAGACACCAATGGTTATAGGTCTAAGGCAAATTTTCTAACGGCATTGTGGAGAGATTAAACGGGGGACAAAAGTCATCTTCAGACAACAACATGATTGGTGGACGTTCCGAATAATGAGAGTGACGCTGAATCACACCCTTGGCGATCCTCACATCCCAAACGGCCTCCACAAATTGTGTAAGACAGACAAAAAAATACGGCAGCTGAAGTTTAGCTACCGCATTCCTGTCTGGTTTGCCCATGCTGTAGTGATCCCCAAATACAGTAAAATTCACTTCGACGGGGTCTCACTACCTGAATCAAAACTCAAAATCATATTAGGGTTCAAAGTCTAAATGACCCATAAAGGACCTGCACGTCAACCATCATCCATTCCGAAAGACTCAAGACAAGCCATACAAGCCTGGTAGGTTAGACCGAGCATCCAATAGATTTGCCCATACCATAGCGAACCACCAGAATCTGTTCTGTAATGAGTACACTGCCCAGATGCTAATTTTCGAGAAACTTCTGTGGCACATCTCAGAAGTTGTCTAGCATTCAATTCACACATAGTGGGATTTCCGGGTCTATTTTCACCCGGAATAAATCGTCCACAACTTACATCATTTCCCTTATCTTCATCGCAACCGACGGGAAACTCGCAATATTTTCTGTCTTTTTCTGGCAAATGATCTGCCGCGTTCTGCTTATCGGGGTCCAGTTTCAGGTTACCATTATCGAACCTCTCTGTAATCTCATTTTGAAGCAACCAATCATCTAAAGGTCCGCCCTGACCTGGAGGTAGGGACAGCTCAGGTCCTGACGGACGAGGTGCTGGAATTCTAGGAGCACCCGGATTGGATCCGCCTTGCATATCAGGCCGACCGGAGGGCGTGCCGCTAGAACCTCCTGGCAATGTATCAGGTGATGTGGATCCTGATCCACTTGTTGGGCTTTTTACACTAGGCCCTGCTGATCCCGGGATTACAGACGGACCACTTAAAAGATCAGGAGACTTTGGCTCTGGACTTTTCTTAAACCAATCACAAACCTTCTTAAAACACGCCCCAATCAACTCACCAAGACCCTTTACTCCTCCTAAAGAGAACTGCGTCGTTGAGTCTTCGGATACAAACGCTCCTGCGAAGGACCCATTGCCAGTTTGCGTGTTGCATTGATCAAGTCTAGAATGGAAGTCATCTATGGTCCGTGGATCTAGTCCCTGGCATTCATCGTGCTCAGAAAGCTTGGCCGCAAGCGCTTCCTTGGATACGCCTTGGCTGGGCCGAGGTGCACCAGTTCGGTTCCCCGTTGATTGGCAGCCTATGAACCACGATACCATCATCAGTATCGTCATAGGCACGATTCTATGAAACATTCGACGCATTATTCGTGCTCCTTACACTTAAAAATTTTTCCAGGTCATCATCTGACTGATTAAAAGTTATCGGACAGACACAAATAAAACTTTAGATCGTAAACAGACTTCACTTCTTAGGATCTGATGAGTCTTTGTCGGTAGATAATTTTGCTCAAAGAGTGTTAATGTCTTCACCTATATGCGGGGGCATCGCATCAATGAACGGACTACCAAAAAGAACGTGCATGACAGATCCTCATTTGATCTGCAGAAAAACACAGCTCCCCGACACGCTTTCAAAATTGGGACGATTAGACTTGGAGCCTGCATCGGATCTATTAGGCTCCTGCGCGGTACCGACGTAGCAAAATGTGGACTAACATGAACGTAAAATTAGGGAAACGCGTCCACTCTCTTGGGATTTTATTGATAGACTAACCTCGACCAATCTTGATCTCCGTCCTATCTACCGACAAAAAATATAGTCTATTTCCCTGGATATTTCGCTACATCAGCAATCGTTTTAAACCTGCTACAAGTCTGAGAACGTCTCGGCTCCGCCCATTAATTGTTACTCGGTAAATTGCGAGCACACCGCGCGCAGCTTGCGTAGTCATCGGCGTAGTCTACCATCAAAGTACCATAAAACTGGAGTACGCCTCCGACCCTAATATGCGAACATCGCTCAGATACTGTCCGTCGCAGAATTCTGACCCCGCAAGCTACAACTTGCCTCATTCTTTGTTCGCATGTGATGGCGTTCAACATTGGACGTTCAGGACAACTTGTGAAATCAGAACTAGGATCGCAACCTTTCGGTAAATCACATACCTTTAGCTCATTCTCACTTAGTGCATCTGCTTTTCTTGAATATGGACCTAATTCATCCAAAATTTCCTTAGGATTCTTTTTCAGTATCTCCTCAACGAATTGTTCTGGAGACATATAAACCTTCGGCTGCGGCTTTGGAGTCCTCGCGCTATCCGGATGCCGGGGTGTCGCACCTGGGATGCCTGGAGTGCTTCTTGCGTCGGGGCTGCTCGCTGTGTCAGCTTTCTTTGGCTCAGGTGCCTTCTTAAACCACCCACAAATCGCTTTGTAGCAATTAGTAATCAGACGCGGCAACCCGCCACCTGCACCCAACGCAAAACCGCTTTCCACCGGTGTCTCAGGATTACTCATTTCAGTTTCCACAGGGGAGTGGACATAATTATCACATTGATCAAGCCTCGAATGAAAGTCGTCAATAACTTGCTGCTCAATACCTTGACACTCATCAAATTCTGAAAGCTTGGCCACAAACGCTTCCTTTGACACACCTTGACTTGAACGAGGAGCAAGACTTCGGTTTGCAGTTGACTGGCAGCTCATGAAGATGACGGATAGTAGAAGAACCTTGGTAGGAAAACTAGAAGAAGACATTCGCATGATTACAACATTCCTTTCATTTCGATAAGGTAAAGAAAAATGAAACTAAAAGACCGGCACTGCCAAGACACTCAAAACCGGACTTTTAGCCGAATAGCATCACAAGGTCATGACCAGAATAGTCCGATCAATCAATTGTTACTAGGCAAGAGGGGAGCAGCACAAAGCGCACACTCCGCATAATCAACCGAGTGACCAAAAAGTAGCGCGCCATAAAATATAACAAGATCGCCGAGCCTAAAGTGCGTACAACGCCCTGATCTCACCTTTTGAAGAATTGTAGCTCCACACGACAGCGCATGATTCATCCTTTGCAGGCATTCGAGGGCTGTGAGATTCTCCGGTTCAGTACAACTAAAGTCATCTTTGCTGGGGTCACAATTTTTGGGTATCGAACAAAACTTAACGCGACTCATCGGCAGATCGTCAGCTGCTTTAGCGTAAGGCTTTAACTCCTCTAAAATGCTTTCTCCACCTTCCTTGAATATTTCTTCTACAGTTCCTCTAGGGGTCTTTTGACCAGAAGCAGTAGGCACAAGCGTGCTAGTGTCGTCTGCAGTGCCAGGCGCCTTACTAGGGCCATCAGGACGACTTGGTGCATCGACCCTCTTTGGCTCTGGATTTTTCTTAACCCACCCACAAATCCATTTATAGCATTCAGAAAGTGCACGTGGTATCCCACCCGCTTTATGCAAAGAAAATCCGCTTTGCACGGGCGTTTCAGAACTACTACTATCAATTTCTACTGGGGACTCGACATAACTATCACACTGATCAACTCGCGACTGCAGATCATAGATAGCCTGTTGATCAATACCTTGGCAGGCATCAAACTCAGAGAGTTTAGCCACAAACGCCTCCTTGAAACCGCCTTGGCCTGGACGAGGAGCACCGGTTCGGCTTGCAGTCGATTGACAGCTCATGAAGATGACGAATAGAAGAACGACCTTGAGAGGAAACTTAGCAAAACAGACTGATCGCAAACTCATAACATTCCTTTCATTTGATGAAAACCATACATAAGCCACTAGGCATACGATTCCTGATTAAAATATTCTATGTAGTAGCAGATTCATACTTCACTTATTGCTGTGATCGCACCTCCAAAACTCTCTCTAAACCAAATTGTCATAGGATTATCAATCCACTTAAAGCCGAACATTTTTCCGATGCAAAGACGGCATTGACCGCGGATTGATTGTTCAAGCATTGCCGCAAAATAAAGTCCTTGTCGATAAATCTAACCACAACGATTAATGACTCGATCAAAACCCACAATCTCTTAAGTCCCGTCTCCTTCACTCATTGGAACAGACTCTGAGTTGAATATTAAGGGACAGAAGAAGGATATTTTAATCTGGATCTGGACTACTCGGACGCCAGTCAGGAAATCGCTCTACACACTGCGTGCAGAGTCGTATGGCTCTTTCATACTCAGCCATCGTCGCCTGAGTCGTTTTTGACGTGCCATCTGAGCGCCGGTAATGGGTGCATTTCTTATCTGCAAAGTTTTCGAACGCAATTAAGTTGTAGCACTTGTCAAACCATAAGCGGCTCCCATTACATTGATCCGGAGTCGCGGTGGGACGAAGACAACTATTGGTTGCATCAACAACTTCCTGACAGAACTCGGGGAAAAAGCAATGATGCTTCAGCTTCCACCAAGGGGTGTTGTCAACATCCTCTACATTGTCTGATTCCACCCCAGATGCTTCATCGCCAGACTTTGGCTGCGGAGCTCCGTCGGATGGTTTGTTGGGAGTTGCCTTAGGAGGCTTCTTCCGAAAAAAAGAACAAATGTACTTATAGCAGGTATAAATCAAATCCCCCTTTTGAGCGCCCAGCAAGTACATTCCACTTTCAACGCGGTCCAACTCGTCACAGCGCTCCGGGTCAAATAACTCAATGTTAATCATCTCTTCAGGACTAAGATCAGAACACTCCGGCGTTTCCGAAAGGTTAATCCCCAGGGTCTTACTCATAGACTTATGAGGGTTGCTAGCACTCGTACGATTCGCGGAGGTCTGACAACCAACGGATATTACGATATATAATCCCATAACGATGAACACTTTAATCATTCGACTCAACATAACTAAAATCCTATTGCTTAGAGTCAGTCTATCTGGGTCTATAGCGTCATGAAAAAATCGGGTGACATCACACGAATCAAAACACAAATCGTCATACGGGAGATTAGGTTAATTCCAAGACCCTAAAATCTCGGGTTACGCCCTCTCCGCCTGATACAATCCCGGCACCCCTCCAGATCTTGTTCAAGCGCGACGATCAAACGAGTTAGCCAACCGGTATGACCTTTCCCAGTTCTATAAAAAGTGCACCCTTTAAATTCTACAGCAGCCCAAATCTGTGATAAGCAACCAGCAATCACTGCAATCCTCTCTTGACATTCGAAATTAGGGATTTGAACGTCGCAGCGATTCCTAATACTTGCCGAATAATCACACTCCTCTGGGACTTGGCAATAGACGCGGTCCTCGGGCTTAAGAGCCTCAAGTTCTTTTTCCTCATCTGTGGGGTCTTTCTTTCCAAGACGTTTATCATATTCCTCGATCGGCCTTAGAGGCCTTTGAGTCTGGGGAACATCTGGCGTGCTAGCTGGGGCCCTGGGCGTACTAGATGGGGTGACAGGGGTACCAGATGGTGATTGAGTGGTGGCATCCTCAGCGCCACGAGGCACGTTGATGTCGCTAGGATCCACAGATGGGCTATCCTTCTTAAAAATTCCACAAATGTAGTCAAAGCAGCGCTTGATAAATCCACCTCCTTGTCGGCCAAGGAAGAAACCACTTCGCACCGTGTCAGTGCTCTCGGAGCAATCGTTCAACGCAGAATCATAGGTTCTTTGCATCTCTTCAGCTGTCAGAAAACTACACTCACTTCGTTCAGACAACTGGACCGCAGTTGGCAGATTCGCTTGCGCAGGC
>JBIKKO010000098.1:0-12013 GCA_044360315.1 Oligoflexales bacterium
ACGACAAGGCCCATGCGGTGCATTCCAACCAGAGTCCCTTTGTAGCGGATAGGAACATCATTTGACCGCGGAATGGGGGAAGGGCGGAATTTGGGAATGGTCGTATTCATAAGCCCACGCAAGAACAGTTTGCAATCCCACGGCCCACGCGCTTACAATTTAGTCCACATGGCAAAGCCCGCACGAAACTCTTTAGGAAGATAGCCATGACGATAATATCGATCAGTTTGTGAAGCTTTGTTCTATCAACGCGAGGGTCCTCAACGTTTTCAAAGCATTTGATGAGCGAAAGGCCAGTTCCATCCTATGTTTAGTCAGGTCGATGGCCGGAACTGTCTCCGACAACGAGCTTACTCCAGTCGCGCATGTCGTTTGCGATGCTTCCGAGTTCCTGCTGAAGATGGTCTCGTTGTTTGGTCTCTAAAGTGGAAAAGATAGCCCCCAGTGTGTTTTTTCGATACTCGGTTAGGGTGATTTTTGTTTTTTGCGAAGCAGGCGTAAGAAACAAGTCTGGATTTGTGACAAAGCTGGCGCATTTCCTTTGAATTTCATCAGCGGCCCCGGCGCTATTGGTCACGATCGCGATAAAAGCGTCTTGAGCCTCCCGCGAATAGACAAGGTAAGATTGCTCCCACTGTCCATTTGGGTCTTTTTGTTGGTCCAAATCTTTGAGCAGAAGCTCCTGCTTCGCATTGAGATGGCCAAGCCATCTGCGTGACGCCTCTGTTTGTTCCTTCAGCTTTGATTGTCTAAACTTCGCGAGCCCGCCGTGTTTTTCCGGATCAAACTTTTCATTGCGTTCTTCCAAACGGTCCCGAAGGCGTTTGATCTGCTCAGGGCGTAGTTTTGCGACGAGGGGTGAAAAGTCCTTGCAGGCATCAACAAGAACTGCGCGGATGTCAGCTTGTATCGTGTCCATGGTCGCCAGTGGGTCCTCAGAATTGGCCATGGTTTCGATCGAGGACACTAGTTTTGGTATGTGATTGTGAGCGGTCCCCTTGGTAAACGTGTTCCAGTGTTGGCGGAACTCATCGCGCTGTTTGTGATCGAGATCGAGAGCTTTTGATGCAAATTGTGTCGCGAAAAACTCGTGGTGCTTCATCGCAAATCGCCGCATGGAACAGCTAATACATGCAAAACCAGTGATCAATAACGCCAAACGCTGCAGAGCTCTTGTGACTTTGCCCTGGCACGCAATGAATGATCGATAAGAGCTGGTTGTTGTGTTTATTTTTTGCGCAAAGGGTTGGGTGTGAAGCATCGGGGACCCTCGTTTTTTAAAATGGGCAGTTAGAGCCGCAGGTTAATGATAGCACGGTCATCGGCGAGGGGCGACAGCAGGCACCTCTGTAGGAGAGGCTGTGTACGGGCCGTTTGTGTCGCCTTTGGGGCTGTGTGTGGTTGACTTCTTCGGGTTGGGTATGGTACTCCCCAAAAAGCTCATCAGAAACTTTATAGGAAAGGATGACAACACATGAAGCTACTATCAATGTTCGTGTTTTCCGTTGTGTTAAGTTCCACAGCATGGTCTCAGTCTATATCTCGTTTAACCTGTGTTGGTGCAGGTGACGCCGGCGTAAATCAAACGTATGATCTATTAAATGCTGAGGTCACAGGTTTGGAAGACGGCAGCTTTAGGGTCACAGGCAAGCCCGTGGTGATGCAAAACGTTCTGTCTTCGGAGGCTAGTGCCTGCCGCTCTTGGTATCTTTACGATGTTCACCACTACCGCAGAACATACTGGGAATTCACCTACGAACAACGCAACCGTGACTGGAATCAAATTGTCGTGACAACAGCTCCCCAGGTCTTAGACGTGTCTTGTGCTGTGGGGTCTGAAGTTAACACTTATGATTCGCTTGATGCGTTTAAGCAAGATGTACTGGCCGTCTATGTTGAAACTCCAGCTCCTGGTTCATTGCGGAGTCTGCGTGGTTACGTATCTGGTCGCTGGACCGTTGGCGCCCAAGAATGTATCTCGTTTGATCTCTAAACAACGTAGAGCGGTTGCCTCTAAAAGGCGCCCCTTAAATACAGCTGCACGATTGTCTTAGGTAAAAAAATTAGCAAAATTTGGGGTTATTGGGACGCAAGCTTGTCCCCGTAACCCCATTTTTTTTTTTTGGCGAAATGTTCGCAAGTGACGGTTTCGTTGCAGGCTTAAGTATCAGAGATCAAGTTAGACGCCTCCCCCCGAGTCAGGCATATTTTGCCGAGCTCGGATGCCTAAACAATCGGTTATGATTAGAGGGAGATCCTTAAGACTGTGACGATTTGCAAGGAGGCACCCGATGGGCGTAAAGCTTAAATCAATACTCATAGGATTAACTGCAAGCCATATCCTTGGAGCGTGTGGCTCCAAATCAGAGTCCGGTGGCGGATTTACGCCAGGAAAGGTGGAGGATGTCCTCTCCGATACACAGTTTACCGGTGGTGTTGTCAATGCTGCCCACAGTGATGTCATCTCTGCGACGGCCGATCAAGGGGCAACCGCCGCGGTGTTTTTTCGGGATGATTCAGAGTCTGAATCAGAATCAGAGAACGACGATGATTCGTCTAGTGTAACAAAATCTTGCGTGGCCTCTAGTGAGACGAAAGCTGCAGTTGTAACGTCCACGTCGAATGTAAATCGCTCCCGAACGAAAACCTCCGGAGGAGGGCGTGTTACGGTAACGTCGACAAGGACGGGCTCTGGCGCATCGACAAGGACATGGACCAGGGCGAATGGAACGGCCGTAAGCTGCAATCCGGCCGGTAACGCAGCTCAAGTTGACTTCAAGAACCCAGGAGGCTTGCAGCTTGATGTTACATTTGAAAGATCGCGTACGGATGAGCGCTCCTTCACTAGAGCAGGGAAAACATCTACGTTTAAAAGGAGTTTTTCCGGTCGTGGTTCCAGGACGATCACATGGGGCGCAAACGATACGACGCAAACAGGATCTACGACCTACACTCGTAATAAAACTGTGGTTATCAAGGATACGACTAAGTCAATCTCAATGACCAATAAAAATGGGAAGTCTCTTGATGCCTCCCTAGCTATTAGCACAAGTGCCGATTCGCCTCTTGTTGTGAAAGTAGAGCGTGACAACACGACTAATGCTGTTGCGAGCAAAACCATCGTGAGTGGACAGGTTATCGTTAAAAAAGATTCGGATGCTACAATTACAACAACCTACAATAATTTGATGATAAATTTTGTTGACGGTTCCTGCTCCATTCAAGGAGGGTCTGCGCAGGTCGTGGTGACTGATAGTGCGGGGACCACGTTAAAAGCATTTACCCTCGGGGAGGGAACCGACGGCGACGGTAGCTTGAAGGATGATTCTGGCGCTGAGATCGAGGATTTTGACTTGGAAGAGTGCGATGCCGAAGATCTCAAGCTTTAACCTTGTGCACAAAGACCGCGTCTTCTGAGTCGCGTTACCGCTTTAGATGATATGTGCTATAATAAAATCAGGATTGATCTTCGAATTGTTTGTCACATTGTTCGTCATTAAGGAGGCGACATGCAGCGTTTTATTTTAAATGGGTTGTTACTAGTAGGGCTAGTGTCCTGCAAAACCGCGACACCTGGGTCTTCGGCGAAGGGGTTAGACTCCCTGACGGGGCAGAAGAATGAGGCTGTTTGTACGGCTAACGTGTCTGCGGACTACTCAGATCGCTACGATACGTTTTGGTCCCAGAAAAGCATTGAGGGGCCTGCAGGCTATCAGAAAAATATGAAAAGCGTCTTCGCATCAATTCCGCTCGGACTACAGTCTTGGTTTTTCCTAAAAGGCGGTAAGGTCAATTTTATTGGTAACGCCAAAGACTATTGCGGGAAACTAGATGCAACGAACCTCTATCGTGCGGATGGGTCCGTCGGTGGTTGTTTGTTTATTCCGAAAGCTGAGGGACTTGCAGGTATGCCGTCAATTCATGTCGGTGTGGAGTCATCGGCTTACCAGGCTCAAATGGAACAAGGAAGTTTGGTGGTGCAGGGTTTTGCAGCCTTGACGAGCTCTTTTCTGACAGAGATTGCCTTGGCCGAAAAACTATCAAGTAACAACGAACTTTTATATGAGTTTGGTGTGTACGATACTGGTATGAGGAATTTCAAGGCAAGTCTTGCGTTTATGGTGATTGAGGATCTAATCAATAGTAAAAATCTAGACGGCAAGTCCTATGCTGACTCCATGAACGAAGAGTTAAAATCTTTAATCGCATCGTCCAGAGTACTTGACACAACAGTGGATCGAGACGCGCGTTGGAAAGCCTTTTGGGGAGCGTATTCCCAGCAGGGTCATCGGGAGTTTATTAACTTCGCTGTCGCGCAAGTATTAGATTCTGCATGGTGTAATGATGCAACACGAAAGAGCTTGTTTGCTCAAGACACAGTTTTTCGTAAGACGGGAGTTTATTATCGCTCAAAGGTTGAGACTGTCTTAAATGATCTTTTCAGTGGAGTTGAGGCTAAAGCGTCAGCTAGTCTTGCTGAAGAGAGTGAAAGTGATCTTGTGTATGAGTTCGTCGAGGAGTCGATGTCGCCTGCTCCAACGGATGAGTTTGGTTTGGACCTCGCCGGAGGGCCGGTGTTCCCCGTATTGGCGGCTGTACTCCGCGCTCCGTTTGCGGTAACTTCATACTTTGCAGAGAATCGTCCCGTTAGTAGTTGGTTTGCAAATCACAAGCCGATTCGCAGGGCCGTTTGGGGGACGACTTCAGCTATTGTCAATGTGGCACAAGGTGTGGCTGTGGGCGCTATTAAAGGCGTTGGGACGGTCTCAAGGGGAGTCGTGAATGTCTCTCGTGCTACTGTTGGTGCTGGTGCAAGGGTGGGATATCGGGTCCGCAATGGCTGCTTTATCCGTCGATGGCGCTGCTGATGCCGCTTTAGCTCAAGCTGATTAAAGTGTTCACAAAACGAAGCGAGGCCCCCTATGAGGCCTCGCTTCGTTTTTGATGGCTGCGGCGATTTGTGGTCCCTTAAATGGTCACGTGAGCCCACTGTAGAGGAGTGTCAACATGGTTAATGTCTTAAACTCTCCATAAGGATCTCTGGAATCAGTCTCGTTATTGAATAAAAAAAGAACCGGTGTCCCGGTTCTTTGTAATTCTGAAGACTTGAAGTGAGTCAATATTCGGAGGTTTCGTTTTTTACTTCTTGCACCATGGCAGATCTGGCTGAATCTGGCAAATCAGTTCGCACATCTGCGGGTCAAATGGGCACTCTTCCATTCCGCCGCCGCCACCGCCGCCACCGCCGCCGGATCCAGGCTCAATCACGCGAATGCGCAGAGACTGATTTACATTATTGTCGGCGTCTGTAACGGTAACGTTCACCTCACCTGTGGCATTCGCGGTCAGCACGCCGCTAGCATCAACGCTAGCAATGGAGTCGGCTGATGAAGTAAAGCGATAAGGGGCTTTGCCGCCAAATGCAGAAAACTGTACTGTGTTGGTTGGGTTGATGGTTGCGGCTTGCGGTACAACGGTGAGTTCTTGAGCGCGAATACGTTCAACCACAGAAGCTGCATCAACTCTGCACTCGCAGGCAGTCTCAATCGAACTCTTGGCGCCAGAAGCCTGCAGCAGAGCCTTGACCTCAGTTGGGCTAAGATTAGGATTGTGCGACAGCATAAGTCCAACAAGACCCGAAACAAGGGGGGTAGCCATCGAAGTCCCGCTTAAGTTTCCGTATTTTTCGCCCGGTAGTGTGCTGTAGATGGCATCCCCTGGTGCTGCAATGCTGACTTTGCCAATACCATAATTAGACCACTGAGGTTTGCCGTCGTTGCTGTCGGAGGCAGCCACTGTGATGACGTTCGGTAGGGGCGTGTTTGCCGGGTAGACGTCATAACCGTCGTTATTTTTGCCATCGTTGGCAGCGGCGGCTACAAAGATAACTCCCTTATCATTTGCACGGGCAATGGCCTCAGTGATCGGCTGTGCATCTGATGCGCTCACTGCAGCACCCCAGCTGGCGCTGATCACGTGAGCACCGTTGTCAGTCGCGTAGTCAATCGATTTGACAGCTCCCATTAGATCACCAGAACCGTCGGCTCCTAAGAAGCGGGAAGCCATGATCGAAATAGCTTGGCTCATGCCACTGATGCCCTTGCTGTTATTACCCACAGCACCCAAGATGCCGGCACAGTGCGTGCCATGGCCTGGATTTTGAGATCCTGTTTCATCGCGTGGATCGCCATCTTTACCGTTAAAATCATAACCGTAGATATCATCGACGTAGCCATTGTTATCGTCGTCGACATTGTTGCCGGGGATCTCTTTTTTGTTTGTCCACATGTTGTCTTTGATGTCACCATGAGTGTAATCAACGCCTGTGTCGGTAACGGCAACGATAATGTCGCGAGATCCTACACCGTAGGTCCAAGCATCTGCCGCGCGAACTTTGGCAATTGACCATTGCTTTGATGTCTCTGGGTCATTTGGCATGTGAAGCGCGTGGACTTTTTTGTTTTCAACCACATATTGGACGTCAGGGTTTTTGACTAAATCTGCTAAGCGTCGAGCTGTTTCTTGTTGGTTGCTCTTACCAAGATCAACAACAACGAGCTGTCCTTTTGTGTGATGATCGACAACCCGTAAGCCTTGGAGGCTTTTGGCTGTCAGAGTCTGTTGAAAGCCAGCTGTGCCTTGTTTGAATTTAACAATGTAGCCGGCAGCTATGGCTGGATTAGCCGACAAAAAGGCCGCAAGGCTGGCAACGGATGCCAAAACTAAACGGCGGTTCAACAGTCTACGCACGATCATAAATCCTCCCTACCTGGATGATAGACGAAAACCCCCAAGGCACCCGTCTTGTACTATCGAAGAGCCCCTCCCTGGGATTCCTCGTTGGAACCTAATCACATCTTAAAGCTTCTTTAGTATATGACTTACCAGGTTACTTGGAAATATTTGCCTAGTAAAGTGGGAATTTTCTGTATTGTGAAAAGATTTTTAGTTCAAACGGATTTTTCGGTGCACGCTTGACGGGGCCCTACGGTCCCAATGAGTACGCGGCAAGCTGGTTCATTGGAGGTGCACAAATAGCACTTGGATGGGGGCTGCTCTGCATGCCCGAAGGACCTGCAGCCAGAAGTTCTTCAATCGGTCTAAAGGCGTACCGGGTCTTAGCCGCGTGCAAAGCCTTTGCTTAGAGTGCCGTGAAAGTGGACGCATGGTAAAACGGCTGTATCAGGCATAAGGCAGGCGCCCGGTGATAGAACACTGTTACATCCAGTTTGAGCTCGGTCTCCCAAGATGGCGCCGAGTTTTCTTAGTCCTGACTTAATGGATTCTTCTGTGGTCGGGTGTTTGATGCTGACTTCTGTGCCTTTGAGCTTAAGATTCGCTAGTTTTGTGCCTGCTCCGAGATTAACGGCCCGTCCGAGAAAAGAGTCCCCCACGTAAGCAAAGTGTCCTGCCTTCGCCTCATCAAGAAACACAGATCCTTTCACTTCAGTCGTATGCCCAACGACGGCATTGGCTCCGATCCATGCGTTCCCACGAATATAGGCGCCGTGTCGGATCTCAGCGCCGGGTCCAATGACGCATGGGCCCTGAATGTATGCGGTTGGTTCTACGTGGGCTCCTTCGGCTATATACACTCGCCCAGAGACATAAGCTGCGGGATGCACTTGACCTTTAATCAGGGGCGTTGTGCCGACGCCGAATTCGTCTAGGGCCTGGTTTAACCAGGTCTCTAAATGTTTTCCAAGGTAATCAAAAAGCGAGTGGCTTTTGAATTTGCCGGATTCCCAAAGTGTTGCGGTGTTGGTAATCAGATCAAGGGTTAACTCGTTTGGCATAGTTGAAAATCCATCCTTTAGGTTTATTTACCGCTAAAGGGAAGGCAAGACTTGCCGACCCAGATTATGGTGGTCGTGATGCACAGGTCAACTTCTGCTGCTCAAAACGAACGCCCGAAAGGACAAGTTTAATGTTTGACACGAATAATTTCAAACGATCAGTGAAGGACTGGACCAGAAACAACCCCGAAGGCACTGTGGAAGATCTAGTCGACTACTGCGAAGAGCTCATTCCGCCAGCTCAGTTCAGTAGTTATGGTTGGTTGATTGAGCAGACAGCAGGCTGGTATCAACACGTGTTGAGCACGAGACAAAATAACAAAGGGCTTGACCAATCAGATCATGATGATGTGGCTTGAGCCGAGCATTATTGGTCGAGTGATTTTTGGCGTGTCACCTCCGTTAAGTCTTGGCTTAGGAGGTGTTCAAGGAAGTCTCGCGCTGAAGTAGAAGCTGTCTAGGCTTTTAATGGAGTCTTTCATCGGGCGGGTTTGCTGACTCAGGCATCAAGGCACAGTTGATAGCAGCATGATTTGGTAGTGGCTTGATTGACCAGGGCTGACCTGAGGGCTTGCTCTGGTGAACATCCCTATGCCACATCCCTATCCTACATCCCCATGATTCCTCGTGTTGTGACGTGAATGGTCAACAGGGTGCTGTCGTCACGGTGGCTCTTTGCCGTGAGCAATGTCTTTGATTCGAGAAAATTCTAGCTCCTTGATCATATCGAGGGCCTCGAAATCCTCAAAACCGAGATCACTAAGCCAATTCACATTTAACATCTCGGGCAAAGGGTTTGCGCACTCTCGCCCGTCTTCTAGCTCATAACATTCATAGGCTTCAAGGATCTGGCCTGACTTGGTCATGCGGTAGTAATGATAGCCGTCGCCATTGACTAGGGCTCCGTCGCGGCTGTCTCCTGTCCAGTATTCTCGCGCAAACAGCTGCTCCTCTTGGCCTGCCTGCCTGATGTCGATGACTTTACGATCCTGGGCCCTCTTTTCCGGCGCCGTCGGATTTGATTTAATAGTTTTTCCTGGGGGTTTTTTAGAAGAGCTCATTGCGTATGGCGGACTCCCGAAAAGATTCGTTTCCTCCATTATCGCTTTAAACGTCTCGCCGGTCAATTTACTGATCCTAGCTCAAGATCCCCTGTGGTGCTGCTGTGGTAAAAAGCAGTCGAGCTGGTGACCTATGAGTCGAGCCATTTTCCGAAGCGCTCAAAGCGTAATCGGGGGAAGAACTCGTTTTTGGGTGTCCAAATACTCCAGACGACAAACAGTGCCTTGCCTCTCACGTAAGATAAGGGGACTTCGCCCCAAACCCTGGAGTCACTGGAGTTGTCTCTATTGTCTCCAATGCAGAAGACGCTGCCTTCAGGAACAACAGCGGGTTTCCCGTCTACATCCGGCCACCAGGCTCGCATCGCGCGTCGGAATTCTGGTTTATTCTGCAAAACCCAATGCTCTTTGCCTTCAAGATTTTCTTTATAAACTAGTTTGTAGTCCTTCTCGTCAACGATATCGTCCAAGATTGAGCGGTCACCATTGTGGTCAACGCGTGATTGGGCTTTACCATTGATGTACAGGATATCGTCCATGATTTGCACCTGATCGCCCCCGACGGCGACCACGCGCTTGACATAATCGATGTCGGGATCCCCAGGGTATTTAAAAACTATAATATCGCCTCGTTTTGGGGTACCCCAGGATAAAATAGCTGTGTCGGTGAAGGGGATTTTAAATTCATAGGCCAATTTCCAAGCCAACAATCGATCACCAACTTTGATGGTGGGTTCCATGGAGGACGTCGGCACATAGTATGGCGATGCGACGCTCCAGCGAATCGCTAAGACCACGAGAATGAGGGCGCCAAAGCTTTTAAGGTTCTCCATGCTGAAAAAGGCTGGTTTTTCCTTCTTAGGCTCGGCCGTGGACGAAGATGATGGGGCGGATTGGGGCTCAGTTGACATGTCTTGTGTTCTTTCAAAGCTAGTTTCAAGTGGCTTTTAGGCTTGCCGAGCTTATCACAAAGAATCGGGGTTTTTCCAGTCAAGTTTGGGGCTTTGACTCTCATGGCGGGAGGCCGGTTTAAGGGTTTGCTTTAAATCCATCGAATCATTCCGAAGGAGATGTGGAAAGGGGTAAGGATGGGGCTATCACAGACTTTGCTTAAAATTCGGACAAAGATTACCCTAGGACTGTTAGGGATGATCCTTGCGGTCCGAGCGCAAGCTTATACAGCCAACCAGGTTTCATTTCAGTTTTTGTCGAATGGTAAGTACCGGGTTAATCTCTACTATACCGTTCCTGCACTGAAGGAATTTAGAGAGTCAACCGTCGAGTTTAATGATCGAGCCAAGGCTGAAGCGTTCTACTTCAACGTGTTACGCGGTGCCGATTTTTATTTGGCGGATGAGCCTGAGACACGCTTTGTCAATGAGCCACTGGCCCCGAGCCCCTGGTGATTGCTAGGCCTAGACATAGCAAAAGTGTCTATAACTTTCGGGCTTGATCGAGAGCCTTGCCGCTAACCACAGCTCCAACGCGAGAGATGACATCACTGGCGAGGATGGTTGCGATTTTTCCACAAGTCGCAAGGTCGCGGCCTTTTAAAAAACCATGCAAAAACCCAGCAGCAAACATATCCCCAGCTGCAGTTGTGTCGACAACCTGCGTCGATATGGGGGGGACCTCAAAAAGTTCTTCGCCTTTGGCAATCACTGCTCCGTCGGCACCCATTTTTACCACCGCAATCGAACCCGATGCGGCAATACGACGGGCTGTATCGTGGGGTGACGTCTTGAATAGAAGCTTTGCCTCTTCACGGTTGGCAAACACGATGTCGGCTTCCGAGTCGATCATGGCGATGAAGTCATCGCGGTTACGATCAACAACAAAGGGATCCGCAAGGTCAAATGAGATGATCGTGTTGTTCTTATGGGCCGTATCAATCGAATGCTTTAAAGCTTGCTTTTGTTGCGCCGTGTCCCATTGGTAACCACAGAAGTGAAACACATGGGAGTTAGCGATATCTTGGTGCGGTATGAGAGAGCTATCGTACAGGCGGCTTGCTCCAAGGTTTGTGTTCATCGTCCGTTCGCCGTCTGGGGTGATCAAGATCAGGCATGTTCCGGTGCTTTCTTCTGTATGGCCCCCGAGATAGGACTTGATGCCCAGGGCATTCATGCGTTCACGAATACGGTGACCATATTCGTCATCGTTGACCATCCCAACAAATACCGTCTTATGTCCGAGGCTTGCAAGAGTGCGTATGGCATTCATGGAGCTACCACCGAGCTCAGTGACTTTAGGTTTGTTGGCAAACTGGGCCAGCACGTCGCGCTGTCTTTGGCTGTCTACCAAGTGCATGATGCCTTTGGTTAGTCCGAGCTTTTGAATGTCTGAATCATCAATCTCGATCAAAACATCCATGAGAGCATTGCAAACGCTCGCAATATCATAAATTTTCATTAAAAGATCTCCGTGGGTCTAAGATCGAAAGATTAGCTTGCCTTTAGGGAATTGTCACGGTGTTCTCGCGGTTGGTCTTTGATCATGGTTTGAACACCCATTTGTTGCGCTTCTAGAGTCGCAAGTCGTTGTCTTAGTGATTTGAATTCATTGGTTATTTCAAGGCTTTCGCCCCGAAGTAGGCGTGCGTTCCAAAAGCCACAGACAACACTGATGGCGCCCCAAATTTCGACGTGCACGAGACTGATGGCGGTTAAAAGTGCGGTGAGCGCGAGCGCCCCGACTCGTATGATCGTGATCAAGCGAGGCTTCGTCCAGGCGCTATCAGATTGTCGCAGGTGGCTCAGCATGGTTTCCACCAATACCACAGCTGCCACGGTCGATAGTGCCAGAGCCATCGCTCCAGCAGGAAGGTGCTGAAGCCCTAAAGCAGTAACTGTTGATGTGGCTATTGCTAGTAGCCCCCGTTGACGTTTCTTTTTTTGAGACCAGTTGAGGGGTGACCAAGTTTGATAGGAATGAAGCATCAGTGTTGTAATGAAGATGCACAATGAGAGTCCAGTTAACACAGCTCACCCTGCCTTCGACCGGCTGATGCGGTCAAGTGTGATATAGTCATCGATTTCTGATGCAAGGCGTAGCGACCTTGGTGTTGGAGTTTTGCTTTGAACATTCAATAATTGTGAAAGTCTTCGTAGTTCACTCTGTAAAAGTAAGAAGACTTTCACAATTATTGAATGTTCA
>JBIKKO010000260.1:0-3821 GCA_044360315.1 Oligoflexales bacterium
CGGCTCGGGCGCCTGACGTCACCGTTTGTCCCTACAATTTGACAAACATACTGCAAGGATACTGATTTCGCTAAGCGGAGGCAATCAATTAAAATCATTACTCTTTGGGTTAATGCTAACGATGTAGAAGAGGTAAATTAGACTGCACGAAGCAGAAGCTGTCAACGGGTTGCTCCAAATTTATCGGGGCCGTTACTTGGCGAGAAACGCAACACCTGCACGTTCAACCGCGGTGCAGGGGCGCTACAGCGCTCGACACTGCGGCTGAAGGTGAAAGTGGGTGTGGGCAGTGGGGAAAAGGCTTCCTAGGGTGGTCCGTAGCACGTAGGCAGAAGGGGGTGCTTACGCAACTTCTGCTGGCATGAAAACCGACCCTCACTTAGTTAGAAAAGTTCAAAAAGACTTACTTACTCCGTGCCGAGGACTAAAATCTCGCTGCAATCACATGATGGCTTGCCCAATTTGTGTTGCCTAAGCAAGAAAATGCTTGCTTTTGGGATTGTCGCTAGATGGGGTCAGTATGATATTGCTGAAACTGTCCGAAAAATTTCACAGCAGTGGTGATTTCCAAAAATCTAATTCCGGCTAAGATAGGAAATTTTATGAGTAGACCTGAGAGAGCAAATGAACTTTTAAAGCGTATGAATGAGTCTATCTCAAAAAAATCAATTCAATTCATTTTTTTTATTATTTTATCCTATGCTTGGACGACTATTACATCCAGCTTTTTGGCTGCCGATTGGGGTTGGACCGTTAATAATCACAGAATGACCACAATGAGATTGGCGCAGATTTTTTCTGTTCCTTTGCTTGCTTGTGCTTTGCTGCTAATTGTTAACTCAAAGTTTTTTTTAAACAGTAAAAAACATATTTTTCTTGTTTTTATATATCTCCTTAAAAATTTAACTCTATTTTTTTCAGTTGCTCCTGGGTGTTTTACTGAAGATACCTTCTATACGTTTCATATGGTCAAGAACGGTTGGTGGGAGGGTTGGTACTCGCCTTTGCATCCGTTTTTTATGACTGGGCTAATTCAAATTATTCCGTGGGGATTTAATGCTCCAGGCTTTTTTCTGGCGCTACTATGGTCTGTAGTATATGTCTTTGCCCACATTATATTAAGCAAACTAAGTGCGCCGCGAATAGTTCATGCGGGTTTGTTTTTTTTAAGCTTTATTCCGGCGCAATTGGCCTCTTTACTTATAGTCGTGCGCGATAGTTATTTCACAGCTCTATTTATATTATTTATTTTGCACTTCTTTTATTTGGCGGCCGTCAAAAAAGATATAAATTATCCTGGTTTTATTGCTCTGGTGGGTATGGGTGCTTTGTTGTCATTCTACCGCTCAGACGCTTTTCCAAGTATTCTCGTAGGGATTTTTTTAATTTCTTATATTTATATAAAAAAGAATCAATCCCCAATTATATTTAGGAAGGTTTTTTTGTCGGTTGCGATTCCATTTTTGACTGTATATTTGGTTTCTTCCCTGCCGTCCAATTTTCTCAAAAGGGATTGGGTGCAGGGGGGTACTTGGGGCAAACGTGCAGAACTGGAGTACAAACTAACCTTGATAGAGAATCCATTAGGGTATATTGTCCGCAATAACGGCGTGATAACCAGTGAGCAAATAACGAATATTGAGCGGGTGTTTTCAATCAAGGATTTGAGGCAGCATTGGTGCCCCCAAAATTTATGCTTGTTCTATGGAGGTCACTGGATTAAAGAGAGCTCATTTAAAGATCGAAAAACTGCTTTCATTTCTGCTCTGCTTGTGTTTTTTCAAAACCCAAGATTATTTATTTTATCTAGGCTTGAAACTCTGAATACGGTTGGGGATAGAAACACTCAGACGATGTGCTCTCTGGCCAAGCAGGAAAATCGCGGATTTCCTAAGCTTTTAGACTTTAGTATTTTAACGAGTGTGGGGGATGTGTCTCTACGATTGATAAAAGGTACTGAGACTAAAGATGGGGCATTCGGAGGGAAAAATATCTGGTGGAATGTTTACTTTTCTGCACTTACTCTTGCGTCAGTTTTGGTCTTTTTCAAGCTTGCTCCCATTTCTGGGTTAATTTCCATAATGATGCTTTTGAGAAGTTTTGCGGTATTTATTGCTGCGCCAGCTGGATTTACAGTCTATTACACGACATTATTTATAGGTGCTCCCCTGATTTTTTTCTTATTTATATGCGAAGGATATAGAAACTTTAAAAATTCAGAGGAAAGTCAAGGTTTGTGATAACGCAGTCCTCCGAATTTTTTCTGAAAGGGTTTGTGGTTGTAAGTTCCCGCACACAACTTACAAAGTTTTGGGCAATAACGTTAGGAATTTTGCAAGTTCGATTGGGGTCCCTAGCACGTGTACATCGGAAATATTCAAGTCTGTTAAGGACACCTTGCCTCCATCAGTAATCAACTGTCGATAAAGAGGAGCAATATATTTCTCTCCGCGTACGAGGTTATTTGGGTCACTGAAAAAACTGTTGTACAGGTCAATATATCGGCCAGCACGGCTAAACCAATACAAGCCAATCGATGCGTAATCAGAAATGCGCTGTTTTTCAGCGAGATCAACTGCCCAACCGTCAGAACCAAGCTTAACAAAGCTCCAGTGATCCCCAGGAACTTGAAAACAGGGGACCCAGCCATCAGATCCAGGTCGAATATCTCGAGGCTGTAGCGCATGAGGTTTGACGTGCGTATCGATGTTGTAAATCACAAGCGGCCATTCAGGATTCCAATGCTCTCGAGACATATAAGCGCTCGTTGCTTGTCCATCAGTGATCTCCTTGAGCTCAATGATGTGAACATCATTAATTCCAAGCGCTTCAGTCTGTTTCAGGACAAAGTTCGACGATTTGTTCTCCTCGAGACAGACAAAGATGACTCGGCTATCTGACGTCAAGAAGTTTTTGAGGGAAAGCAATGACCATTCGAATAAGCTGCGGTCGTGCGCGATGATTTCGTATTTCGGGACTGTATAGCCCGCGTCATAAAACCGAGATCCACGTCCTGCCATGGTGATGACTACGTTGAGTGACAAGGGTCTCTTCCTATTCCTGACCAAGTAATTTTTGAATTTCTTCCTCGCTCAAGCGTAGGAATTCGTCTGGACGGACCGTGCGATCATCGATATAAAAACCGCGCCTTCGAGGCCATGGTTTGCCGAACAGGATTTCATCGTAAGGAACCTCCCATTTTGCCAGCCACTCTAATAACACAGGTGCTGTGTACTTATTAATCTGACCGAGGTTGTTCTTATAGGTATTCATGTTTCGTGAAGTAAACAAAAGAATCCGGTAGCCTTTCTGCTGGTATTCTGCAAGCTTTTGTAATACTTCCTTCCTTGGCTCCAAGTCAGAATAGGACTGATCGGAAGTCTTAATGCCACAAAGCGTTCCATCGATGTCGACCACCAAAGTACCATCAATTTCTTCTGTTTGATCAATCATTTTCAACCTCATTAAGTATTCGGCAGGCATTCAACATAAAGGCAAGAACCTTGTTTGGATAGTCGATATGAAGTGGCAACATCGACAAGAATAGTGAGGCTTCGCCCAGACGCATGATGCGAACGTCGTATCCTATCGATTTCACCTGATTGAGGAAAATTGACTTTAGACTGCCATGGTTCGTATGGCTGAAACTCAGCACTAATTCATTGTTATCGGCGAAACCTAAGGTATAGAGGCCATTGTTGATGAAGTCGTAGTCGCCCAGCACGCTATGCGAGATTTTGCACAAATCGTACAAAGGGTGTGTCCATAGTTCTTCCTCGGACAAAGCGCCTTTGGGGTCGATCAACTTAAGTAAGTAGCGC
>JBIKKO010000099.1:0-11879 GCA_044360315.1 Oligoflexales bacterium
GGACGGGCAATTCTCCATGATTTTAGTCTTTCTGGAATAAGTATCGTTCTACCGTGCTATATTGGAAGCGGCGTTGGGATGGATCTCGTTTTTAATGTTCCCACACAATGGCAGCGCCAAGACGTCGGACCGAACTTGGTCCTTCACGTTGAAGTCCGTTGGGGGCGGGCAATTGCAGACGGCTATCTTCACGGTCTTCTTATCACTAACCTGAGTGTTACACAAAGGGAAAACCTTGTTGCGGTACTACGCGACATGATAAGACAACACCCAAACCGATTAAAGATCGCATCGTAAATATCAAGATCAAATAGAGACAACCGGCAGTCGCAAATGTATGTCCAAATCATTAAGAAGACCAACGCAAAGACTGCGCATATCGTACATATTTTTCATTTCTAAAATTGTACCGCGATGAGCCGCTCTGTTGCGTAAATCCTGAAGATCATTCATAGCTCGTGCTAGGCGCGCGATCAATTCGTTTTGTGGTTTCGCAATCGGGAATATCGGCTCAATCAACTGCCCCTTCGAGCGAAAAGTCCTACCAAAAATCAACAAAAGCAGAGCCCAGGCACGCAGCCCATCAATAACTTTATACTGCTCTTTCATTATCAGCCCACTCATCACGGAACGACAGATGAGAGCTAGCTTATGGGCAGGAAACGTGTCGCGTGAGAAATAAAGACTGCAATCAAGGCTATGAATCAATTCTGGACCGAAACCGGTGTCCTCGTCAAGCTCAAGCCAAACTACTCGCGACTGCATCTTCTGCAACGTATCAGACCCCTGACTTAAAAAGATCTGTGATCCAATCTTTTCTTGCAGTAACAAATCAATTGACTTTACATACTGAACAATCACAGTACTTTTATCGACGCGCGCATCAAAAAGCTCGGGATGCTGCCACGTCAACTCCCCACTGCGCAGCACGGTCTTCACGACCTCCGAGTATCGAGCAAAACCACGCAGATCCCGTTGTAAGGTTTCGTCGATCACATGACTGTCTCGCGGCGTTATGGTCTTATTCACAATAGACGAACCGACAGCTTGACCAAGATGCAAAACAGATAAATTATCGCGAAGATTGATTGCTGCTGTTAAAACCTCTTGCTGCGACAATGCACCAGGCTTATCATTGATTAGCCGATCGAGCTCCGTAATGACATCCACGTAGGAATCCCCTGGTCTTGGCACCAAGCTTCGAAACACTTTTAAACAGAAATCCTGATCGACACAATACTCCTTTAAAATCTCCAAGAGCCTGGCGTGCTGGGACCTCCCACCCGCCGTGGTCAACGTGTCTAAGGCTCGCCCAGCAAGACACTGATTGTCATGGGACAAAAGACGCTCTAAGGCCGCCCAAATCTCAGTTGAGTGATGACGCTTGGCAGCAACTATGGCCAAAACACGATTCTGAAAATCATCATCCATCAAAGCATGGGCTACAAAGTCCGTCAGCTCTGGAACAGTCGACCCACAGAGAATTTTCAAGATCGCTGTCTTACTGTCATTAAGAATATCAACAGGAACCAGTGATAACGGCGAGGCGTCCGCAACGCTGTCGCATTTTGCCAAGCCACGGATCGCACTCACTACCTCACCACGATGCTCTGCCAGGCCAATAATTTGTCGCAGCCGCTTTGTAATGATTCTAGTCGCTTCGTCAGCATTACATTGGGCCAGGGCCGCGTAGCTCGCTACAGATATCGGACCTGAAGTCTTCAAAGCCTCCCGAAAAAAATTTGATGCATCAGGACCCAAATAGCGGATTTGCCCCAAAGCTCTAACAAGCCTCGTTTTTACGACCTCATCCCCCTCCACCTCGATCAGCTTCACGATTCGTTTGCCGAAGCTTGTCCGCATATCCGGCATTAGCGGCCGGATTGCGATAAACTTCACCCCTAACATCATCGATTGAGCAACCAATCCATTGACCGCGGAAATTTTCATCTCGCGCGTTGACTTTTGATCTGCAATAAGCTCAAACAGCAGATCCTCAGCCTTTTCAAAGCGCACAAACGTAAGCACTCTCAGACGAAAGCGAGCATCCTGAGCTAAAAGAATTTGAAGAAATTCATCTCTTTTTTGAACCGACAAATGCTCACGTACTAGGCCCGCAAATATGTCATCGGATAAGTTGTCAGAGTATTTAGAAAGGAATTTAAAATCGTCAACCAGGTCATTTGCACGGAAAAAGGCAAGCCGAACCGTCGCCTGAAACGAAGGCGACGCATCCGGTACCAAGAGTTGAAAAGCCTCCTTGCAAGCGTCTTCCGGAAAAAAACCCAAGATCTGCCAAGAGTGCCTTAAGGCCTGAGGAGTTTCGGCACTAAGAACCGACGACACAGCATCTTCGATGGTTAATCCCAATCGAAGCCTAATGTGCTCCATGGCAGAAAGTTTTAACTGATGAGCAAACGCCTTGGCGCGCGTATCTAAGCCCTCTAAAATCTGAAGGGAGTCCCTGTCTCCAAGACGCCCAAGGGCCATAATAGCGGTGTTAAACAGGGGTCCAGACGATTGCCTCGTAAGGACCTCCGTGATGACTGGCAAAAACTTTCGGTAACCTCTCAGTCCCGCCGCGATCATGGCATTCTGAAACACGGACCCGGGAGTAGCCTGTTGGCTTACGTTTAAGCACTGCTCAACTTCAAAGTGGCACGGAAATACGTTCATATTACCCAATGCTGACAAAGCCTCTTTCACCAGAGGATGATCGGTGGTTCTTACAATGTTTGCCAGAAACTCACCGGCGACCGGGCTATCAGACTGCCCAAGGGCCAAGACCGCCTCTGCAGCCATGGCGAAATCATCGATTCCCATCGCGGTTTGACACAAAAATTCAGTAGCACGCTCATGACGGACTAATCCCAAACCTTGTAGGAGCGAGAACTTCGTCGCGCGCCACATGGTCCGCTCAAACGTTTCTATCAGTATGCGAGCGGCATTCATTCCGCCCTGACGAGCTAATTCAAAGATTGCGACCCGACGCTGATTTTCGTCGTCACGGGACTCGAGCCAATTTAACAAGCTCAGAGTATGCTCATCCAGTTTTAAACGCATGCGCTGCATAAACACGGAGACCTTTCATGGTTCGTTGCATAATGGTAACACGCGTAGACGACGCACCGTAACCATGGTTATGGTAAGTTTAGTGATCTTAAACGCCATGACCCAGTACAGGCCTTAAGGTCCAAGTGAATCAAAGCTGGCATTCATCGGTTGGCCATAGCTTAACGCTTCGAGTGGTGTCACGAGCGGAATGAACTACGGAGCCAAAAATTCTCACCACAAAGCCTCCCAGATCACACCTACGATGCCACAAAACGTGAACGCAGCTTTGACGCCGCAATCTCTCGGCCTGAAGACGTTCCGCGGTGCGGGCCTTATCATATCCAGGTCGATCGTATTCCCCGCGATTGAGTCTTGGCACGTGAAGGCGTCCGGTGATAGGCTTGTCTCGAAGAACTGATGACGAATCCTGGAGTACACCATATGCGACAGTGGATGAACTACCATCACCTGCTTTACTTTAAAACAATCGCCGAGCATGGCAGCGTATCCCGGGCGGCAACTCTCCTGCGATTAGGCCAACCAACCCTCAGTGCCCAGCTTAAACAGTTTGAAGACTCCATGGGGGTCACCTTGTTTCACCGCCAAGGGAAAAGACTCACCCTCACTGAACACGGGAAGGTCGCCCTCGAATACGCAAAAGATATTTTCACCAAAGGCGGGGAGCTGTATCAAGCCCTTCAACAGTCCCGCTCCTCAACAACTTCCATCTACAGAGTTGGCGCATTGGATGGAATCGCAAAACAAATTATTCTTTCACTCACCCAGGCGTCACGTTCCTTTTTTGAGGCGCGCATTGTGATTTCAGAAGGGCAAATGGATAATCTCATCCGCGAGCTTGATAGTGGTCGTATTGATGTGGTCATATCGAACTTCATACCGGACTACCTGGATCGAAAGTCATTTAGCCACAAGATGATCTCAAAGCAGCCGGTCGCCATCTATGCGTCACCAAAACTGAAACATCTTCAAAAAAACTTTCCCCAATCTATCAATAATATCCCCATCGTCATGCCGACCTATGACAGCAGGATTCGCTACGACATCGAACATTGGGGACGCATCAACCGCATCATTTTTGATGTCGTCGTTGAAAGCCAGGACATCGCCGTAAAAAAACTTTTGGCCATCGAAGGTATTGGCGTGATGCCAGCGGCAAGTCATACCGTCCAAAGACAGCTTGCCAATCAAGATTTGATTGAGATCGGCAATCTATCGTCGATCTATGAAGAGATTCATCTCATCATCAAAGACAGTGAACACAAACATAAAATTTCAGACTATCTTATGAAACAATTCATCTTACCTAGAGACTAACGGCAGACTGCTGCGCGTTAGGGTCAATATCGAAAAAAACAATAATTAAAATAAAAACTATCTATTTCCTCGATTGTTGTAAGCAAGGTTACAGTTTTTTCTGTAGAAGTGCGGAACGATTTTCACAGCATGAACTAGGGAGGGTTAACTATGAAACGCTTATCCAGGTCGGAAATTAAACTGATGCTTATCGTCACCATCCAAGCCCTCGTGCTTCTTGCACCCATCGCTGCGGCGCAGACGCATGACCCACTGGACAATGGCAAACAAGAGACTGTTGAGGGCACATTCATGTTACAGCCGATCATCAAGCCCCTCGATGACCGGAGTAACCCAGAGTTTTTCAGCTACAGCGTCGGGGGACTGTTGCTGAAAGCCGCCAACGATTGCCTCGCCACCGGGGCGCTGGTCTCGCTACATACATTTGTGGATGAGGGCACTTTATACATCATTCCCACGCGCTCATACACGACAAACCAAAGGTTGATGTGCCCAAGTCTTAATCGCCCTATCTATCAGTTCGCAGAGAGCATCGTCCGATTCTCGCGCAAAGAAGTGCAGCAAATCACGATCCGTAATGTGGAGTCTTCCGAGTCGGAATACATCTTCACCCCCTAGAGCTCGACTCCCTTAAGGATTCTGCGACTGATATACATTCCCCCGAGCTTCGTGTGTCCTTGTCCCCCGATAAGGACACACTTTTGTCGTTATCAGGGGACAAGAACACTCGCGTTTTTAAACGACGACACCCTCCGCGCGCCCATCACATTTTTTTGATTTCTCTTTCCCCGAGAAAAACATATTCATAGTCTTGTCGGTTTTTAGGAGACGAGACGTGTACAATCCATCATCACGGCAGTTACAACAGAACATTGGCCTTGTTTTATCGGGCGGCGGCGCTCGTGGCGCCTATCAAGCCGGAGTTTTGAAGGGAATTGGGGAAATCTGCTCCACCTACAAAATTTCTTGGCCGTTTCCCATTATGACAGGCCTCAGCGCCGGAGCGATCAACGTGAGCTTCCTTGCCGCCTCCAGTACAGATTTCTATGAGGCCACAAGCCGCCTGACTTCGATATGGTCAAGCCTTCGCTCCGACGACGTGTTTAGAACGGACCCTGCCTCCCTATCTGCAATCGGGGGGCGATGGCTGACTTCAATCCTCACAGGCGGACGCTCACTGTCTGAAAAACCACAATCGTTGGTTGATACAAGCCCCCTACGACGGCTGTTAAGCCAACATATCACTGAGGGTGCTATAGAACAAAATCTCACGGCCTCCAAATTTGAGTCCGTCTGCGTTTCTGCAACGGAGTATGCAACATCCCGGGGTGTATCGTTTATTCAATCCCGGCATGCTGAAAGTGCCTGGGACAAACCGCGAAGCCTTGGACTCAGCACCACCCTATCAATCGATCATGTTCTTGCCTCATCTGCAATACCTGTTCTCTTCCCAGCCATTAATATTAATGGCGCCTACTACGGAGATGGCTGTCTGCGCAATCTCACACCATTAAGTCCCGCCATACGCTTGGGATCCGAGAAAATCCTCGTGATCGGGGTCCGACACCAACCTAAAAACATCACATCAAAGCCGTCCGTTCACAACGGTGCCTCCGCCGGGCGAGTCTTAAGTGTCTTGCTAAATGCAGTCCTTATGGATGGACTAGAGTCGGATCTTGATAATCTTAATGCCATAAACCGTTTGCTGAGCCGTTGCACGGAACCTGAGGGCAAGCTGCGTCAAATACCCGTTTTCATGCTTAGACCTTCTGTCGATATCGCGGCCATCACTTCCAACTTCACTCAAGTTATATCACCCCTAGTGCGTTACCTCACCCGGGGCCTTGGACCATATGAAGAGTCGGCTGAAATGATCAGCTATTTGCTGTTTGAACCTGAATTTTGCCAAACCTTAATCGAGATTGGTCACTCTGATGCCATGCACCAAGCAGCCGATATCGCTGAATTTTTGACAAGCTAAAGCCTCATAGCTTCATGTCAAAAATCTCCACCGACCTACGGTCGAAATCAATCTCGTCAGCCGTAGGCAATCAGCTAACCACCATTCTTGGTCTTGGACTAAATCACGCGCAAATTTCTTCTTTTCATTGCACTTTCGTCATCGTACTCCGCTTCAGCGGCGATCACATCAAACTTCGTCGCACAGGCGCCATCGCACTCCGCTTCAGCGGCTACATCGATTGATCTCTGCAGCTTCGCCCTACACGGAGCTCATCAGGCTCCACGTCACTGGAGTTTAAAGCCTTCAGCGGGCGTTAACTATCTCCAGATCACATGACCCGGAGCAACTCCACGGCCACTTTCAACTGAGCGTCTCTTGCGACGCGCTCGACAATTGGATACCTTAAACGCAACTCATCAAGTTCAAGATCTTCAGCCAAACGCACCTCCACATCCGGTTTTATACCTGTGCCATGGTAGGAATGACCTTGCGGGGATAAAAATTCTCTTGACGTATACTTTACGCCAAAACCATTCGGCAAAAGCTCAAGCGACTGCACATTCCACTTACCAAACGTCGGTTCACCGACAATTTTCGACTGAGATTCTCACGAAGCGCGGCCGTGAACAGTTCTGCCCCACAGAAAGTCTCAATGTTGGTTAAAACCACCAATACGACATCTTGATTCAAATGACCCTTTGTGGACAACTATAATTAATTTGGGGGATGTGTTTCCATGGATGGAACTGGCCTTTCGCTCATCAAATGCTTTGAAAACGATGAGGATCCTCGCGTTGATAGAACAAAGCTTCACAAACTGATCGATATTATCGTCATGGCTATCTGTGCTTTGGTCGCTGCCAGAATCAGTCCTAAAGAGTTTCGTGCGGGCTTTGCCATGTGGACTAAAGAGCTCGCAGGAATTTTTACAAACGAAGTGATCGCCATTGATGGCCAAACAATGCGGGGCGCAAAGCGGACTGGTCAAGGTAAATCGCCAATCCATATTATAAGCGCGTGGGCCGTGGGATTGCGACTTGTTCTTGCGTGGGCTTATGAATATGACCATTCCCAAATTCCGCCCTTCCCCCATTCCGCGGTCAAATGATGTGACTAAAGTCCACCACGGTGAGTTTCTTGATCGAATGATCGCTTGCGCCATCTCAGTCCACAAAGAGCTTGGGCATGACTAAACGAAAATCCAGTAACGAACACATGGCTCTGGCTGATGGCTGGCTCAAGAGCTCGTGTGGATGTCGAGTTATTTATGATCCGAAGGTCCAAAAGTTAAAGAGCACTGGCGAGACGAAAACCTATCAATACCACCATTGCACGAACGGCAAAAAGACCCGTCGGAAACTTGATAATCTTCAAGATGAAAAAATATGGTAACAGCTCGGTGAGGTTACGGAGAAAATTAGCATCAGTGAAGAGTTCGCAAAAAACATTGCCGATGCCTTAAACAAGAATGACAAGAAAGCTCACCGTGCGACCGAGATTCAAATCGTCGAGTTCAAAGGCAATGAGCCAAAGCTTCAAAGCCACGAGAATAAACTTTTTGAATTGTTGCTTGGTGGAGTCTTACATAAGCAAGATTTCGAACATCAGTTAACTCTCATTCGTTCAAACCAAGACTCACCTAAGACCAGTTAAATTCACTTCAAAAAAGTTTTACTTCGGCAGTAATGGAAACGGTTTAAACCGTTCTCGAACTGGCCACTTCGTCGAAATCATTATTGATCTCTGAGTCTATTCAAGAGCGACGAGAATTTTTGGATTTAATACTCTCGAATCCGTCACTCGATGGGCTAAATTTGCGATTTGAATTGAAAAAGCCATTTGCGGTCTTGATAAAAATGGCTGAAAAAACAAAAAAAGAAGGTTGGTGCTCCCGGCCAGACTTGAACTGGCACACCTTGTGGGCGGGGGATTTTAAATCCCCTGTGTCTACCGATTCCACCACGGGAGCGTTCAGATGTTGTATAGTATTTTGTATGGAAATGTCAAAAAACAGTGTGGACCCGGAACACGAGTCCAAAAATAGTGCATACGCTTTGCATATCATCGCGCCGAAGGTATTTTACGATGCTGATTGTTCCTTATGCAGAACACTCGCCCTATTTATGGCCCAGCGCGTTCCAGAAGGCGTCATGATATTCCATCCAAGCCCTGAATCTAACCCGCCTTACCTGGTGGTCGAGATCCATGAAAATGAAACATTCAAGGCCTTGGAAGGAGCGCTAGCCTGGGAGTGGCTACTCCATCATCACCCGTCACTGCGGGACATTAGCTGGTTAGCACAAAAGTTAGGCATAAGTCGCACTATAGCTCAGGGTGCGATGAGGGGGGCAGACGTGGTCAGAAAACTCTGTTTTCGCTGCCGTTAACGCACCGATACCGAGGCGTCCACCCAAACTTTGGGCTATCCCTTCGATCCATTCAACTTTTGATTGCAATGATTGATAGGTTTGCTCATCCACGGCAAGACCGCAGCCTTTCATCACCCAACCTGGAGCGTCATCGGCCCAAAGCAACTCAAACGTCCTTCCACCAGACACGGCAAGTAATTCGTCCGGCTCTTGTCGCCGAAAGATCGGGTACCAGACCATCCAATTTTGGGCTATGGCTTTAACCCTCTTTAAAGCGTCCATCACCCTACCCCAGTCATCAGCACTACCGTCACTGCTCCGATAGGGAGGATCTATCAACACAAAGTCAGCAGCATCAACCTTTTGCAAGGCGTCATAGCCACTTTTAGGCTCTAACTTGACCCAGGGCGCTAGTGCCCCTTTGCGAATGGCGCTGGCGGCCATCTTCAAGGTGTCGGCATTCACCTCATGGACGGTCAATTTAAAATCAGGATGTTCCACCCGCTTTAACCATTCAGCAACTAAAACCCAAGACCCTTTGTACAGAAAGTTCTCCTGCATGGCCGGCAAAACAAGCTCAAAATAGGGATGCTCCAGAGCGCTAGCCGTGCCATCCATAAACCGGCCCACACCGCGCCGCCAATCACCGTTGTCGCCAAGACGGGCGTAACCTGGACCTGCGTGAGTTTCCATGTAATGAAACGCTGCTTGGCGTTGTTTTGCCAATGGTCCTAGGGCTTCAAGCAGTAAAATGTGTTTCCAAACATCCCCAGTATTACCCGCATAGCGGCAATGATTATAGGGGCGTCGCGATACGTTCTGTTGCATGGTTTGTGATCAAACCTCCTCGGTCCAAGAACTGGGGTGTAGCACGACTGGGCCCATGAGCTCAAGTCTGAAAACCCCTCATAATATAGGCATAATTCACCCGTTGTCTTTCCTGTGTTAGAGCATGACAATGACTTAAGCCGCTTTGTTTTTTGGAGGTTCCTTTGAAGCTAGCTATTTTGTCCCAAGACCCCAGCCTTTACTCGACGTCCCGCCTGAGGACTGCAGCCGAGCAACGGGGCCATCATGTAAAAGTGGTTGACTACATGCGTTGTTACATCAACGTTTCATCCGATTCACCCTGCGTCATGTATGCCGGAAAACATCTTGAACACTACGACGCCATTATTCCGCGCATCGGCGCTTCCAACACATTTTATGGAACGGCTATTGTTCGTCAGTTCGAATTGACCAACACAGTCACGGCCAACAGCTCACAAGCTATTGCCAATTCAAGGGATAAGTTGCGCTGCATGCAGATCCTATCGCGCGAGAAAGTGGGGCTCCCCGTGACTGGATTTGCCCACAGCACCCAGGATACGGATGGGCTGATTAAGATGGTTGGGGGGCCCCCGGTCGTCATTAAATTGATTGAGGGCACCCAAGGCATTGGCGTTGTGCTGGCAGAAACCTATGCCTCTGCCAAATCAATGATTGAAGCATTCCGCGGCCTTTCGGCCCACATCCTGGTTCAAGAGTTCATCAAAGAATCTCAAGGTGAAGACCTTCGTGCGTTTGTCGTTGGCGACAAGGTGATTGCCGCGATGCGCCGCCAAGCTGCTGCGGGCGAGTTCCGCGCCAATATCCATCGCGGTGCAAAATCAGAAAGCATAAAACTTTCAGAACAAGAAGAACAGACCGCCATCCAGGCTTGTCGCGCTGTTGGATTAAAAGTTGCTGGAGTTGACATGCTTCGCTCTCATGGTGGCCCAAAGGTCTTAGAAATCAATTCCTCTCCTGGTTTGCAGGGGATTGAAAACGCAACGGGCATCGATGTCGCGGGACTCATTATCACGTTTTTGGAGGAAAACCTCTGACCTGCAAACCAAACCCGATTGGGCTTGATGAACATAAACCTTCTTCAATACAACGACTATGCCACACCATCATCACACATCGACACAAAGCACCCATTTAACCTCGACCTGGCTGAAGGCCAACTTGGCATTAAAAACCTCTGTTCATTTGGGGCGATTCCCCTACAGCGATGAGCGTTACCATCTGCTGATTGCTATTTGGGAGCCAAAATCATGACCCGGTCTAATCACCGATCCCTCCTAGACGAGATTCGCATTGGCGATACAGGTATACCGCGAGGCCAGCAGCGTAGGGTTGAGATTCCTATTACAATGCTAGCAACCCAAGGGGCTCTTAGCATGCCAGTAGAAGTGATTACAGGGATCTCAGCGGGACCGGTGCTCGCTGTTACCAGTACAGTCCACGGCGACGAACTTAACGGCATTGAGGTTATTCGCCAACTACTTCCCATTCTCTCCCCGCAAACACTAGTCGGCACGCTCGTTGCAATTCCCATCGTCAACGTCCCCGCGTTTATGACTCTTAGTCGTTATCTTCCTGATCGCAGGGATCTCAACCGATCATTTCCAGGTTCAAAGTCAGGCAGCCAAGCTGCGCGGATTGCGTACACAGTCATCGATCAAGTCATCAAGCATTGCACCCATTTGATCGATATTCACTCCGCAAGCGCTCACCGCAGTAATGCCCCACAAATTCGAGCATGTCTGGATAATCCAAGCATAGCAGCCTGCGCGCGCTCGTTTGGTGCGCCCTTTATCATTGATTCTTCAGAGCGAGATGGTTCGCTACGATGGGCTGCTGGCCAAATGGGCCTCACGAGCATTGTATACGAGGCAGGTGACGCCTCTCGTTTTGACCGTGATGCTATCGATATTGGGCTTTGGGGTGTCTTAGGAGTCATGGAACACCTTAAAATGATTTCACCCAAAGATGTTCATTTACGCAAAGCACGGCGTTCAAAACAAGACACAACGCAAATCTATAAAACAACAAAATGGGTGCGTGCAACCAAAGGAGGGCTGTTTCGTGCTCAGGTTGAGCAAGGGCAGCGAGTGGAGCGTGATCAATTTTTAGGGTTCATTGCTGATGCCTTTGGTGGCGGAATGTCTGTCCTTAAGTCCCCGTGTGCTGGAGCCGTCATTGGCATCACCCGCAACCCTGTGGTTGGACATGGGGATGCCCTCGTCCATATCGCCTATAATTAGATCAAAGTCTTAAATCATCCCGTCCACGTATCCTTCTTATTCCATCGACAGCCGCAAGGGGTCGTAGATGACCCTTCAGTGCTGCTT
>JBIKKO010000261.1:0-3778 GCA_044360315.1 Oligoflexales bacterium
TGGATCAATCCTGTCCGAGGTCTTTTTTCGACCACCACCAAGCTCAACAATGGTCAAACCTAACTCTCGCACATCACACCCCGAAACAACCCCTGCGGAGCTTGCGTTCACGGCAAGTTTCGAGGGTGCCATAGGCAACCTCTGCGTGTCCTCAAGTTGCCTGACATCACCGCCTTGCGCTGCAATCACGCGCAAAAACGTCTCAAAGGCCTTCCCGGAACTTAAATATCTCTCCATTCGCGTTCGCACTTGATTCCGATCTTCCTCGGGTCTAGCCAAAAGCACCATTTCAACCGCGAGCGCTAAGGACAACTCACGTGTTGAAACTGGACCAAAACCCTTTAAAACATCTACGCATTCTGCAATCTCAAGACTGTTGCCTGCGCGATCACCGAGCGGACTACCCATATCTGTCAAAACACAGCGAATCTTCAAACCACTGGCCTGCCCTACTGCTGCTATCGACTGAGCCAAAGCTATGGCGTCCTCCTTTGTTTGCATGAAGGCGCCAGAGCCAAACTTCACATCCATCACGAGGCAACCGATTCCCTCGGCAAGTTTCTTACTCAAAATGGAGGCTGTTATCAAAGGAATGCTTTCAACTGTGTCTGTCACATCACGCATGGAGTAAAGCCGCTTGTCTAGCGGGGCAATCTCATCCGTCTGCCCCATAAAAACACCACCATTTCTTGAGAATAGCTGAACCGCCAGATCCGCCGACGGATAGACATTCATTCCCGCAATGGCCTCAAGCTTATCCAAGGTGCCACCGGTATGCCCGAGACCGCGGCCCGCAATCATTGGTACGTTTAAACCCTCAAGAATACAAAGAGGCATTAATATAGGACTCGTCTTATCACCCACCCCGCCCGTGCTGTGCTTGTCTGCCACCTGAGAGTTTGGCCCTGGCCAGCGTAAGACCTGACCCGAATCACGCATGGTTAGAGTTAAAGCGGTCGTTTCTTCCCGAGTCATCCCGTTCAAAACAATAGCCATCAACATTGCGCCAACCTGATAATCGGCAACATCACCCTTCAGATAACCGCCAAAAAACGATGCAATGTCATCTTCGGTTAGAACCCTCGCCAGCCTCTTTTTTCGAATGATCTCCTGGGGAAGTACGCCCATGTGGACTCCGTAACAACCTTAAGTCCCCAGAATCTCTGAGAACCACATTAAAAATGTTGACAAATTAGACAGAACGAGAGTACTTTACGCCCCTATTTTGGGCTAGGGAACTGTTTTTTCTACCAAAGGTAGGTTCCTTTGGGTTTTTCCATTAATTACGGGAGGTTAACTATGGAATTCGAAACCACGACTGATGCCAGCGGCAACAAGGTTAAGAAACTACCACCCTCTGTTGTAAAAGATATCGAGCTAAAAAATCACGCTAGACGCCTAGCGAACCTTTCTCCCATACGCATCAAGGTGAGGGCTTGCATTGCCTGCGGGACACTATTTGAATCTGCTGGCAATAGAACCTGTGGTTGCAACACGAGAAGCACAGGATTCATCGCAGGCCGCGAAATCATTTGAGTCTTGCGCCCTGTGAAACGGGCTAGAGGTTATATACTCACAAGGCCTAGTCCGCAGGATTAACGCAGGCACAGGCGGCCTCGAGGACTTGATTGTTCCTACTGGTTTGAAAGTGTCACCTCTGAGATAAAAAACAAGCCTTTCATACGCCTGAAACTTGCTGCTATTGCTATCTATTTGATGCGAATTTGAGAAACTTATTACACCGATTAGGCTATTTTTGCCTAATCGGCAGGCCTAAATATCCGATCCCCTCTCTGTCTTATGATAGGAGACCTCGGTTATGGCCGACCCGATCAAATTCGATCGAAAACCGTATGAAATTAAATACGTTGACCAGGACGGCAAACAACAAACGATTCGCCGCGTTCCACCACCAAAGCTTCACTCTGCACTGCCGCAAGACAAGGTTGAGTTAACCAAAACGCTCAGTGATCACTTCGAAAACGGCGACGAGCTCGCCGTAAAGTCGATCAATCCAAGGCACCCCAATATTCTAAAGGTTGAAAATGCGCAAGGCCAGTCGACCTTCATTAGCCACTACGACATGCTACTTAAAGAGCGCCTGGCACCACGAGGTGAAAACGGTACCGTAACACCTGAACAGTTCCCCGAGCGAAACAAATACCTTTTATGGCCGTGACCACTCAGGTTCCGTTTCTTAGACAATATTTGGATACGGCCTCAGGAATCTGGTCCCGTTCAAAATCTCGTAATTGAATCTTCTTCGTTGACCAACCAAGGAAACGACCACCATCTCCGGTGGATTTGACGCGGAAAAACTGATCCCCTGTGCCATTGGGACCAGCATCGTACCAAACATTATCGGAAAACGTGTAACTCGTTGCATTGCGCACCTGTTGCTGATCTATGGGTTCCCAGACGACTCTTTGACCCTCCGTTGCGCATCGCACTAATCGCTCGACCTCAACACGCTGGGTCGTAGCCTGGAAATTTGCAGTTAAACTAAACGGAACACCCGCCCCAATCTGACCTTCCGGCGAAACTGCAAGGGTCGTATTACCCGACAGTCCGTCCATCTCACTGATGTATGGCAGAAAAATTGTCTCATCAAAATCAACAATGTCACCCCATTTATACTTTTCAACACCCTGGGTTCTGAATCGAATACCACGCGAACTACTTGTGCTCAGACATTCACTTCTACTAACTCCGTATGAACTCGCTAGAGACTCACAAATCTGTCGAATTGCCACCCCAAATACACGCAATTGAAAATCCGTTAACCACATAGGATCCGCGTGAACCCGATACCCCAGACTGTAACGCCCACTTCCTCCAGCTAACATCACAATGATCCGATTTGTGACGCGTTCAGCAGCGCCATCTGCTCCGACCATTGATACGGTCTCATTATGACGCGCAAACTGCAAAAGACCAGGAACCTCGCGATCAGATGCTGGGACAATATAATGTGCACCGAAAGGGGCTGAATCTGTTCCCTGTCCATTTTGTAAATCAATACAGACCGACAGTGCAAACGGACAATGCACAACTTCAACTGATGTAGGCACATTGACACCGGATGTTGGATTATTGCGAATAAGAGAAAATAAATAGGCCGATCGAATATCTCCATTGTAAACGTCTAGCATCAGATCTTGCTGGAAATTTTCGGGTAAATCGTCTTCTCGAAACGCAGGGTTTTCCTTTTCGAGACGGGCGATCACGCCAGTTTCATCCTGTACAGAAAAGCCGGAGTTCAACACTTCAATCAGCTCCCTTGATGTTACGGCTAACAAATTGGGCTGCGCATCTCGACCCCTGTGAGCACGAGCCAAGGCCCAAATCCAGTTTATCTTTTCCTCAAGGGTTGCAGCCGAATTTCTAAAGTTTAAATCACCCACCTTGGACTTTAAAAGCCGACCGTAAGCACGAATCTGCGTAACCAAGTCAGCATCTGAATTCAATCCAAGCTCTGAAAAGCTAAAGCCAACTGAACTCTCGCCTCTAGACAATGGTTTGTATTCAACTCCGCCCCCATTTATATAGAATGCAGAGCTCTTCTCCTGGCGTAAGCCACTTTCTAAATATACACCTGCCATTAAAAGCCGCGCGGGGATGCCGCTCTCTTGAGATGCGTCGACGAAAGTCTGTTCGATTGGAGTTAAACTCGCCCCACGCCCATTACGACGCTTGCCTCCGCCGCAACTAACGAGCAAGATGTTACATAACATAATCATCAAAATTTTATTCTGCATAGTGTCACCTCCGCTTCAAG
>JBIKKO010000100.1:0-11870 GCA_044360315.1 Oligoflexales bacterium
CTTGCCAGAGACGGACTTAATCCTGAACTCATAAAGGAAAACGTTAACCAAGTTAATCCTACGGTTATCCCGCGAAATCACTTGGTGGAGGACGCCCTGAAAGCTGCTGTGGAGGACGCCAATCTATCGCCGACAAAGGAACTACTCACAGTCATCGCGCAGCCCTTTAATAATGTACCTGAGCAATATGACAGGTACCTTATCCCGCCTAAGCGATCCGAGCAGCTTTGTTACAGAACATTTTGTGGCACCTGACGGATCGTTACAGGCTAACTAGGCGGCTGGATATTCTGTTTCCTTCACGACCGACCCTGCCGCGTAGTCTCTTGAATGAACCGATACTGGAACACCAGCTATTTTACCCGGTGAACGCACGGTTATATACTTTTCAAGGAAGTCATCACCAATTAAAAAATCTCCATTTGAAATCTGTAGTCCAATCAAACGAGCAACTCCCATTCGCGATGACATTCCTCGAATCTCCATCGGACCGAAATCTTCAATAAGAACAAAATCTTCCACGGCACTGAGCACGCTATGGGAGATAAGGATGTCACACTTCAAGTCCTTGGTCATCGATTCTAGTCTTGCTGCCAAGTTAATGGTCGGACCAATCACGGTATGATCGACGCGAGATCCATTACCCATCGCTCCAAATATTGCTGCCCCTACGTGAATGCCAATTCCAACATCTATACCAAACTGCCCCTGACCCTCACGCCTGACGTTGAGCTCAGCAATACCCATCCGAATATCGATGGCCGTCCGAACGGCTGATATGTGATCATTTGGCGATGATTGTGGCACACCCCATATGGCTAGAACAGCGTCGCCCACAAATTTATCGATCGTTCCGCCATTGTTTTGAATAGCTGTCGTCACGACATTGAGATAATCATTCAAGACCCTGACAACCTCTTCTGGCGAAAACACTTCACAAATTGATGTAAACGACCTGATATCAACAAACAACACAACAACCTGCGGTATAACTTTCGACTCATTTTCTGGCCCATGAATAATCTCATGCACCAACCTTGGATCTACAACTCGACCAAAACGCTGCAAGACCCTCTGACGCTCTCGAACGATCATGGCCCATTCTAATGCAATTGCAAAACCAATCAAAAGAATCAACGCTCGCGTCCCGTATGTAGTGAGAACATAGACAAGTTCACTTGAAAGCAAGCCACCAAGATCAACTCCCAAAAAAAGGTAAAGGCCCTTGCCTGCTTGAGCCAAAGCCATGCAGGCTGACGCAGTCGCGACGACAAGCGACACAAAAGCGCGATACCGCGCCCAAGTCATTTTTTTAGTTGATTTCCAAACAGAAAAACCTAGCCCCGATGCAACCAAGAAACCAACCACTAAATGTATTTCCCAAGTGTGATGCATCCAAAGAACAACATCAAGACCGATGCCAGTACGACCAGCTAGCCAAATCATTACAACCATCAGTCCATAGCACATAACCGGCATCCACCTAAGATTTGACTTAACGCGATAAAACAGACCAAAGAAAGCCCATTGCGCAGCTAGGATGGCACAGCAAAGAATCGCTGATAACGTCACGAAATCAACATTCAAAGAGGCAGGATAAGGCACCAGGTTATTAGTCAAAAGAAATCGCCAATTGATCAATGACACCCAGACGGAAAATGCCAAAATTTCCCGATAGAAGGGCGTCAGAAGACAACCAAAAGCGGCCAAAAGAGCTATAACCGTTGGGGCGATAGTCATCGGAAGTAAATGCTCTTTATCGAGCCCAACATATGCCGCACGGAGGAACCTTGCCACTTCGGGTCTACTTAGAAACGGCTGTGCTGAAAGAATGACTCCAGGCGCCAGCGTTCTGCCGACGTCGATTTCAAAGCCAAGGACCAAAGGACTTCCAGAAGGTCCGGGTGTTTTAAACACAACCGCTGGAATCCCAGTCCCGCCCGGACCAGCCCCCTGTTCAACACCATTAACAAAAAATCTCCAACGCCTCCCCGCAATTCCCAGGAAGTCAAAGGCAATTGCATCGTCATTTGAATCTACAAAACTAGGGACCTCAGTCTCCCATCGAACATACATTATCCCCCGCCATCCATCTAAAGTCATAACATGAGGAAGAAACTGCGTACGCGACATTTCATAACGAAGAGGAGGACTTTGCTGCATCACATTCAAAGGACAGTTCTGCCCAGGACAGGCTGGCGTAGACTTACCTTGGCCAATAAAGTCATATCGATACGTCAAACGCTCCAAGGTATGAATGGAATCCTTTGCTCCCACATCAAAATCAACCGCTCCAAATTCGCGGTCAAAAATTGAAAATGGTGTTATCGCCCACGCGAACCAAATTGCCAAAAAGGAAAGTACCCATCGAAGCTGAAAGCGGGCCTCTTTGTCTTTTGAAATTAATGATGGAGCTTTATTCGTCACCGACTCCTCCTACTCAATTTTTTCGGAGGCAGGCCACGGTTCATAAGTTATTAAATTTTAAATTCAAAAAATTCTGCTCGATATAATCAATACTTCTTGGGACCTAGACAAGCCAATATAGGCCTCATTTTGTCTGAAACATTTGCCCATTATGCGTCCTAGCAGCGTAAGTTGTACCTGCCCTAGAACTTTGCAAAGACATGAATCCGGTTGATTCCACCGTCCGGATAGGTGCGAACCTTTAACTCAGAGGCTTCCACATGGCCAGTAAGAATAATTTCCTTGAAACTGCCGGCAAAGGCCTTCGTCGGCACCAAACCAACAAGATCGACCCACACATCAGATTGCCTAGCAAAAATTTGAATATACAATGGATTATTGTTCACAAAAAACGAGAAATCGAAAACAATCCGGCCAATCAGAATTTTTCCACGCAAGGCCAAGACAACCTCCTCAAAGTGGTCAGCTGTCCGGCTTCGCGCCGACTCCAACCCATCAAACATGTTAAGGGGCGGAAAAGGAGACAACACATTTCGAGCCGGACTGTAATGCTCATTGGATGCGCTGATGATGCGACCACCAAATGCTAACGAGGCCTCATCTCTAAAAGTTGGCTTAACCCGCTGGAGATTTAATAATATCTCAGCATCAGTTGGACAATAATCCAATGTCATCGGCTTTTTTACTGAAGGTATCTGTTCTGGATATCGCTCGCAAACCGAATGCTCAATGGAATCAAAACGACTTGCAACCCCTTCCGGAAGGTTATGATACAGTCCAAGCCGGGTTAGCCCTCCATCTGGATACATTTCGACCCGAACATCAGACATGAGATCGACCTCTCGATCCATTCTGATGCGTCGCTCACTGTGGCCAAGCATCGATAGTTTTGGCACAATCTCTACCCAAGCTCCATCCTTTGCTACTTTTCCTAACACTCGTACAAACTCGGCCTGATTGCCATCGTGGTACTTGGTGGAAATCCTAGCAAATCGGGCCCCTGTCGCTGCCTTGAGCTTAAGCTCCAGGACGTCGCAAACTTGCTGGTTGTGCCTCGCGGTTTCCCAACTATCCATAATCTTGCCCTGACGCCCGTACAAGTCAGGCTCAAATACTGGATCCAAAGGACTAATCAAGTTTTCTGCACGAGCAAAAATCTCATCACTAACTTTGGTGATGGAGGCACCAACCAATATGTTGTACTCCGACAGCGGGTCGATGATACGTCGACCTCGGATGACTTCTGGCCGTCTTGGTTGGAACGCAGAGAATATAAGGTGTTTATAGCCAAGATTTACAATCTGCTCTTGACTGAGTTTTGAAAAGTCAAACGTCGAAGCAAACCGGTCCCAGTTCACGCCTTGGATTTTCAAGCTTTGCAGCAAAATTTGCACAAGGCTCGCAATACACAACACGGCACGATTATCGCCATTGCACAAAATGACAAAACCTTTACCGGCATCCGGTCCTGCAAAACAATATAAATATATGGCCCTAAAACCTTCGTTAGCACCCTGATGTACGGCGAACCGATTATCGCCAGCATCTGCAATAAAAACACCCATACCCATGTCACAACCCATAAAGTCACGGCATCCAAAATCACGACCATGGAGCATGAGTCTTGCCGTGTCATGGGAAATGGGTCCTGAGCCCTCTAAATCTCGGTAAGCCTGACCGAGGTGCTGTAAGAAACGTAGCACGTCCGAAGCGGTTCCCACAGCGCCTGCTGCAAAGGCTGGAAAATCCAAGCGCCCACCTGAGACCTGACGCCCATCATCAAAATATCCGGCTGCATACTCAAGTCCAGAGTGGTCATGGTGGTCAAACGTCAAGTGCGCCAGACCGGCTGCTTCTAAAAATCCTCTTGTGAGTTGGGTGATTTTTTCGCCAGCCAAAAGCTCGATGAGGTACTCCAAAACTAAAAAACCACCCCCGGAATACTTGAACTCCTGACCCGGAGGCCCGATGACGCTGATTGGGTCATAGCCAAAGCGCCCTGGATCCCCCAGTAACTGTTCAATTTCGGGACGGCCCTCTGACTTCAAAAAGCCTCTCACATAATGTAGGTTCAACGCTCGATGCGACATTAAATGAGATAAAGTTACCTGATCCGCCCACATTGGCTCTACTCCCGTAGCTCGGATACGAAACCTGGAACCATGCTGAGCTAATAAAGAGTGAACTGTTGTATCAAGTCCAATATTTCGAGATTGAAAAAATTCAATCGCAAATGCCGTCGCGATCGTCTTACTTAAAGATGCAAGCTCAAACAGAGTCACATCCTTTACCGGCGAACCAGCACGTTTTGCATCCCCTAAAGAGATTGATTGGAGTTGACTCCCGGCCGTCACAGCTAATTGGGCACCATGTATTTGATACGTTTGCAAGCAATCGCGCATCTGCTTAATAACATCATCAAGAAGATTTTCATTTATACGCTTAACTGTAATCTGCCACAGAGCAGACTTTGCAAGCTGTAACTCCTGTTCTTTACTATGATTCAGCCTCTGCTTTAGGGCCTCTAGAAGTTCTTCACCTGATCGTCCTTGGGCAAATATCAGAAACTTAAAGCCAAATTTATTTTGATACTGTGCACCAAGACTCCTTAACTCCGTCAAAACATCTTGGGCACTCTGACTTGCCTTTGCTTGTTCCATTTTTGCGTGGGAATCTAGACCCTTTGGGCTTTCACCAATGTCACCATGAAAGCTTGCCGCCTCGAGTACGTCCGGTAAGTTAAACCCTTGGATAAAGCGTTCGGCCAGCCGTTGATCAAGAAATGGAATCTGGGCCATTGCCGTAGCAAAGGCTTGCGAACCACAGCACTCAAAAAAATAATTCCAACGCACTATGTAAGGATCTAATGTGAATTTATCGGCATCCCAACGAATCGCCACACTCCACGGATCCTCAGCATTTCGAATGTCCGGCACCGTAAAAGGCATCAGCAGTTCAGTTGCAAATTCAACCGGCCTTTTCGCTGTCATTAGCATGATCATCAGCTTGAACGCAACTGGATACCATTTACCGGTTCGAGCATCCCACTTTACTTGAACGATCTTTTGCTCCGATGAAAGATCCTTACGGATAAATCGTAATTCCTCATGGGCAATCCTTAGAAAGTCTTCTACCCTAAATCGACCATGATACAGTTCATGCCAAACCTCCCAACGGGAACGTTCAGCCGTAGCTAGATCATCCATGACACGTACAGGAACATCTTCGATCACTGTTGGTAGGGCGACACAGCCGTTTCCAGATAGCCAATCTGCGAGGTATTGCAGGGCTTGAAACACATTGTAACGAACCTCTTGCGGATCATTATTTGGGATGTGATCAGAAACTTTAATATCTGCAACCAACAGTGAACGTACGTAATTGGGGTCAGACTCGCTCAGTCCTTTGATGTCGTCTCCACGGATAAATTGATCGACCTCCTGACGATAGGTGTCGATAAATATTTGCTCTGTCAAACTGAATAAAAATTGAGTTTTACCTGATTGATAAAGACGCCAAGCCTCAACAATAGCCAAGCCAATCCGAACAAAATCGGGATGAGCCACCCAAAATCCATCTAGATCTCGCTTTAGCTGCGTGATCACATCCTTAAAAAAACCCTTTAAAGCGACCTGAAAAGACGGACTTCTTAAGTCCGAAGATTGGGGAAGAATACCATACATTCCACCGACTTTGATCCCGCCTCGAGAGCCTACCACCTTAGCCAATAGAGAATGAGAGGCTTTGATATATTTAATTACGATATGCGGATCCGCTTTTACCGGTATCCGATAATTAGGATCTTCTTTAAACAGCCGAGCCGTGGACGCAAGGTAATCGTGCCAGCCCAAAGAGGCGCCAACAAAGTAAGGATATAGTTCGTCGATGATTTCATGGGCCCGCAAGATAGCTCGTGGGTTCTCCAAAACGATCATAACCCGCACCGTTCCCAGGACATACTCTGGATGACGAGCCTTAATCATTTGCTCAGCTGTGGCGATCATCGTATGGATGTAGCGCGCCTCTTCTTCATTTTCTAATTTTGGAATATAAAAAGCTAAGGAATTTGGATTATGCCAATTTGCGAACAGATGAAGCGCAAAATCATACAAGTGAAGTGGTAAAGGATTATCATTAAAGAACAGAAATGTCGCCGGTAACGCAAGGCCCGGAAATCTCTTCAAGGGGATCGACAAATGGCTGTCGGCCAAACGATAACTCTTTTGACCATCATCAATTTGAATCGTACGATTAAAACATCCGGTCAAATTAACCCCTGCGTCGATCAAATCGTCGCGTAATGGGGTTTTGGAATCCTCATCATCTGCTCCCCACTTTGGCGCAACCTCCAGTAATCGCAGCAACTCATCTACAATTGGAGGTTCTCCGGGAAGTCTACGGTGATATGCATTCATGGCGTTGATCGCCATTTTTGCCGAGTCTGGCGGCCCAAACAAGGTCACATGGGGACCCTTAAGGTAGGCAGGCACCTCAGCGACTGGCGCTCCGCCAACATTACAAAAGAAATCTTGCTTGGGGCCAACGACGATGCGACCGTCACTATCCTCAAGACCAATAACTGTCCTATAGTCGGCATCGAGAAAGTCTCGACCAACACGCTTATTGAATGCAACACAGGCAGAAACCCGCTCGTCAATAAATTTGCGGTCTTTTTGTCTCTGATCAAGAACTCTTTTCAGATCACTCTTCAATCGTTCATAAAGCTCGATTAAAAACGCCAGAGATTCCTTAGTTTCAAGACCACCACCAGCACCGAGCTCTTTCAGACCCAATAAATGAGGATGGCTCAACGCTTGCGACAATATGTGCCTTGCCAAGGAAGGAGAGATAAAATCGTGGTAGTAGGGAATCTCAAAGAAGGACTCCTCAATCGTACTAGGGGTTAAATTTTTCATAAACTTGAGGTTAGCCGGCTAAGTTTCATTTGGCAAGCTCTAACATAAGGTCTCATCAAGCGAAGCAGGTGGCTTCCTGGGTTGAAACTCCCCCTTAATGACTAGACCACAAGAACCTTTGAATTTAAAAATTATCTCGCAATTATAACTTCCGTCGTAGTACTTGCGACCAGATATAGATTCAACGGGAAATCGACCTGAGGAAGATAAACGGCTTCCTCTCCCGCCGCCGTTACGGTTGACCTACGAGCATTGACATTCATGGCGCCCCGAGGAGTTTATTGATGTGTCTTATGCCTAGGATTCTCCTCGAAACGACCACAGGTAGCTCTCGCCTAACGAGTTGACTACCACTGGGAGTTCAATATAAAGGCCGGATCAAAATTTTTTCATACGACTGCCACAGCGGAGTGAGATATCGCAGGATGGAGGAAAAAATCTCGACGTGCGAAGCCATTCAGTATTTCGCGCCGAATGCAGCAGCGTTTATTTGACAGCTGCAGCGGAGTTCGGCGCGAGGTATTGGATGTTTTGGCGGTAAGGTTTTTTTTATTTACTTACACTGCTCGCCACTCGGTGGATAGGAAATATTATTCCTGAAGCCTGCAAGATGCTCGTATAAAAATGCACCCTGAGCAATCGACGCTTTATTGATCCCTACAACCGAGCCATCATCGTTGACACCTAAGGGATTGAATCCGTATTGGTTCCAAATTGGACGTGTTCTCATCCATTGATCCTTAGGCTCCCTGAATACGTTAATACCTGAAGTTACCGCACCTCCTGTGCAGTCATTCGATACAGCAACAATATTAGCTGTGCCATTCCCATCAACGTCGACAATCACCGGGTATTCAACAGCCGTAGCTGTCGCATTAATCAGTTCATAGAGAACTTTACCGGTCGGACCGTCAAACACTCGTAATATTGCTTCATCGTTATACACAATCTCTGCTTTCCCGTCGCCATTGAAGTCAAACGATGTTGATCCCGTTACTCCTGAGTTCGCATCTCGCGTCTGACGACTCCACAGCAATCTCCCAGAGTTATCAAACACGGCATACCGTTCTTTTCCAGCAATCCCGATCTCCAATCCCTGATCATCTTTACCGTCAAAATCAGCAATATTTGGTGGACCACCAGCTTTATCACCAAGGCGCACATCAAAAACAACCCTACAATCATCTCCCCGGTACGCAAGCAAGGTGTTGGCATCTGACTCCTCACCGGACGTCCCGACGACAGTCAAGAAGTTGTCGTCTTTCTTAAGTTTTGCGATACCTACATTGTATAAGCGTTTCGAGAAGGAACAAATTTGCATCCCGTTTGCATCCAGAACACCTGTGCTTAACACAAGCTCCAAAGATCCCTGCCGATTCGTATCTGCGGGATAAACGTGTTGCCCTCTCTGAAGTTGAAACTTGGTGGCCCCGGTCTTTGGATCAAGCACCAAACCAGGAGTGACCAGTTCAGCGACCCCGTCATTATTTAAATCAGCTAGCGATATCCCATGAATCCAAGAGTTCCCTTGGATTGTGACCCTCGATCCCGCACTGTCATTTGATCGCCACATAAACTCACCGTTGGAGCGGAGTGCAATAATTTTTTCGGACTTTTGTTCCATGGCAAACACCTCCATATTCCCATCTCCATCGATATCGCCAATGGCAGGTGATATGGCGGCGTCAAACACCAACGGCACTCCGTTTGCGCTTCGACCGACCCAATTTAAAGACCCTGTTTTACCGTTAACTGCATATAAGCGCCCAGGATCTTCCAACCAGTAGTGACACGTGGCAGGGGTACCTTCTCTGGCGATCCAACTTTTCTTGAAGCCAACAGCAACAATGCTAGGAGCACTATCTGACTTTCTCAGGCGACCAACAACCGGGGTCGAAATAAACTCTTTATACTCAGAGTTTTCTCCGGTTGGGACAAAACTAAATAGTTTTGTCGGCGTAAGCGTCACCTCTGGCAGTGGCAACGGATTGCATCCTAGTTTTTGTTTAGGTTCTTCAACACCCGGAAGCTTTGGATTTCGCTCTCGGGCACCACCTCCGAATTCAGACGAACTGCAACTAACGACAGCCACGCCTGCGGCGACCCCAGCAATGACTAGTCCGGCCTGCCACTTGGCATTTAAAAATAAATGTTTCATACGAATCCTCCCCCTCCACAGCTGTGACCTTGGAATCGGAAAAATCAGTAGTTTTTTTAGCGCGACATGATGTTTAAAATTTTTAACAATAAATCTGCTGTGTTACAGAGGTCCCGTGAGCGTATTTATCCTCTTAACTTAAAATACCCGCCCTCCAAGAGCCTTATGCTGCATTGAACTGAGAACTGACACCAGTTAGACATCCCCATCCCCTGTAACATCTTGACGAGATTCCACTTCAAACTCATAGCCCGAGGCTTCCGTCAGATCAAAGTCTGGTAACTCATCAGCAGACCATGATAGCGGCTTTTGGCCTTGGAGATTCGGTTTGCGCAGTCCAGGATCGTATTGGCGCGACATCCGATTAATTTCGTCTTGTTTTCTTTTGTTTTGATCTTCTTTACTGCGGAATATCAGCCTAAGCGGCACATCGGTGAAGCCCAAGTCTTCACGGAAGCGATTGATCATGTAGCGTTTATATCCCTCTTGAATCTCTCGGGCGACATTTGAAAACACTAGTAGAGTTGGAGGCGCTGTCCGAACTTGTGTAGCATAGTAAAACTTCACTCGTTTACTAGTCTTTTTGATTAATGCGGGAGTGTGATCGTGCGCCATTTTCTGTAGGGCCGTGTTTACAGACCGCGTATCGACCCGCCTCTCATACTGCACCACAATACTTTCTACCAGCTGCATTATATGATGCACACGCTGATTTTCAAGACATGACACATACAACACCGGCACCCACGACAAGAGTTTCAGTTTATACCGCAAGAACTCCGTATATTCCTTTGCGGTGTTAGCGGATTTGTTTTCGACTAAGTCCCACTTATTAACAATGATCGCCATAGCCTTATGCTGTTCAGCAGCCATTGATGCAATTCGTGCATCTTGGTCGGTTAGCATCTGTTGAGCATCCAACACTAACAACACCACATCCGCCCGCTCAATGGCCTGCATACTTCGCATCACGCTTAGAGATTCCACGCGATCATTGATACGACTTCGTCGTCGAATCCCTGCCGTATCGACCAACACGTAATTCTTGTTGTTATAAACCAACGGCGTATCAATTGAGTCTCTTGTCGTACCAGCAACATCGCTGACAAGACTTCGCTCCTCGCCGATCAGCCGATTCAGAATCGAGGACTTACCGGCATTCGGTCGACCAACCAAAGCAATTCTGGTTCCTCGACCGCCATGGTGACGACGATCTGCTCGCAACTCTTGGATCGTTGCAAAATTTGACTCAATCGACTCCGCAAGCTCATCCATTCCCCGCATGTGCGCGGCTGATGTGACCAAAAACTGATCGACGCCCAAACTGTAGAAGTCATAGACGCGCTCTTCATGCTCGCGCACATCGACTTTGTTGACCACATAAATCACTGGCTTATTTTTCTTGGCCAAGTACCGCACAAGTTCGCCATCATGGGGATGAACACCGGATTTACCATCTAAAACCAAAACAACAACATCAGCCTCGTCAATGGCAATCTCTGTTTGTTGCCAAACTATATTTTCCGAAAATGGTTGATAATACAAATCCTTGGTCTCAAAACCGCCTGTGTCAATGACAAGACTCCCGCGCTCCTCCATGTCATCAAAATACAAAATTCCATAAAGGCGATCTCTCGTGACTCCTGGTCGATCATCAACGAGTGCATTGCGAGTCCTCGTCAAAGCGTTAAAGAGTGTCGATTTCCCGACATTTGGCCGGCCAACGATGGCAATCGTACCCTTAATCATAGCGTCATCTCCTTCATCCGATCTAAAGCCAAACGAGCCGCCGCCTGGGCTGCCTCTTTCTTGCTTTGACCACTACCTCGTGCAATTTCCTGATCTCCGAGCTGGGCTGAAACCTCAAACCATCGTTGATGAGGTGGGCCGGATTCAGCAACAACCACGTAGGTCGGCGTGACCTTGAACCGCTGCTGGGCAAGCTCCTGCAGCATCGTCTTTGCGTCGCCGAGCAAATATCGACGTGGGTCTCCGGCCAACTCCCCAAAAAACAGACGACGCACAACCGCACGCGCCGCCTCCCAGCCACCATCTGCAAACACAGCACCAATGACGGATTCCAAAGCATCTGCTAACAAACTAACCTTTTCTAAACCACCAGACGCTAACTCACTCGGCCCTAGAACAAGCGCCTCTGACAAACATAAAAATTCCCGCGCTTTCAGGGCTAAGTTCGCTTCACAAACAATCGCAGCGCGAATCCTTGACATCTCGCCCTCGCTCAAAGACCCCTCATTTGCGATCAAAGATTCACTGATCACCAAACCAAGCACCGAGTCACCCAAAAACTCAAGGCGCTCATTCCAAGGCCTTAACTTGAGAGCATCCGACGACTGTCGATCAACTCC
>JBIKKO010000262.1:0-3773 GCA_044360315.1 Oligoflexales bacterium
GTGTTAGGTCGAGAGATGGCGTTATACGAGAGTGAAGTGCATCTTAAATTTTTTGATGCATTAGGGGCGTGTCTTGAATTCGCTCGAAGTCGGTCTTTGCGCATTGGGCCAGGTCGCGGCTCAGCCTCTTCGAGTTTGCTGATGTTTGGTTTGGGTCTAACTGAGGTCGATCCAGTTGCCGAGAGTCTGATTCCAGAGAGGCTTTCGATGTTGCCTCTTGAGATTCATATTGATGTCGAGTTTGCGCGGGGACAGGAGTTTGTTGATTACTGCAGGAAAGTTTCGGACGGCTTGAGTTGGGGTAATATCCATGCATTTAAAATGCCGTTGATTGATATCATTAGCCGTGTTGTCAAGGAAGTAGGATTGACTTGGGATTGTTTGCGCATCCCTGATGATGACCGAAGAGTGTTGGAGCTTATAGGACAAGGGGATATCGAGAAAGTGTTCTTGCTGGACTATTCGCCTAATGCGCTGATTATGAAGTTTGAAGAATGGGCCCCAGATTTTGTCGGTAATGAAAAGCTAAAGGAATATTTACAAGCTCAGAACATTCACTCTTTGCGTGATTTGCAAAACATCATGGCTTTATGGCATCCTACAAGCCCTGCGAAGATTGCGAGGATTGATCGATACAAACAAGCTAAATCCAAGCCTCACAAGTATGAGTTTTTGGATGCTGTCCAACAGGCTGTTCTCGAGCCAAACTTTGGATTAATTATTTATCATGAGGACATCATAAAACTGATTGAACTAGCCACGGGCTGGGATCCCGTTCGTTGCGCAATCGTGCGCCGGGAGATGTTTTTGATGACAGACCACGTCGACATACAAAAGTTCAAAGAGACTGTGGATCCGGAGATGGCAGCATTGATTTTGGCGGAAGCGCCGCACACATTTTGCAAATCGCATATCCATAGCCATGGTCGATTTACTGAAGCGACGGCCTACTTGAAGGCGTATCATCGCGATAGCTATCTGTCGGCTGTGGCTCAATGGGAGCAGGAGCATGGTTTGATGTACGATGACATAGGTGTGCGCCTGAGAAACGTGTCATTGTTACAAAACTAGAGGTGTAGTCTTGGACTGTTATTAAACAGGTTTCTCGCCGTTCGAGAACTGAGTTGATATGGTCTCGTTTCCTAACTCATTGAAGCTCATAGTGCTGAGTCGTCGTGTGGCGACTTGGCGCTACGAGCATCACGATTGGGGAGCGCGGACGTGGCATCATCGTCATGGTGATGGTGCACGCACATTTTGTATAAGCCAAGCATGAATATAGGCGAAGACGTTCTGGCTGTCTGGCTCGTTATGAAGCTCGTGGTAGGCGCCAGGCCAGAGTTTAAATGTGGTCATTGAGCCCATGTTAGATGCGAGTTTAGCACTAGCAGATGGTGATGTTAATCGATCGGCCTCTCCGTGGATCATGAGGACTGGGACGGACAAGGTTTTGGCTTTTGTCTTAATCAATGCCAGCGATTGCTGCCATTCATTAAACCAGCGAACGCTGATTTTACTGTGAACCAGTTGGTCGCGACGATAGTCTTCAATGACCTTCTGGCTTCGCGACAATCCGTTGAGGTCTAACTCGTTACCTAGGACGAGGGATGGCACCCACGTGTTCAGTAGTTGTGCTAATTTGAGTTTCCACGGTGGTGGATCGAAACCAGGGGCGATGGCAGGTCCTGTTAAAATGATCGAGGTAATGTTTAGCGATCGGCAAAGCGCTGCTCCAAGGACTAAAGCTCCACCCATGCTGTGGCCATATAATGTGACTGGAGTTGCGATGTGAGTTATTTGTATTTTTTGTATCAAATCTTCGATGTCATCATAGATCATGTCAAAACTTTGGATGTGCCCCCGCTTGCCGTCAGATCGCCCGTGACCTGGTAAATCGATCGCGTAAACGGCGGTACCTGTCGCGCAAAATTTCCTGGCCCAGTGATCATACCGTGCCGCGTGCTCTCCCAGCCCGTGGATGAGCACTATGACATGTGTTACCGCGTCCTCTGGCACCCATGCCCGTGTAAAGATTTGTTGGTTGCGTTTGTTGGGAGATGCCTGGCTGATGTCTTTGATAGGTATCATAAGTGTTCTCGGCGGTTTGTGCGTGACAGAATTATTTTGAAAGAACGAATTTATAGTCTCACCATAAATTCACATATAGTTCAATGGCTACGACCCTGGGCTCAGGGTTTGGGTTTTATGGTGGGAGATTCTATTCTTAATAACGATCAGGGCGCTTTGTAATCTGTCATCGCATTAATGCTCGACTTCGCGTTATTAAAAGGTGTGATGATAGGAGTGTACCGTTCCGTTATTTTAGCAGTTTTGACAAATATTCAAAACTCATGAACCTTGCCTTGTAGATTTTTTGCTGCATTTCTAGACTGATCGTGCTACACAACCCGGCTCGGTAAAGAGTGCATTCGCACGACCTATTTTTTGCCTGGAGGCAAGGGGGGTTTATGAAGCGTATCGAACCATTAGGTGATTATAAACTGGTTGGTTTTAACAACCTTACGAAAGCATTGAGTTTTAATCTCTATGACTTTTGCGTTGCTCGAAACGAGGACGAACGGTTGTCCTACGTAAAGTATATCTCAGAGCGCTATAACGCAGAGCGTGTAACGAATATTTTGAAGGGTATATGCGATATCATTGAGGCTAAAGTTTTAGCCGTCAGTGATCAGAACTACGAGCCTTGGGGTGCGAGCTCTATGGTCCTAATGAGTGATATCGCTGGCGGTGGCGCTAGCCCCGATGTGGCTACCTTTAAAGCCATGCATCTCGACAAAAGCCATATCTGCGCTCACACCTATCCAGATTTCCACAGCGGTGGAAGCATCTGCACCTTTCGCATCGATATTGACATCGCCACCTGTGGCGAAATCACGCCCTTGCGTGCCCTTAGTTACATGATGGAGAATTTCGATAATGACGTGGTTGTGATTGATTATGTGGTACGCGGATTCACCCGTGATGCGGACGGACGTCGGGTTTTCCGGGATCATAAGGTGACGAGTATACAGGACTTTATTGATGCCAAGATCCTAAAGGACTACTACTGCGTTGATTTGTCTCTGCAGTCTGAGAATATTTGGCAGACGAAGATGTTGCGTGTAAATCAGGATATTCAGACCTATTTCCCGGCAAAAGTTGATCCGAAAGACCCTGAGGTTCAGCGCTACATGTCTGAAATCAACAGGGAAATGCGCGGTGTTCTGCACAATTGGCCCGATTAATGGATGCCAGTCCCGGTGTGGTTTTAGCAGGAGTGAAGATCGATATCAGGCAGGGAATCGTTGACAAGATTTAAATATATGTTAGTTGTATACTGGTATTAAAAACACTGGGAGGTTTCCATGGGAAGTATGTCGATTGTTCATTGGCTAATCGTGTTAGCTGTTGTTGTATTGCTTTTTGGCCCTCGACGGTTGCCTGAGTTGGCAAAGGGCATGGGTGAGGCCATTCGCGAGTTTAAGAAGGCTGTTGGCAGCGGTGATCAGCAAAAGACTCAGATCACAAGTGGGCAGCAGAATACGACAAACACAGAGACCAAAGTTTAAGTTGACCTTTCGAGGGTTATCATATAAGAACCGGCCGACGTGCCGGTTTTTTGCGCATTAGCACCTGCGATCCGGTACGGCGAGGTGTCAATTTGACTTTTAAATATCTGAGATCGTTGACAATAGTGTTGCTTGCTGCAGAGTCGAGTGATTACATGATAAGTGACCTCGGAAACGTTTGGGTCATAGGATGATGGGCCGACA